>JBILKY010000075.1:0-13818 GCA_044376395.1 Chthoniobacteraceae bacterium | reverse complement strand
TCACCCAGATCAAAGTTACGGACCGTCCAAAGTTTCGTCGCCTGATCCAGCGCATACAAAACCACCACAACGACCGCGCCCAACCATCCCATCCCGGAACAACAGGAGCCGCTGCGCGCCTCCGCCACGCCCTCCGAATCACCTGGCTGCCGGGATTGGTCCTGCTCTTGTGCGTTCATCAGAGTTTGGCGATGACTTCTTCGCAGCGTTCGCAAAGCTCCGGATGGGCACTTGAGGCGCCTACCGAGGACTTGTGGCGCCAGCACCGCCCGCAGCGCGCATTCGGATTCCGCTTCACGGATGCGACCGTCTGCGTCCCCTTCCGAATGCGAACCTGGCTGAGGATGAGCGCCTCCTCGACCTCTGCCTCGACGCCCGCGACGCTTGCAAGCAATGCGTCGTCTGAAACCTCAATGTCCACTTCGGCCTCAAGCGCGTTTCCAACGAGCTTCTGCTGGCGCGCCGGTTCCACCGCCTGAGCGACCACGGAACGCAGCTCCAACCAATTCGAGAAGCGCGCCTCTAATTCAGGATTGAGTAAAGCGGCATCCACCTCTGGGAAAACTTCGAGATGCACCGAGTCCGCGCGTCCGGAGTGTTCCCAAGCCTCGTCGGTCGTATAAGCGAGGATCGGTGCAAGCAGCCTGCAGACCGCATCAAAGACTCGCGACATCACCGCCTGGGTGGCGCGCCTGCGCGGGGCACCTGCGGCGTCGCAGTACAAGCGGTCTTTGGTGATATCAACGTAGAGGGCGGAGAGATCCACCGTGCAAAACTGGTTCAACGTTTGAAACACACGCCGGAAATCGTACTCCGCATAGGCTTCGCGGCAGGTTTTGATCACGCCTTGCAGCCTGCTGAGCATCCACAAATCCACTGTCGTCGCCCCCTCCAGAGAAGCGCCCGCCGCGGGCATGTCATGCAGGTTCGCGAGCAGGATTCGAAGCACATTCCTGAACTGCCGGTAGGCGTCCGTGAGAACTGCGAATGACTCCTCGGAAAACGGCACCTCGTGCGTGAACTCAACGCTCGACGCCCACAACCGCACAATGTCGGCACCGTACTTGCCCACGAAATGCTCCGCATCCATCGGCTTCACATATGAACCCTGAGCAGACTTGGAGACTTTTTTGCGCGTGTCCTTGTCGACAACAAATCCATGCGTGAGGACCGTCTTGTACGGAGCCTCTCCGCGCAGGGCGACCGATGTCATTAATGAGGATTGAAACCACCCGCGATGCTGGTCAGTCGCCTCGATGTACGCGTCGGCCGGAAAACGCAGCTCGCTGCGGCGGCGCAACACAGCTTCATGCGAAACACCCGAATCAATCCACACATCAAGCGTGTCATTGCGGCGCGTCGTTCCAGCCGGCAAACCGAGCTTGTCGCTCCACCAAGTATCGTCCCGCTCAAACCAAACGTTGGTGCCCTCCGTCTCGACAATGTCCGCCACTTTCCGCGCACGGTCCGCGTCCAAGATCAGCTCGCCAGTCTCGGAGTAGAACACTGGCAGCGGGACGCCCCACGAGCGCTGCCGCGAGATGCACCAGTCCGGACGCGACTCGACGGTTCCCGCGATCCGGTTGCGGCCCCAGTGCGGGATCCATTGCACCTTGTCGATCGCGGAGAGCGCGTTTGCGCGGATATCGTCCACGCGGATAAAGAGCTGCTCGACGGCGCGGAAAACGATCGGCGTCTTTGAACGCCAGCAGTGGGGATAGCTGTGCTGATAAACCTGTTCGCCAATCAGAAGCCCTTTCTTCTTTAGCAACTCAATCACGTCCCGGTTCGCTTCAAACACGTTGCGCCCCTCCCAATCCGCAACCCCAACCTCCACGGTGAACCGTCCGTTGTCATCGACCGGCGAAAGAATCGGCAGCCCGTTCTGCATCCCGGCGATGTAATCGTCCGAACCGTGCCCGGGCGCGATGTGCACCTGCCCCGTGCCGCTGTCGGTCGTCACAAATTCAGCGGTGATGAGTTTGGATTTGCGAGGCAGGAACGGATGCTGCGCCTCGCTTCCTGCGAGCTGCTCACCGGTAAAGCTCGCCGCCTCGAGAGGCAGTCCTTCTTCAAGCACCGCGCCTGTGGCTTGTACGAAAGCTTCCAGCAGCTTCTCCGCGACCAGCAGCACACGCTTCGCCCCCGCGACAGTGAACGACCTGACCAGGTAGCGCTCCCGTGGATGCATGGCGATCGCCACGTTCGCGGGAAGCGTCCACGGCGTCGTGGTCCAGATCACCATGCTCGCAGCCCCCGCGAGCGGACCGGACGTGAGCGGGAACTCCACGAAAATCGCGGGATCCTCGCGGTCGGCGTATTCAACCTCGGCCTCGGCAAGGGCGGTTTGCGCACCGGTACTCCAGTACACGGGCTTTTTGCTTTGATACACCAGTCCCTTGTCCACCAACCCCGCAAACGCTCGCAGGATATCGGCCTCGTACGCGGGATCCATCGTCAGGTACGGATTCTCCCAATCGCCAAGCACCCCGAGACGCTTGAACTGCTTGCGTTGAATATCGACGTACTTGAGGGCGTATTCGGCTGAACGCTTGCGGATCTCCGCAGCAGACAAGCCGCGGGACTCCTTCACCACCTTGAATTCAATCGGCAACCCATGGCAGTCCCATCCGGGGATGTAAGGCGCGGAAAATCCAGCCATGCTCCGCGACTTCACAATCAGATCCTTGAGCACCTTGTTGAGGGCGGTGCCCATGTGGACGTCGCCATTCGCGAATGGAGGCCCGTCATGCAGCACATACAGGGGCGCTCCGGTCCGGGCCTTCTGGATGCGCTGATACAACCCGGATTGCTCCCACTTGGCGAGCCGCTCGGGCTCGCGCTTCACCAGATCACCCTTCATCGGGAAATCGGTTTTTGGGAGAAGGAGACTGTCCTTATAATTCTGACTCATGGCGTGGCTTATAGAACGAAAACGCGAGAGCCTACCCACGCCTGCTTGCTGGGTCAACGCAAGCCATCATGCGAACGAAACCGCCGCAGGCGCACCGCATCGATCGAAAGGCCGTCTCCGGCAACAGTCATCCCGGCTATCGGCCGGCGGGCGCCTTCATCGCTGCTTCGGACCGCTTGATCAACCCCATGAGTTCAGAGTCCGTCGAGAGCAGCAGACTGGTATCCTTCGAAATCACCGATTTGTAAGTCTCCATCGTCTTGAGAAACCGGTAAAATTCGGCTGCCTGGGGCGACTTACCGAACGCGTTTGCGTAAATCTCCGAGGCCTTGGCGTCAGCCTCCCCGCGGATTTGATTCGCTTCACGGTACGCGGCAGACTCGATTTCGCTCAGGTCGCGCTCTTTCTGCCCGGCGATTTTCGCCGCAGCACCCTCCCCCTCGGAACGGAATAGCTGTGCGATCTGCTGGCGTTCGCTCATCATCCGCTGGTAAATCCGCTCAAGCACGTCGGGGTTATAATTCACCCGCTTGATGCGCACATCCAAGAGGTCGATTCCAAATTCCGAAAGCTTCTTCGCCGCGTCTTTGGCAATTTCTTCCTCCACTTTTTTCCTCCCAAACCGAATTGGAGGTAAGACCCCGATTTGCCCCACACCCTCGGTCTTGAGAGTTGCGTCCCTGAGAGGCACACGATTCTTGTCCGTGCGCACAATTTCGATGAGTTCATGCCTCGCAACAGCGTTGCGGGTTTCACTCCCGAGAATGTCCTCCAGTCGCGAGAGCGCGCTGCGTTCGTCGTGCAATCGGACAAAGTACGTCTTCGCATCAAGAATCCGCCACCGCGCAAACGTTTCGACGCGGATGTACGTCTTGTCCTTGGTGGGGATCGCCACGGGCGCGCCATCCCATTCCAAAAACCGCCTGTCGATGCGGTTGATATCTTGGATAAACGGAAGCTTAAAATGAAGGCCCGGCTCGGCGATGGGCTCGCCCACGGGCTTGCCGAACTGGGTGATGATCACCTGTTCCGCTTGATTGATGGTGAAAGTGCTGCTCGAAAGCGCGAGACCGCACACAACAATCAACAACAATAAAGGTAGGGTTAGCTTTCTCATTAGCGGATCTCCATGGCTTTGCCGGTTGCTGAGTGCGACCCCATCTGCAGCGGCAGCACGGGGAGCAGGCTGCTCAGGGAATCATCGATAATCATCTTTGATCCCGCTTTCGGAAGGACCTCCGCCATCGTCTCAAGGTAAATGCGTGTTCGCGTGATTTCGGGCGCCTTCAGATACTGCTCCAAGGTCTGCTTGAACGCGGCGACATCGCCCTCCGCTTCGTTAATGCGTTTGAACCGATATCCCTGCGCCGTGCTGAGCGTCTGCTCGGCCTGCCCCTTGGCACGCGGCACAGCCTTGTTGTACTCGCCGTTGGCGATGTTGATCGCATTTTCGCGATCCTGCTGCGCACGGTTGACCTCGTTAAAGGATGACTCCACCTGCCTCGGAGGATTGACATCCTTGAGCTGCACTCCATCCACGCGGATTCCGAGTTGATAAAGCTTTGAGAGTTCCTGCATCCGCGCGAGCGCGGCCACCTCAACTTCCTGACGGCCGATCGTGATCACCTCGTCGACCGAGCGGTCTCCAACAACCTCGCGCATCGATGACTCCGCGATGTCACGAAGAGTCAGGTCGGGATCCCGCACGTCGAAGAGATACTCTTTCGCGTTGTCGATGCGATACTGCACCACCCATTCCACCAGCGCCGCGTTGAGATCGCCTGTCACCATCGACTTTTCATCGTTCGGAGATTTGCCCACTTGAAAGCGGTTGGTGAATCCTTGGGACGCAAAGCCGAACTCCATCTTCAACTGGCGGCGCGTCGGGAGCACCACCACATCGTCGACTCCAAGCGGTATTTTAAAGTGCAACCCCGGCTCGACAATCCGCACGAATTTCCCGAACCGCAAAAGAACCCCCTCGGATTCGGCCGCAACCGTGTAAAACGAGCCAAAGACAGTGGAGATCGCCAGCAGCCCCATCAGAGCGCCTACAAACGCTTTTAAGGAGAAGAACTGCGGAAAACTCGGCATCGGCCTCATCGGGTTACCATAAACATCAGCCATAGTGTGTATCCTTACTTCGCATCTGGCGCATGGCAAGCCACCCGATTTCCATCTGAGGGCGGCGAAAACCGCTACTGAGCGCCGGATCCCTGCAACAACTCCGGTCGCACCATCAGTTCAACGACCCGTTCCACGTGTTTGGCCAGCATGTCGTACTCCAGGTTCACCCGCTGGCCCACGGAGCGCTCTCGCAGGTTGGTCACCGCCCAAGTGTGCGGAATGATCCACAGCGTGAACTTCTCCGGTTCCAGATCTGAAACCGTGAGGCTGATCCCGTCCACGGCGATGGATCCCTTGCGCACGACATAACGCCTGCCCTCGTTGGGCAACGCCACGTCCACGCGCCAATCGGCGCCCGCCGCCTCGATCCGCAGAATCTCAGCCGTGCCATCCACGTGGCCTTGGACAAAGTGCCCGCCGAAACGCGTTCCCGCAGCCATCGCGCGCTCCAAATTAACCGACACGCCCGGCTGCACCGCGCCCAAGCTCGTCCGCGCAAGCGTCTCCTGAAGCAGGTCGAAGCGGGCGACGTCGTTTTCGATTGCCGCAACCGTCAGGCAGCAGCCGTTGACCGCTATGCTGTCACCAATCGCGGACGCGGCGAAAATCTCGCCCCCTTTGAGGTGCAGGCTGACACCGCCGTTAGAATTGTTGCGAAGCCCGACGACTTCCCCCGTCTTCTCGACAAGTCCGGTAAACATCCCCTCAAGCTGCCCCGTCCGAGCCAAAAGGTCGAGCGTCCGGGAACCTACTTTTGCTGCGGATCCAGCGAAAGGTCGCGTGCCATCATGTCCGCGAGGGTTTCCGGCCAGTCAGGGCTTTCCATAAAAGACGGGTTTGCGGACTGAAGAATTTTATAGCGCCGGATGAACTCCCGGTTGACCGCAGTGTCGCGCACCCCCAGTTCGGGGTAGCGCGCGACCGCGCGTTTTTTGGATGCCTCAACCTGTTCGGCAAACTGAACCTGCGCCATGCCCTTGAGCGCCCTTCCCCGCTCGGGTTTGGGCTTTTCTTTTTCCTCCGTCTGGACGGCAGCCGTTTCCGGACCCGAACTGGCAAAAAAGCCCGCGATTTTGCGCAAGCCCAGCATCAGCCCGGCACTCAGTAAAAAACCGACCACCCCTGCGATCACGCACCCCCGCAAGGCCTCCTTGAACATCGCGCTCGCCACAGGCTCAGTTCAAAAGCTTCGCCAGAAACGGGACCTCGAAAGGAATGTTTAGAAAACCCGCAACCCCGATCCCCATTCCCGCCGCCAGAAACACGAACGCCACCGCGCAAAGCGAACGCCTCTCCACCAACGCAGCCATACCGCACAACGCAATCCCCACCGACATCGCGGCGTCCGCGATGTCAAACTGATCCCCTTGCCTGTCGAGTTCCTCGTACTTTTTTTCCAGCGCCTGGGTGTCCTGCTTGATCTTCTCCTTCTCCTCCTCGTACCGCGTGATTTTGGTGGCGTAGGCCGCAACCTTCGACTCCATCTCGCTGATCGCCTCGGGAACGGCGCTGGCGGAAAGCGTCTTCATCACCTTCAATTGTTCCATCGTCGCCTCGGCGAGATTCTGCTTGGTGCTTTTGGATTGAAAATACGCCCAGCCGTTCACCGTCTTGGCCTGGGTGTCTGCCATCGCCTGATTGATGTTCCCCTCTTTCACGCTGCAAAGCGCCATGAAAGTCCCCGCCAGCGCGACAGCGATGGAAATGGCAGTGTTCAGGGAACCAGAGGATTGATTCGATGCGGTGGATTCAGTCGGTGTGCTCACAGTCAATTGGGGTCTAAATTTCGGTTGTAAATTTTCGCGCAATCCTAACCCATCCTGCATGCTTGCGAGCAGAAATTTTTCAGACGGTTCCCTCCAATTAGCCGACAGAATGGCCGACAGAAAGCACTTCCGACTGGACGCGTCCGTCCTTGAAGCGAGTCACCAACCGTGTGCCCGGTTGCACGTCCTCGACACTGCGCACAAGAGCCCCCGCTTCGGTGAACGCAATGCTGTATCCCCTCTCAAGCGTGCCCTCCGGAGAAAGCAGTACCAGCATCCTGCCCAACCGCTCCAAATCGGCCCGGTTCCGGCGCATTTGATCCGCACCCGACCTCTCAAGCCTCGCCGCGATTCCCTCGAGCTGCTGCCGGCGAAGTGCCAGCACCTGGTCCGGCCGATGCTGCCGCACGGAAGCCGCCAACCGCTCCAGCAACGCACGTCGCGATGCCACCCCGTCCCGCATCGCGCGCCCCAACGCCTCAGCCGCCCCGTCCAGATGCTGGGCGGCCTCGGCAAGCCGGTTGCGCGGCTCGCGGAACAGCGCGCTCTTCGCCAAAAAATCGAGCTTCTGCGAAAAGGCGCGCACCGCGCGATACGACATGTTCTCGATGCGCTGCGCATGCGAGCGCACCTGGTTGCTCAAAGTCTGCCCGTCGGGCACCACCATCTCCGCCGCCACGCTCGGGGTCGCCGCCCGGTGATCCGCAACGAAATCCGAGATCGTGAAATCCGTCTCGTGGCCGACCGCCGACACCACCGGGATCACCGATGCGTAAAGCGCGCGCGCCACGATCTCCTCGTTGAAACACCACAGATCCTCAATGCTCCCGCCTCCGCGTCCGGAAATGATCACGTCAATCACCGGCAGGCTTTTTCCAGATTCCGCGTTTAAAAAAGCGAGGCCCGCCGCGATTTCCTCCGCCGCCCCCTGTCCCTGAACTTTTGCGGGATACACCAAAACGCGGACCCACGGCGCCCGGCGTCCGAGCACTTTCAACATGTCCTGCACCACTGAACCGGTAGGTGAGGTCAGCAACGCGACCGTCTGGGGAAACCTCGGAAGCGCGCGCTTGCGGCCCGAATCGAAAAGCCCCTCTTCCTGAAGACGCCTTTTGAGCGCTTCGAACTTCGCCTGCAAAAGCCCGGCGCCAGCGGCCTGCACCGACTGGACGCTGATTTGAAACTTACCCTGCGCCTCGTACACGGTTGGGGTTCCGCGGATCTGCACGGCCATGCCGTCGCTCAGCGGGACGGCCCTGCCGGAAGCGCGCCCTGCGAACCACACGCAGGCCACCTGCGCCTTGGCATCCTTCAGGGTGAAATACTGGTGCCCGGAAGGCTGCATCCTGTACCCGCTGATTTCCCCCTCCACGCAGACCGCCCCCAGGGAATTTTCCAGCATCCGTCTCACGGACGCGGTGAGCTCGTAGACGGAGTAAACCTTCGGAGCACTCAATTGTTCGGCGGGCTCGGGCATAGGGAAAGGATGCCCGAATCAAGGAAACTCGAAAGCAAGAACTGCAAGCGGAGGGGATGCTTGCCCTTCCTCTGGGGTTTGCCTAATTTCAGCGGCTCTATGTTTGAAGGCACCTTTACCGCCCTGGTCACGCCGTTTCGCGATGACCGTCTGGATGAACAAGCTTTTTCCCAACTCATCGAGGAGCAGATTCAGAAGGGAATCACCGGCATTGTTCCCGTGGGCACCACGGGCGAGTCCCCCACCTTGGATCATTCTGAACACAGACGCGTGATTGAACTGGCGGTCAAAACCGCTGCGGGCAGGTGCAAAGTCATCGCGGGGACCGGCTCCAATTCAACCGCTGAAGCGGTGGACCTCACGCAGGAAGCCGAGCGCCTCGGGGCGGACGCAGCCCTCTTGGTCGCCCCCTACTACAACCGCCCCACGCAGGAGGGGCTTTTCCTGCACTACGCAAAAGTCGCTGCGTCCACAAAGCTGCCGCTGATGCTCTACAGCATCCCGGGACGTTGCGGCATTGAGATTTCGGTTGAAACCACCCAGCGCCTCGCCTCGAGTTGCGCGAACGTGGTGGCGATCAAGGAAGCAGGCGGTTCGGTGGAACGCGTGAGCATGCTGAGGTCGGCGCTTCCGGCGAATTTCGAGATCCTCTCCGGCGACGACTCGCTGACCGTGCCCTTCATGAGCGTGGGCGCTGTGGGCGTCGTGAGCGTCGCCTCCAACCTCGTGCCCGACCGCGTCTCCCGCATGGTGCAGGCCGCGCTTCAAGGCGACTTTGCGACGGCGCGCAGGATGCATTTCGAACTCTACCCGCTCTTCAAGGACCTCTTCATTGAGAGCAATCCTGCGCCCTCCAAAGCCGCGCTGGCCATGATGGGCCGGATGCTGCCCGAGGTGCGCCTCCCGCTCTCGCCACTCTCCAGCGCGAGCAGCACAAAACTGCAGGCAACCCTCAAACTTTGCGGCCTTCTATGAGCAGTCCCAGTCCAATACGTGTTCTCATCAACGGATCGCGGGGCCGCATGGGCCAGGCGCTCGTGCAATGCGCGAAAGATTTCGACGCACTCACCGTCGGCGCGGAAGTGGACACGGGCGACGACTTCGCGGGCGCGCTTCAAAAGTGCGAGGCGGTCATCGACTTCAGCCACCACGCGATCATCGAAAGCGTGCTGGACGCGTGCGTCACTTCGCGCAAGACGCTGGTGATCGGCACAACCGGCCATTCCGACGGGCAAATCGCGGCCATCCACGCTGCGGCAAAACAAATCCCCGTCGTGTTTGCTCCAAACTACAGCGTCGGGGTGAACACCCTCTTCTGGCTCACGCGAAAAGCCACGGAAATCCTGGGCACCTCCTTCGATTTAGAGGTTGTGGAAATGCATCATCGCATGAAAAAGGATTCGCCCAGCGGCACCGCCAAGCGGCTCGCAGAAATCCTCGCGGAGGTGCGCGCGCTCTCGTACCAAAACGACACGCGGCACGGACGCCACGGCATCGTCGGCGAACGGACGCAGGACGAAATCGGCATGCACGCGGTGCGCGGCGGAGACGTGGTCGGAGATCACACGGTGATTTACGCTGCGATGGGCGAACGCTTGGAGCTCACCCACAAGGCCTCGAGCCGCGACACTTTCGCTCGGGGCGCGCTTCGGGCTTCCCTCTGGGCGCACGGTCGGGCGCCGGGCTTGTACGACATGCAGGACGTTCTAGGCCTCCACTAGCGCGCCCCGGATCCAAACTCACAAACCAGCACCACCACGAATGCGCGCAGGGATCGCCCTCGGCTCAAACATCGGGGACCGCCTTGAAATGCTTGTCGAGGCGCGCCACCGCGTTTCGCACCTCGCGAACGCAAAGGGCCCGGTCCTCAGCTCGCGCCTTTATGAAACCGACCCGGTCGGCACGGATCCCGATGCGGAGCCGTTTTTGAACGCCGTCATTGAAATTGATTTCGAGGGCCACCCCACGGCGCTGCTGCAGGACCTGCAGTCCATCGAAGCCGCCATGGGCCGCCCCTCGAAACGGCCCCGAAACGCGCCGCGGACCATCGATCTCGACATCCTCTACGCGGGAAATCTGGTGCTCTCCAACGCGCACATTGTGATCCCGCATCCCCGCCTGCACCAGCGGCGCTTCGTGCTCACCCCGCTGGCCGACATTCAACCCAACCTGCTCCTACCGGGCCAGGAACGCACCGTCTCGCAGCTCCTCGCATCGCTCAATGATCCCGCCGGAGTTGCCCTCGCCGCCCGGCAGTGGGAGATTTCCCGTTGAACCTCCGTTCCCGAACACGCCGCGCTAAAACGCATGCCGATCATCAGGCGCTCCGCGTTTTGAGAGCACCCGGCCGTCAAAACCGTCCAGTCAGCGATTCCATCCGCAGCACCAGACATCCCCTCGATTGATTTCCGTGAGCAACGAAAGCCTCTCCCAAACCGCCGCCCGCCAGCGCAAAGCCTCCGGTGAACCCATCGCGGTGCTCACGGCGTACGATTACCCGACGGCAAAGCTGCTCGAAGAGGCGGGTGTGGATTGGCTGTTGGTGGGCGATTCGCTCGGCATGGTGGTGCTCGGCCATCCGGACACGACCCGCGTCACGCTTGCGGACATGCTCCACCACACCGCGGCGGTCGCTCGCGGCGCCGTGCACACGCCGATTATCGCCGATCTGCCGTTTCACACGTACCAATCACCCGCCCAGGCACTCGAGTCCGCACGCGCGCTCGTCGGCGCAGGGGCCCATGCGGTGAAACTCGAAGGCGGCGCGGAAATGAGCCCGCAAATCCGCGCGATCGCAGAGGCGGGGATCCCGATCATGGGCCACATCGGGATGCTGCCCCAGAGCGTGCTCCTGGAAGGCGGCTACAAAAAGAAAGGCAAGACTCCGGACGCCGCCGCGCGGTTGGTGGAAGATGCACAGGCGATCGAGGCCGCGGGAGTCTTCGCCATGGTGCTGGAATTGGTCGTGCCCGAGGCCGCAGGCCAGATCCGCGGGGCTGTCCATGTGCCGACAATCGGGATCGGTTCCGGTCCGGACTGCGACGGCCAGGTGCTCGTCACCAGCGATCTGGTGGGAGGATTCCCGTGGTTCACCCCGAAGTTCGTCAAGCCGCTCGAAAACACCGGGGAACGCGTCCGGGATGCCGCCAGGCGATTCCGCGAATCGCTGAAAACCGTGAATCGCTGAAAAAATAGGCTCCCGTCTTTTTTACGCTCGGATAACACTGTAAAAATAAAGAGCCTCGACGGCCTTTCCATCATCCTCCCGACACTCCCCCCCTCAATTCAATCCATGACAACTCCGCTCCTCCCCAAAATCCGCCCCAGCCTGATCGCCGCCTCCGCGCTTCTCTTGGCGTGCGCAGGATCGCATGCCGCACCGACATTCACCTTTGCAGACACGCCCGGAAGCCATCTCGACATTTGCAAAAACGGCGTGCCGCTCGTGCGCTACCAGTACCACTACGACAATTCCTCGCCGGAAAAACTGCAGGAAACCTACAAGCCCATCTTTCATGTGATGAACCCGCAGGGTACCGCGCCCATCACCAAGGGCGCCGGCGGCGACTTCACCCATCACCGGGGCTGGTTCATCGGCTGGAGCAAGATCACGACACCTGCCGGAACCGTGGATCGCTGGCACATGAAAGGCGGCAGCCTGATCCACCAGAAATTTCTCTCACAAAAATCCGACGACCATTCGGCCACCTTCACCGCGGCCTTGAACTGGGAGGGTGCCACGACCGAGCCGATTCTCTCCGAGGAGCGCACCTACACCGTCACCGAAGCACCCGCCCCGGCGTATGTGCAGGTGGAAATGCGCTCCAGAATCAAGGCGCTCACCGGCGAGACAAAACTGGACGGCGACCCCGAACACGCGGGCTTCCAGTTCCGCCCCGCCAACGAGGTGGACAAGGCGAGCACGGTGTACGTGTTTCCAAAGGCGGACGCCGATCCGAAAAAGGACCGTGACTACGCTTGGGTTGCTGAAAAATTCATGCTCGCAGGGACTCAGTATCACGTCGCCTTTTTGAACCACCCGGAGAATCCAACCGACACGCAATTCTCCGCGTACCGCGACTACGGGCGGTTCGGGGGATTTTTCAAAACGGTCATTCCCGCGGGCGGCACCTTTGAGATCAAAGGAAAACTTCTCGTTTCGGCGGGCAAAGAACTCTCCGCCGAGTTCATTCAAAAAGCGGCGAACGCCTTCACCGGAAAAGTGAATCCGACTCCCGCCGTCACCGAGCGGCCCGCGGATGTCCCGGCTCCGAAAAAGGCCGAGCCCGCCAAGAAAACCGAAACGCCGGCCGCGCCGGCTCCCGCAGCGAAATAAACCCTGCCCGGCGCATCATACACCACCCACCATGTCGAATCAATTTGGCCATCTCTTTCGGATCAGCACTTGGGGTGAATCTCACGGAGGCGGAGTCGGAGTGGTGGTGGACGGCTGCCCTCCGCGGCTTGCGCTGAGCGAGGAGGACATCCAGATCGACCTCAACCGGAGACGCCCCGGACAAAGCGAGATCGTCACCCCGCGCGCCGAGGAGGACCGTTGCCAGATTCTCTCCGGCGTCTTCGAAGGACTCACGCTCGGCACTCCCATCGCGGTCAACGTCACCAACAAGGACGCGCGTCCCGAGGCCTACCGCGAGATGGAAAGCGCGTACCGGCCCTCGCACGCGGATTATACTTACGACGCGAAGTTCGGCATCCGGAACTGGCAGGGCGGCGGCAGGACTTCGGCGCGCGAAACCATCGGCCGCGTTGCCGCCGCTGCAATCGGCAAAAAAGTGCTCGGATCGCTCTGTCCGAAACTCGAGGTGGTCGCGTACGTGTCCTCGATCCAACACCTGCACGCCAAAATCGACCCGGAAACGGTGCGCTTCGCCGATGTTGAATCCAACATCGTGCGGTGTCCGGACGCCGAGATGGCCGCGCGCATGATCGACCACATCAAGGAAGTGCGCTCGGCGGGAGATTCCGTGGGCGGCGTGATCGAATGCGCCGTGCGCGGCGTGCCCCCCGGACTGGGCGAACCGGTGTTCGACCGATTGGAAGCAGACCTCGCCAAGGCGGTGCTCAGTCTGCCGGCCACCAAAGGGTTTGAAATCGGATCCGGCTTCGCGGGGTCGCTGCTGCGCGGCTCCGAGCACAACGACCATTTTTACATGGAAGGCGACCGGGTCAGGACGCGCACCAACCGATCCGGTGGCGTGCAGGGCGGAATTTCGAACGGGGAAACCATCTTTTTCCGGGTCGCGTTCAAGCCCACGGCGACGATTTTCCAATCGCAGCCGACGGTTTCGCGGCAAGGCGAAGAAATCGAACTCAAGGCCCGGGGCCGCCACGACGCATGCGTGCTTCCACGCGCGGTGCCGATGGTCGAAGCCATGACCGTCCTTGTGCTCACCGACCACCTGCTTCGCCAGCGCGCGCAGAACGGCGGATTCAACCTCTCAGCATAGACCGAGCATTCACGCGCTGCCTGCGCGGCCCCCGAAAAACCACGCCGCGCACCGAGCCACTCCTCC
>JBILKY010000074.1:0-13847 GCA_044376395.1 Chthoniobacteraceae bacterium | reverse complement strand
GTGGGCAACCGTGCACCGGAGCTCGCCCACTCTTGCCGCGGGGTGAGGGTGGAAGCTTTCCCGCCGATCGCTGGGGATTGAAAGGGCGCCCTGCATACGCGCCTATCGGTTGATTCTAGGCCGGTTTGTGGTTTGGACGGGGAGTTACAGGAGAAGGTGTGTTTGGGAGTGCAGCGCATCGTTTCCGCGCAATCCGCGAAAAAGCGTATTAACAACACGCTACACAGGGTCAGGCGTGGTGTCGAACGAGGTGGGCGCATGAACAGGGGTGTCGTCCTCAAGATGGTAAGATCGAACGCCGCTTGGCGAACTAGTGCCATCTCTCGCTTTAAGAGACTTGCGAGGGCGCGGATCATTTTTGTAAATCCAGTAATTAAGAAAAAAAACAGCGCCGCACGCAGAGGCGATCGCGAGAAAAGGCGCTACAGAGGCAAAAGTTACGTTGGTCACCCAACCAAATCGCGCCAAAGCCAGATTGGGTCGCAGCCGCTTTAGCTTTGGCCCAATCTGGCTCACGTTGCGACCCAGCGGCCAGCCCGGCGTGACACCGTCCGGCACGGAGCCATGCTTGCGAAAGTGCGCCAACTGCAACTCCCGCTTTGCCAGCATGCGCCCCCAATGCATCGGGAACGTTTCCCGTATTCCGGCGATCTTGGATACCGCGCCCCTGCCGGTTGTCCCTGTACTATTGACTTTCGATGCATTAAAAACGATCTAGTCTTCGCGCCATGCTTTGCAAACTTCGAGCGCGGTCGATTGCTTTTCTTTTGCGCTCGATCACGCTGTTTGCAGCCTCGCTGTTGTGTTCTCGTTTAGCAATGGGTGAAAAAACAACCCGCGACATTTTTGAATCCTCCAAGGAGTCAATTGTTCTTATTTTTCATATGGCCCATCTGGGGCTCCTGTTTCCTTGGGCAGTGGCTTCTTCATTGAGCCAAATCAAGTGGTTAGCAACTTTCATGTTGTCGAAGGCGCTTCAAAGGTCATCGTCCGGAAATTGGGTAAACAAGATCAAGCTGAGCTAAAGCAAATCCTCAGGTTCTCAAAAAAGCTGGATCTCGCAATTCTCGAAACTGCAACACCGGGGAAGCCTTTACCACTATACAAAGAACAGAACCAATTTATCGGTGACCGCGTGGTTGCAATTGGTAATCCAAAAGGGCTTGAGGGCACCGTCTCGGAAGGAATTATCAGTTCGTTGCGACCGAACGGTAGTTTCAAGATCTTACAAGTGACGGCACCAATATCTCCCGGAAGTAGCGGAGGCCCCTTGTTTGATATGGAGGGCCGGGTCATCGGAGTGACAACTGCGGGTTTCGCTGGCGGTCAAAATCTCAACTTTGCCATTCCTGTCACGCTTTTCGAGCGCCGTTTACAGCTAATCGCCGGGTTCGGGGAAAGGCCCCGTTGATCTACGATATCCATTCCTTCGCCGATTATATCCATTCCACATCCATTCAGCAAGCAACCCTTGCCGAATCCAACAGCCCACTGCGATCGGAGCCGTCGGATTGATTATTAGCAAATTGTTATAATCCGCAAATCTTATCGAAAATTAGACACGCGTCAAACCGTGTCACTTTCAGATTTTTTAGGATCCCCACTAAGCCTGGCCAGGAACTCCAAAAATCTTGAGTTTAAGGATCCGAAAGAAGCCACCGATTCTCCTGAACAACCTAGGAAGAACTAGCCAGAGAGCTACGAGTACCAACACACACAGCACCAGCATGATCGTTGGAAACAAAAACATCATGGCTGTTCCTCCTGCTACTTTTGCGTCTTCCACCAAGCTCAGCGCGACATTACTCACAGGCTCGGGTGAAACATTTGCCACAGCACGTGTGGCCGCCTTGGCAGTGTGAGTGGTAAGGCTAGATCCACCCGCAATCAGAACACCTGCCGTTTTTAACAAGGGAGATGCGTCACCTAGAGTTTCTAGGGCAATCAAACAAGCCCCTGCAGGCCGGATGAAAGTGTGAACAGCGTCCCAGATCGAATCCAACCATGGAATCTTGTCAGCAAAAAATTCGACAAGGTAGAGAACTGATGAGATTCCAATCACCCAAGGATTCGCAAAAACCATCAACGACTCGTGGTTCTGACCTAGACTCAAAAAATTGAATCGTACAGCCAGACCAGTAAGCAAAACTGTAAGGTAGAGGTTCACACCAGACAGAGTTCCCAAACCTGTTACGGTGCTAACGAGAGAGAGGGGATCCATGAAAATCGATCTGGTAAACGAAAGTTATGATCGTACTCGTTCACTGCAGGCGGCGTGACGATTGCATCACCTTCCAAAGCCCCGAGACGCATTTGGAGTCGTCGCTTTAAGTTCAATGACTTTCTTCGGATCATACTGTACATATTCACGCTCATCCACCAAATTGACTACCCAGCCATCCTTGCTTGCAAACAGCATATTTGCCGAAGATGGGCTGACTTTACCCTCCATTTTGGGTATTTTGGCATGACTCATGAATAGCTGACAGAAATCATCGAACTTCATGTCTTGCACCTTCAGAAACCGCTCAATAAATGTCTGCTCTAGACGAATGTAAGCCAGACGTGATGACGTTTTTTCAAAAGCTACAACCACATCCCAACGTTGCCGGCTTTTCGGGGATTTGAACATAACTCCATCCCACAAGTCATTTGGTTTTCCAGTCAGGTCCTCCATGGGAATTTTAAATCCGTTAACTGCATCAGAAGGCTCTATTTCGGGCATTATTTCGCGGAGCGTTGATATGAGAGCAGGCTTGGTCATTCCGATCTGTAATCCGTGAATAATTGGCCCACGTGCACCCACTAATTCACCAGAAGGTTCTTTCGATTGTGGGAAGCTTGAGTCTCCAGCTTCCACTGAATCAAAACCTCGATCAGCCGTTTTCGTGGTTAATAAGAACTCCAACGCCGGTCCGCTCTGATCGGACCCAAGTTTGACTGACAATGCCCAACCATCGTCGCTTGAACACCGGAGGAATGGACGTTCAATAAAGCCCCCTTTATATTCCTTTAGCTTTGGAAGATTATATGAGCCAGCGATGTTTTCCGCGAACTCCCAGCCTCGCATGCCGACAATGTTAAAAATCTTGTTTACTAATGGCGTGTCCAAATAAATATATACTACAGTTTTCTCTTTCCCAACCGAGTAAACCCTGGCTAGTTTTGTTTTTTGAATATCGGAATAAAGAATGGGCACAGCAGTCAATCCCGGCCTGCCGACCAAATCTCCAACAGGAATTTCAGGCTCCATCCCGAGCTTGCAAATGCTTTTCTGTAAATCCGGGAATATTTTTTTTAAATTGTCCTCGAATTCCTGAACAGTGCATCCTAAGTGAAATCCGTGAATTCTCGGTCCCCTAGGCGAAGAGGTAAATTCTGAACTTTCAATATTAAATCCCTTCAAGTCATCGACCGCGTTGTCTGGCGAAAATGCCTTCAAGTTATCGACTGCTTTGTCTGGCGATTCAGTCCTAGCTGATGCGATTTGTTCAAGCTTTTGATTTTGGGTTTGTACTTTCTGCAAATTGGCGATTATTACCGCATCAACGAGATTTGAAATTCGTGATAGTAATTCCTCCTGCTCTTGTTGCGACCTTTCCCTGTCTCGAGCAAAACTCTCAAGCAATTCAACGGCTGCCTTGCGTTGAGATTCCGCTTTCAGTTTATGATCGGAAGCGCCGGAAAGTATGCCTGAATATTTCTCATTTACCTCAGCATTTTTGCGCAACTTAACCACAGTCTCCGAGATGGATGGTTCTTTTCGTTTTATAATCTGAAGTTCATTTATTAATTTTTTTACCTTCTCTCCAAGCGTATTAATTTCAATTTGAACCTCTTGGTTGGGATTCAAAAATCCCGACGCTTCTTTGGCTATATTTGATAGATCTCGAGAGAGAAGCGCTTTTTTCAGAGAATAGACTGATTCAGCCTCCCGCGCAATTTTCATAGGCCAGTCGTCGGTTTTAAACAGATCTGGACGCGCTTTTTTCGCTTCCTCAACTGCTAAAAGGAAACGTTTATTCGCCTCACTTCCAGAGATTCCAATTTCTGGAAACCGTGATATTGCCTGAGACTGAGAATTTTTAACCCCCAAAGAGCTATCTAGCGCATCGGAGGGATTTATAAATATAACAAAAAACAAAACCAGAAAGCTTATTTCTCGAAACATAAGTTTAAAATTGTAAATCCAACTCTGCTAGTGACCTGTGAGCAAGGCTGTTAGGTAGAGGTCCAAGCCAGTGAGGGTTCCAAACCCTGTAACGGTGCTAATGCGAGAGAGGGGCTCCATGCGAACAGGTCCTACTGAGGACCGTGTAAGGCATAATACCTCAGCAATCTAGACTCAATCCTTATCCGCTGGATTGAGTACCCCCTACCCCTATTTTACCAAAAAAACTGGGTATAATCACATGAGGCGCGGTCTTCGCTCATGAAGCCCGCAATTTTCCTCAAAAAAGGAGGTGAATGCAGATGTCTATGTGGAACAAAGCGCTGGTTAGCGCCGTTGCTGCGATGGTTTCACTGATTGCTGAAGAAGTGATCAGGAATCATTCACGCAGACGCTGATCAGAAGAAAGGGCCGGTCCCTTTCTTTGTTTCATACAGACCTGCCGGCATCTCCCTCAAACAACATCATCCGACAGTCAGAAGGCTCGCCCTCACCGGCGGGCCTTTTGCAGCATCGTCCACTGTGCGTTCGACGGGCAGCTTGTAGGTCAGCCACCAGAGCACGAGCCGTTCACGGCGGCCACAGTCTTTGACGCGCTGCATCAGGTGAGCGGGAATCGCAACCGGGGGAAAGAACGGCGGCGGTGTCAGCAGGCGTTGCAAAAATGCGTTCTGCGTGTCTATTGTGCGATTCTTGGCCTGTTTGGGTTTGGGGCGCGAGTTACAGCGGAAGGCGAGCTTGGGCGCGCCGCGCGCCGCTTGAGCGCATTCAGCGGAAGTGGTCGGTGCATCATTACATGCTACACCGGAGCGGGCGTGGAGTCGAATTGGGTGAGCGTGATATCCTGCGCGCTGAGATTAAGAGATCTCGCGCCGACTAATAACCACATGCACCTTCCACTTTCGCGCCTCGAGAACAAGCGCGGCTGTCTTATGTGCCTCTGTGGCTGTTCGCCGACCCCGGAAAGATGCAACTGCCACGACCGTCTAGCGCAATAAAACCGACAAAAGTCCCAGTCCGAACAAAATCCCGATGGCAATGAGGATGCCCTTAAAAACATGCGAGGCACAGCCGCGTTTCTTCGGCCCACCCTGATCCCCGGTCGCAGAGCTTATTAGTGGTAAACCAGACTCGCTGCGGGTCTTCTTGTCCGGCTTTTCGTAGAATGGCTCGATAATGATGTCGTCCGCATTAAATGAGGCGGAACGGCCCTGCTTGAAGCAGTTAGGATAAAGCTTGTGATAGACGAGAAAGAACTCATCCAGAGTGATTGAGTAAATGGGAAGCCGATAGTGGAGGTCGAAGCGTTCCAGAATGGCGCGTATCTGTGCCTTAGAAGGCTTCTTGAATGCTTCCATGAAAGGCCCTGCTTCTTCATCCATTCCCATGGGTTCGTCTTGCGTGAAGCGAAGATTCCACTCGTCGATCGTTTCCCTGAAAGTCTCTTTGTAGTCTTCCAGTTCCTGCTTTGCGTCGTACAGTGTTCCTTTTGCCTCTTCAATTTCTTCCGGTAACGCAACCCCCGAGGATTTCAGCGTCACTAATCGCTGCTGCGCCTGGTCCACTTGTTTTTTGTAATGCGCTTCGCCCTCATCAAATTCGTACAAATCAGACCTCACGATGTGCTTGACCCTGTTCCACTTGGAATCTGGACACTTCCTGATTGTCGTGTCGATTAACTCGCGAGCATCCTGTTTGGTAAGCGAATCGTCGTATTTGATTCTGTGATAATCCAAGTACGCCAATTGCTTCGGGGTGGGTAGCAAGCTAGTGCGTCGCGGCTCCGCAATCCGAGCCTCAGTCTCGACCCTTTTGCGCTCTTTCTCATGGTCCTCCTTAGCCTTTGTCTGGGCGATCAGCGCTTCAATCTGTGGGCGCTCAAGGCCCTCATGCCGTATGCCGCGTTTCGTTAGAAAAGTGATCTGCGCTTTAGTGGGCGATCTCTTGAAATGAGATTGCGGAGAAGGCAGGGCGATCACCCCCTCAGGCGACAGCGGCGGCGTTTCGGATTCAGCCAATATCTCCACAATCGGGCGCCACTCCGTCATGCCCTCCATCCAGTAATGGCCTGTTCGGTCCAGCATCCCTTCCGCGAACATGCGTTGGATATCGTGCCCCTCGAACAAGCCGAGGTCTTCTCCGTTCATGGAAACGCGCATGGACATAAACGCGCAATTTAAGATCTGCTCGCGGGAGTCGTGAAGGCGATTCGTACAGATTTGCCTGTCATAAGATCGAGTTGCGCGAGCGTCCTCGCGACCCAAAGTATACCGCGCCATTCATCCCGCCAGCAAAACACCGAGCCCATTTGGCGTAAAAAATTCCGGATGGCCCAACGCGTCGACGCCGCTGCGCTAGTGGATCTGGTGACCCCCGCCCCCCCCTCTCGGGAACATGATGAAACGAGGGAAAACTACGGGAGGTGTGTTCTGACTTTTGTTCTGATTTCGAGAAAAAACAATCCGCCAAGAATCGCAAGTCGTTCATATCCAACCAGTGGCGGAGGGGGCGGGATTCGAACCCGCGGAACGTTTCCGTTCTCCGGTTTTCAAGACCGGTGCAATAAACCACTCTACCACCCCTCCAAGCTGTTGATATTATGAACTTTAAGGCTCTTAGCCGACCACTTAGGTGATGTCACCGAATACAATCTATCTGAATCGAGTGCGCCTCGCGAGGGAGAAAAAGCAAGCTCCTTCACAAAACCGTTCCGAGGATACGCGTTAAAAAGTCCCACTAATGGGTCGCTCCTCAGGTCGACGTTAGGTGGCAACTAGCAAATTCCAAAGTAAGTCGTTTCAACTTCAACTCTTGCCGAGGCAAAAGCAAACGCTGCTGAGGTTCTTGAGGAGCTCCATGAAAACGGTCTAGAGGGGCTGAATATTCATTCAGGGTTACGCTATCTGGTGATGAAAGCGAAGTGTCTTCCAGACACTTTCGGTAGAACGCTGGTTGCTGCAGTTCAGTCTTACCTTGAGCACCTCAAGATGCAGAACGCTCGAGCGTCAGGCTCACTGGTTAGCGACCTCGCTGCAGAATGGTACTACTCTCAGGCGAAGGTCAACATGCTCTTAACCTTTGCACTTCAACTCTTCCCTGATTTGGTGACAGGTGTTGGTAAAGCTCCTGGGAGAAAGGTGAATTTGATTCAGTGGGGGCAGTTCGAACGATCTGATTCCGGAGCGATTCGGCAGCAACAACGGCTTCCGCGTGGCCCTCAGTTCAGTTCCCGAGGGATAAAGCGTATACCGGGCGGTGAGGCATCTGAGGTTGAGCGTCTCTTGATTTGCCTGAACCCAAACACGAGCGGTTAGGAGTGTGCCGAGTCTCTAACCCACTTCTTAAATGAGGGAGAGTAAATGATTCGATGGATGGGTTAAGCTCGTCGACCGACGTTTGACATGTATACTGGAAAAACTTTATTTCATTTCGGCTTGGCCTCGCAGTGCGATTACGGCAGATCGTTTGCCGGTGGGCTCTGTGATCCCCAAAAAGCAACCATTTTAGAACCCCATGAAACTTCCCTACCTAATCGCCTCGGTTGTCCTGATGTCGCCTGTTCTTGAGGCTGTGGCAAAGGACGTCGGCTACTACGAATTTACAGATCCCGAGGATTCTGTGCATTTGATTGTGATGACCATCGACGGCCAGAAAGTCTCAGGATCGGTGACGAAGTATATCGGAGGATTCGAGTCGAAACTTGGAAAAGTGGAGGCCAAGTTCGATGGCAAGGTGCTTTCCGGAGACTCGAAGAAGGGCCGGAAACTGGAAATATCCATCAAGAGTGACCAGCACAATCTGGATTTTAACAAGCAAAACAAGGCGGTGTGGGTCGTCGGGCCAACTGGTGACCTCAAGGTGCCAGTGTTGCTTCCGATCGGACGGCAGCCCTACAGGGCAGTGGAAACGTTTCGTGCTCAAGATTACCACTAAAGTGACACGCGCGGCGTATCGTCGCGGGGCGCGCTAAAGCGAGAATTGCTTTCAAGGGTACGGAACATGGGTCGGATTTCCTGAGCTTCACCGTGACTCGGGAAATATTTTTTGGAAGGAGAGTTATCTGAAGATCAAGCAAGAGCTGCAGCGGAAATATCCGAAGCACGAATGGCGCTGATAGGCGCTTCAAACGCTTCCTTGCGGCGTGTGGTCGCCGCGTGATTGCAAATATGCGTCACGCGGGAAGCGGTACGCGCAGCGGGCGTCCAAGCTCGAAGCGCAGCGTCTCCCGATATCCGCAAGCCCTCAACAGCTCGACCGCTTCGCTGAAACCGGCACCGAGCTCCGAGACCGCGTGCGCATCCGAGTTGATCAACACCGGCACGCCGGCTTCGCGTGCCAGTTCGACGAATTCGCGGGCGGGGTAAAGTTCGCGGCAATCCTTCCGAAGGCCGGCGGTGTTCACTTCATACGCCACGCCCGTATCGACGAGCGCTTGGATGGCCGGCTCGTAAAACCGCCGCAGATCCCCCTTCGGACGGTAGCCGAACTTTTTCGGGAGATCGGGATGCGCCACAAAATGAAACCAACCGCTGCGGATGCACTCCTCATAAGCGCGCCAGTAGGCGGACCAGATCAACTCAGGATCCGTGTCGCGGTGTCTGCTGATGTACTTGGGGTGATCCACCTCCGTGCCATCCGGCAGGTAGTGCACGCTGCCGATCCAGTAGTCCCACGGAGCGAGCGCGCGTAGTTCCCCCCACCAAGCTTCGGTTTTGGGAAGATAATCCATCTCCAGCCCCAGCCGGATGGGCAGGCCCGGGAAAGCGGACCGCGCTTCCTCAATGGACTCAAGATAGCGCGGCAGTTCTTCGCGTAGCATCCGCCAGTCGTCAAAGGCGGCAGCCATCGGGTTGTGGTCGCTGAAGCCGATCTCCGCGAGGCCGAGTTCCACGGCTTTCTTTGCAAAGTCCACCGGCCAACCCTCGGCGTGACGGCACAATGGCGTGTGCACGTGGTAGTCGGTGAAGCCGGCGGCGGTCATCGGCGCACCGTAACGGAATTTTCAGGGAATGGAAAAATTAAGTGGCGCCAAACCAAATCTCGCAGCTTGTCCTCGGGCAGGTTTTGCGGCCAGCCTAAGAGACTATGGCAGCTCCA
Organism: Chthoniobacteraceae bacterium; assembly: GCA_044376395.1. Classification (GTDB taxonomy): domain Bacteria; phylum Verrucomicrobiota; class Verrucomicrobiia; order Chthoniobacterales; family Chthoniobacteraceae; genus Chth-196. The sequence continues at coordinate 4,579 of JBILKY010000074.1, read as the reverse complement.
CGCATTCTTTCGGGTATCAAACCCACAGGCCGGCCGCATCTGGGCAATTACTTCGGCATGATGCGTCCCGGGATCGAATGGCAGGACAAGGGGGACGCTTTTTATTTCATCGCGGATTACCACGCGTTCACAACCGTCCACCAGCCCGAGCTTTTGCGCGAATACAGCCGCGGAGTGGCGCTTGATTTTCTCGCGTGCGGACTGGATCCAGCCCGCGCGGTCCTGTTTCGGCAGAGTGATGTGCCGGAGGTGACGGAACTCGCTTGGCTGCTCACCTGCCTGACGCCCATGCCGATGCTTGAAAACTGCCATGCCTACAAGGACCACCAGAGCAAGGGGAAGGTGCCCTCGCACGGTTTGTTCGCGTATCCCGTGCTCATGGCGGCGGACATTCTTCTTTATGACAGCAACGTGGTGCCGGTAGGGCGTGATCAAAAACAGCACGTCGAGGTCACGCGCGACCTGGCAGAAAAAGCCAACCGCATGTTCGGCGAAATCTTCGTCGTGCCGACGCCGAGTATTGTTCAAACCACCGCAACCGTCATCGGTTTGGACGGGCAGAAAATGAGCAAGAGTTACGGCAACACCATTGATATTTTCGAAGAGGAAAAAGTACTTCGAAAAAAAGTGATGGGCATCGTGACCGACTCGGCGGCCGTCGAAGATCCGAAGGATCCAAACTCTTCGTCCATTGTGGCGTTGTACCGGCTTTTTGCCTCCGAGGAGGAAGTGGCGTTAATGGAGGACCAGTTCCGTGCGGGAGGAATCGGGTACGGTGAATTCAAAAAGCGCCTCTTTGGAGCGATCTGGGAAACGTTCGCGCCATTCCGCCAGAAGCGCGCCGAACTTTCCGCCGATCCGGCGATCTTAGACGGCATTCTTGCGGATGGTGCGCGGCGTGCTCGCGCGGTCGCGCTGCCGGTGATGGAACGCGTGAGGCGCGCCACGGGGTTGCGCTGATGCCGTTTACGGTAGTGGTGGCGCCTGCACCTCGCAGCCGAGCAGCAATGCGTGGCTCACGAATTCATGCGATTAAGCCCAAAAGTTGGCGGTAGGTTCTCTGACGCCAGCGCATCGGACGCATTCAACGGGGAAAGGCAGGTGTCGGATTCTGGCTCGACTCGATGTGCACTCCGTTTGATAAGTGCCGATTACCCCATCACCACCCCATGATCGACCCAGGACAGCAACTCGGTGAGTATGAAATTTTAGAACTCCTCGGCAAGGGAGGCATGGGCGCGGTTTACAAGGCGCGGCAGACGAATCTTCGGCGGCTCGTGGCGATCAAGACTCTGCAGCCCTCGCTCGCGTCGGAGCCCGAGTACGTGCAGCGTTTTCACAACGAAGCGGTGGCCGCCGCGGCTCTGAATCATCCGAACCTGGTGCAGGTCTACGCGGCTGGCGAGACAAACGGCATCCACTGGTTCGCCATGGAGTACGTGGAGGGTGAATCCGTGCAGGCGCGGATGAAACGTCAGTCGCGCCTTTCGGCTGAGGAAGCGCTTGCGATATGCATGCACGTCGCAGCAGGCCTGGAGTACGGATGGCGCAAGGCGCGCCTCATCCACCGGGATATCAAGCCCGACAATATTTTCCTGTCGATGGACGGGGAGGTGAAGTTGGGAGATTTGGGTCTGGCCAAAAGCACTTCGCAGGAACAGAGCCTCACCATGACCGGCGCGTCCATGGGCACACCGAATTACATCAGCCCCGAACAGGCGGAGGGCGCGAAGGAAATCGGAATCGGCACCGATATTTACAGCCTCGGATGCTCCCTCTTCCACATGATCGCAGGGACTGCGCCGTATTCCGCGGACAGCGCGTTCTCGATCATGATGAAGCATGTGAGCGCGCCCATTGTGGATCTGCGGCAGGTTTGGCCAGAGTGCCCGGCCACGCTCGCCGCGGTGCTTGTCAAAATGATGCAGAAGTCGCCTGCAAACCGGCAGCAAAGCTACGACGAATTGCTGGCTGAGTTGCGGCATGCGTACGAAAACCTCAACGAGCTTTCAGCGGCTCAGCAACACGAAGCGCTCGTGGCGGAACCTGCTCCAGTCGTCTATCAAAACACTGAGGTGTCCGAACCCACGGCAAAGCGGAGTGCTGCGAGAGAGCGAGCCCGCAATAAGGCCACGCCATGGAAAGCGCTCGCCGCCGTCAGTGCCGCGGTGGTGGTGCTCGTGGTTGCGGTGGTGATTCTGTTTACCAAGAAATCTTCGGTTGAGGGCGGGCGGCAATCACATTCTGCCGCAGCCTCCGGTTCGTCCAAATCGGAGGCCGAATGGCGAACGTTGTTCGACGGTTCTTCGCTGGCCAACTGGCGCGGCGTTGACGGGGAAACGCTGCCGGCGGGATGGGGCGTTTCAAATGGTGTGATTAAAAACAGTGGAGGCGAACAGTACCTCATCACGCGCGACTCGTTTGAAGACTTTGAACTCGAGCTCGAGTGGAAGGCTGACTTAAAGGGAAACGGGGGCGTGAAATTTTGGATCGATCCAAAGAGAGCGAAGGAATCGGTGGATGATTCGATGGAGATGCAAGTCGGTGATCCGGTATTCGACCCTAAGTATGGAAAGAATCCCACATGGATTGAATCCGGCGCGCTTTGGGGCATGTTTCCCGCGCCGAAGGGGCTTGCCGTGACCGGACAATGGAACTCGGCGAGGCTTGTGGTCAGGGGAAACAAGGGAGAGCATTTCATCAACGGCAAGCTCGCATGCAGCTACATGATGGGTGACGTGAAATGGACTGGCGCAAAAGCGTCCGGCCCCCATGCAAAGAAACCAAATTTTGCGCTTACAAGAAAAGGCGTGATCGGGATCCAATCGCAACCGCAGGGCGAGGTGCTGTACAGAAACATTCGGATCCGCTCGCTGAGCCGGCAGCTTGAAGGCGCCAGCGCGGGCGAAACTGCTACTGATCCGGATATGAAAAAGCTCGTGGATCGGTTGGCGTCGAAATTAATCGCGCTTCCAGGAACAAAAGCAGCGATGAGCAAGACCGAGTTCACGATCGGTGAGTGGAAGCTTTTTCTAAAAATACGGCGGCTGCCCGACTGGACCCAGCCAAATACGGTGAACGGGGTGAGTTTTACGCAAGGAGACGATCATCCTGTGGTGGAGGTTTCCTGGCAGGCGGCTGCAGATTTTTGCAAGTGGCTGTCGATCCCGACTAAAAGCGAGTGGCGCATGCCGACGAACGCAGAGTGGGAGATCGCCGCAGGCGACACCGCGTTCCCGTGGGGAAATCATTTCCCGCCCCGGGCCAAGGACGGGAATTTCACCTGCCTTGAAGACGGCACGCGCGATCCGAGCGGCGTCGGGATCGACGGTTTCAAGGGCACGGCGCCCGTCGGCTCTTTTCCGCCGAACAAGCTTGGGTTTTATGACCTTGGCGGGAACGTGGCCGAGTGGAGTTGGGACGGAGCCAAGGACGGTGACTTCATGCTTCGAGGGCAGTGTTGGATGGATGATGGCGAGAAGCTGCGCTCGAGGGAGTCTCGCTTGGCGAAGGGTGGCGCAGCTACGGGTGGACGCGGGTTTCGGCTGGTCCGGGTTCAATCAAACTGAACCAAGCGCCCGCGGCGCCCTGCTGATTTCCAAGCGCGGCCACGGCGCAACTTTGAGGGCGCATCGGAGTTATGAGGCGCAATCCTATGAACCCAGTACGCCCCGGATTTCTGACGATTTTTCTGCTGCCCTTTGCTCTGGGCGTCACTCTGGCGAGTGCAGCTGAAAAGAAAATGAACGTCCTGTTTTTCGCGGTGGACGATCTGCGGCCGGAAATCGGGTGCTACGGGAATCCCGTGGTAAAAACACCGAATCTGGACCGTCTGGCCAAGGGCGGCATGGTGTTTACGAATGCGTACGTATCGCAAGCCGTCTGCAGTCCCTCGCGCACGGCGGTCATGACGGGTTTGCGGCCGGACACGACGCGGGTGTGGGATCTTGAAACCCATTTCCGCACGGCGAAACCCCACATCACGACGCTGCCGCAGCATTTCAAAAACAACGGCTACTTCGTCCAAGGGATGGGGAAGATCTACCATTCGGGATTCGACGATGCGCCCTCGTGGTCGGTGCCCTGGGGCTCCCCAAAAGCTGAAAAATATTCTAGGAAAGAGAATCAGGCGGGCGAAAAAGGCGCTGCGTTTGAAAGCGGCGACGTCCCGGATGATTTTTATATCGATGGAAAAGTCGCCCGCCTCGCGGTCGAAACGCTGTCCGGCTTGAAACAAAAAAACCAACCCTTCTTCCTTGCGGTTGGTTTTGCAAAACCGCATCTGCCTTTCGTCGCGCCCAAAAAATACTGGGATCTCTACGACCGCTCCAAGATTCCGGGTTCGCCCACCGACCGGCTTCCGGACGGGGCGCCGGAGTACGCGGGCCACAAGAACGGCGAACTGCACAGCTATCAAAATATCCCGGCAGGCAATCCCATCCCCGAGGATGGGGCGAGGGAGCTTCGCCACGGATATTACGCCGCCACCAGCTACATGGATGCCCAACTCGGGCTTGTTCTCGACGCACTTGAAAAGGAGGGTCTCGCCGAGAATACGGTGATCGTCCTGTGGGGCGAC
>JBILKY010000073.1:0-13874 GCA_044376395.1 Chthoniobacteraceae bacterium | reverse complement strand
GTTTGACAGCACGGTCACCGCGGCGCGCGAAGAGAGTTTTGCAAAGGCCTTATCCTTTTGCTCCTCTCCGGAAGGCGTTGCACCTAATTGCAGGATCAGAGGGTCTTTCTGTCCTTCAACGCTCATCGTCACGGTGGCGCGGGGTTCGGTAAGGGCCTGCTCGGGGGTGGGGGTTTCGTCTAGAAACTGGCCCACTCTTGCACTCAAAACAGCTGCCAATATGTCGTTCACCTTTTGGTCCGCGGCGCGTGCCCGCAGGGGTCGGATGAAATCCCAGTGGTTGCTTTTACGTTCCAGCTCAAACTCGCCCTCGGCGGTTTTCACATGTACTTTGGTGACCAGCGCGGGAGGCGTGTCAGAAAGCTTCTTGTCGCGGAACTCGTCGGCTTTTTTTGTCAGGAGGTTTCTGAGCGCGTTCCGCACCACATAAACGTCGTTTTTCCCATTCAGACGCGCGTAGAGCTTCCCCTCGATTGCGCTGTCCTTCCCAAGGATCAGCTCGATTTCTTTCTTTCCTCCTGTTTTCAGGGTCAGGTGCAGGTCTGATTGGTTGACCCCAAATTCCTTGAGCCTTTCTTCCGACTGCTTGGACGAAATATCAATTTTTGAATCGTGGCGCAGGTTTGTTGCGGTGGAGAGCAGTTGCGAGATCGTACCCTCGTCCGCACGGTCGGTGAGAGGTCGGATCATCCTCCAGCCGCTTTCGGTTTTGCTCAACTCGATCAGCGACTCTCCATTTTTAATGCACAAGCTTGTGATGCTTGCTTCGTCAGTTTCGATGACTTTTGACTGGCTGTCGGCAAGTTCGCGGGTGGTTTTTTGTTCGCTTTCAACAAACCAGATATAGGCGAAAAAAGCGCCGCCAAGGGCAACGAGTGTGAGCGTGGTGCGCGGTTTCATGATGTTTAATCCAGAGAATACGGTCGGCTTTAATGGTCGGGCGGGCGACTCCTTGTTTTCTTGGCGGGCTAGCTCCGCCGGCGCCACCAAACCATGAGCCCAAGCACGGCGATGAAGGTGGGGATGACTCCCATCACCGCCAGGGCGATCCTGCTCATGTGTGCTTCATCAAGGCTCAGATTAATCGCCTCCTTGCTTTTGGGGGGGATGCCAGCAAGTTGCTCCCGATTGATGAGCCAGTTCAGCGCGTTGATCGCGAAATCAAGGCCCACTGCCGACTGCCGGAGTCCGTCATTGCTTATGAAGGCCGCGTTGCCGATCAGCACCATTCTGCTGGTCTCAACCTTCACGCGCGGGTCGTCCACGCCTCCTTTTTCCAAGGCAACAGCAAGGGTGAGGGGACCTTTGTGATCCTTGGCGGGGTCGTTGACAGGTTGCTGGGTGTCCTTTGGATCGTTGTCGGTCTCACCCCAGAACTCCGCAGGCGAGGAGAGAAGCTGCGTGGTCCGGACGCGAACCAAAGCTGTTTTCGTTTGATCTACTCCGATGGACTGGCTGAGCCCGATAAGTTCCATGTCGATGCCAATGATATCCTTCAAAACGGGCTTTGCCTGTTCAGGGATGATCCCGACGGCGGTGGTCACAATGCCTGTTTTGATTGTTGGTTGGCCGCGCTCGACCGCCAGCATGGTTCCCGAGCGCATCACTGTGTCTTGCTGCGGGGTGACTCCAGAAATTGCAATCCACTCGGAAAGCCTGGGGGTCTTCATTGCGGGATTCAGCATCACGAACAGCCTTCCATTCTTCTCTCCCCAGTAGTCCGACAAGAGGCTGATCTCGCGCTCCGACAGATCCGTTCTCGGGCCAAGGATCACGATGGCCGATGTGTCTTGGGGAACCGAATCGGTGTTGTTGAGGTTGATCGGTTCGAGCTTGATGTTCTGGCGGTCGATGAAGGTTTTGAGGGCCGTCAGTTCCTGCGAGGTAGGTGCGGGTTCGCCATGGCCTGCGAGAAAGTAGACCTTGTTCTGACGTTCCTCTGTGATTTCCAGAAGGGCAGAGGTGATCGCCTCCTCCCCCTTGAACGCCCTGATGGTGGGGGCTTGGCCGAACATTGCCCGCGAAGTGTCCATTTCGGCCATGTCCGCAGCGTTCACAAACTTGGATTTGCCCTCGTAATCCAGAATCACAATGTTGTCGGTGTTGCCAAACTTGTATTTCTCCGAAAGCTCCTTGGCGCGCGTGAGGTTCCGGTAGGGGTCGACGATCTCGATGGATACTTTGCGGTCCGAGGCGTATTCGTATTCCCGCAGAAGCGAACTCACATCTTGGGCGATCGCCTGAGCGTTCGGAAAAAAGACCACCGCTTTGACGGGTTTCTTGAGGCTGGCCAGCAAGTTCTTGGTGAGCGGCGCCAGCGCGTATTTCTGGTTCCGTGTGAAATCCCACCGCTTGAAGTGGCGGAAACTCACATAATTGATCATTCCAGCGATGGCCGTGAAAGCCAGCACCTGGACGACAACGTTCAGCCCGATGCTGAGCCGTTTGATCTTGTGTGGAGATTTTGAAGGGTCGGGTTGCGGTTCCATTAGAGAAGGAATTAGAAAAGGAGTTTGAGGCAATCTCGGATCAGGCTTTCCATTTCCTGTATTGGAAAACCTGGAGGTTGATGAAGAGAACCAGAACGGTCATCGAGAGGTACCAAACGATGGGGCGGCTATCGACCATCCCCTTGGAGAAGTCGGTCATGTGTTCAACCGCTGAGAAGTAAGAAATCACATCCCGGACTGCCTGGCTGGGCGAGTTGAGGATGAAGCCAAGAAGCCCCGTAACGAAGAATCCGAAGATTGCCACGAAGGTCATTACCGCGGCATTGATCTGTTCATTGGTCAGCGCTGATGCAAGGCATCCGAGCGCGACGTAAAACGCGCCGATGAGCAGCAGCAGCAGGTAGCTGCCGCCGAATGCGCCCGCCGCCAGCGCCGCCTGTTTGCCGGTGATCTGCGTGAAGGACACAAAGTACAGGAGGCTCGGCAACCAGAGGATGACGTAGAACACAAGCGCGCCCAGAAACTTTGAGAGCACCACCTGCCAGTCTGCGACGGGCGCAGTGGTGAGCGTTTCGATGGTTCCCATCCTGAACTCGTCGGCGTAGGTGCGCATGGTGATCAGCGGAAAGATCAGCACGAACGGAAACCAGAAAAGCACCGTGTTGAAGGCGGCTTCCACCACGGTGACCTCGGAGGCCGCCTGGTTCAGAAAGGACACGCCCGAGTAGAAGTTGAAGCCGCTTGCGATCAGGAAAAAAAACATGACCACGTAAGCGATCGGGGAATAGAAGAAGCTTTTGACTTCGCGTCCCAGCAAGGTGAATAGAGTGCGCATTTTTAAGTAAAAAGAGAGGGATCGGTTTTAGGAAAGGTATGAGTGACGGTATGAGCAGAGGCGTGAACGAGCGAGCGGGGGTAAGGGGGGAGGGGGGAGGGGCTCTGGTTGGGGTTGTGCTCCTTAGGGCGGCGGGTGATCAGACTTCCGTTGAGGCTTCCGTTGAGGCTTCCGTTTAGTTCCGGTTCGGCTAATCGCCCTGGGTGAGGTCAACAAACACATCCTCAAGCGTGGCCTTTCGCCGCGAGAGTTCCTGCAGGCCCCACTTACCCTCGGTCGCGAGGCGCAGCACTTCCTGGGAAGGATCAGCCTCGGCTTCGGTGCGCAGCACGTAGACGGTTCCCGCGTCACCCTTCGATTCAGTCACCTGCTTGACGCCGGCCAGTCCTGAAAGCGCGGCAAACGTACCCTCGGAGGGGGTGCCAAGCTCGACCCTGACCGCCCCCGTGGCCCGGTGCTTGCTCAGGAGGTTCGCCGCGGTGTCTGAGGCGCGGATTCGCCCCTTGTGGATGATGATCACCCGCGAACACATGATTTCCACCTCGGGCAGAATGTGGGTTGAGACCAATACCGTGCGCCGCTGGGCCAGGTTCTTGATCAATTCGCGGACCTGCCGGATTTGGTTCGGGTCGAGCCCGATGGTGGGTTCGTCTAAAATCAGCAGGTCCGGATCGTGCACCAGCGCATCCGCCAACCCAACCCGCTGTCTCTGCCCTTTGGAAAGGGTGCCGATCAGCGCGTTTTCCTTTTCCTGCAAACTGCACATCTCGACCGCATCGCCAACGCGCTCGGTCAGCTTGGAGCTTTCCACTCCCTTGAGCGCGGCGCGGTACCGGAGGTATTCCTTGACCCGCATTTCATGGTAGAGGGGGGTGCTTTCCGGCAGATAACCAATGTGCCGTCGCGCTTCGATGGATTGTTCAAAGATGTCGAACCCCGCGATGGTCGCTTTTCCAGAGGTTGGGGGCAGATAGCCGGTGAGCATCCGCATTGTCGTGCTTTTGCCCGCGCCGTTCGGGCCGAGGAAGCCGACGATCTCCCCTTTGGCAACTTGGAAGGAGATATCCCGCACCGCCGTGAAGCCGGAATAGCGTTTGGTGAGGTTTTCAACTTGTATCATGGATGTTGACTCGGATTGGGCGTGGCAGTTTGGGTTTGCGGGGCCGATGCTAAGGGGGGGCGGAAGCGGGTACGATATCGGTTTATGAGCGGGGAACGGTAGCAAAAAGGGTGTCGTGAAAGGGCGTCGTGCGCGGCGATCTGGGGCCGACACCGAGCCTGCCTGGCGCTCGCCGCGCTTGGCGGTCCCTCGCCACCACCCCTTTTGCCCGCCACACTCCACTCTTGGACACGGGGCAGATGGATGCGTTCAAAATTCAACGCCCGAGCGCCAAATGAAGCGCCCGCGTCAGTTCGGTGCGGGAGTACGGCTTTGAAATCGACCCTGCCAGCTGCAGGTGTGGGAGCCGCTTGATGCGTTCATCGCTGTGATCGTTGCTGACGACGATCAGGGGGATCTTTTTTAAGGTCTGCTCTGACTGGATTTGCGTGAGCAGCTCCTGCAAGGGCCCGTCAGGAAAGTCGAGGTCCAGCAGAATCACCTGCGGCTGGTACTCCCTCGCGAGCTCAAGGGCGATGTCCGCCTGCATGGCCGAGATGAGGCGGTACCCCGCGGTGTCTTGCAGGATGCGTTCCATCACGTGGACGTCCAAATCATGCGCATCAATGTAAAGGATCGTGCTTTCGGGGCGTGATCCCCTTGTCTCCGGTTGCAAGGAAAGTTCGGCGTGGTGGAGCGCGCGCTGGGCTGATGCGCCGGAGTCTGCGGCTGGGATCTCCACCCAGAAAACAGAGCCGCCCTCCGGAGGGCAATTGAGGCCGATCATTCCATGCATCGCATCCACCAGTCCTTTGCAAAGGTTCAGTCCAATGCCGGTCCCTTCGATCTTATTCTCGTCGGCTCCAAGGCGTTCAAAAGGCCTGAAAAGGTGCTCGCGTTTTTCTTCGGGAATACCCGGGCCTTCGTCTTGAACCTCGAAGCGGAGCTGGTCGCGGTCTGGCTTGATGCGGATGCGCACCGTGCCGCCCGGCGGGCTGTATTTGATCGAGTTGGAAATCAAGTTCAGGGCGACCTGTTTGAGGCGGAGCCTGTCCGCCTTCGCATAACTGGGTCCCTCGGGTTGCAGGAGTTCGACCTTGATCCCGTGCCTTGAGGCGATCGGCTGCATGAGGTCGGTGCTTGAGCGCAGAATGGCCTCGGCATTGATGGGTTCGATCGTCAGGGGCAGGCGTCCAGCCTCAATCCGCGCAATATCCAGAACGTCGTTGATGAGTGCGAGGAGATGTTGGCCCGCGCGCACGATGTGCTCGATGCTCTCGATTTGTCCGGCTTCCGCCTCGTCGAGCCGGAGCAGTTGGGCGAACCCGAGAATGGCATTGAGCGGAGTCCTTAGCTCGTGGCTCATCCGGGACAAAAATTCGCTCTTAGCCCGGTTGGCCTCCTCCGCCTGCTCGCGGGCGAGCCTCAAGCCTTCCTCCGCGCGCTGGCGCTGCACGGCGGCGGCCACGACGTTGGCGACGGACTGCAGAAAGTTCGTGTCATCCCTTGTAAAGCTGCGCTTGGCTCGGCTGAATGCGCTCAAAACGCCAAACGGTTTGTCCTCAAAAGCAATCAAGACGGAAACGCTGCTGATGCAGTTTGTCTTCTTCACCGATTCGCTGATCTCAAACCGCGTCTCGGTAGTCATGTCCTCCACGATGACGGGTTCCCCCGCTAGGATGGCGAATCCGGATTGCGATTCTTTCCCGGCCCGCAGCTGTTCCAACTGGATTTCCGCAGGCCAGCCTGCGGATGCCCTCAGTTCCAATGAGGATTTGTCGGCCGCGAGCTCACGGATCGAGCAAAATTCGACCCTGAGTGTTTGTGTGACAGTGTGTGCGGCGTTGTTGAGAAATTCCTCGGTGCCCTGACCAGACAGCGCGCGTGCGCCAAGTTCGGCGACGGCGGCCTGCTGGCGTGCCCGGTCCTCGATGACTGAGTTGGCAAGCGCAAGTTCGTTGGTGCGCTCAAGGACTCTGCGCTCAAGCATCTCCTGGGAGCGGGTCTGCTGCTCCCGAAACTGGTGCGCGATGGTTACGTCTTCAAAAAAACCGATCATGCGTCCGCCGCCATCCGCCTGCTGCTGGAGGGAGAATCCTCTGGCCTGCACGAACACGGTGCGGCCATCTCCATGGACGACGCGGAATTCGTGGGAAAGCGGAGCCTTGGAGGTGGCGACGCGCTGGGTTTCCTGCTCGAACCCATGCCTGTCGTCGGGATGGATGAGTTCCAGCAGGCGCGGCACGTCCCCCCCGATCTCATCGAGGTTTACCCCGAGCACGCGGGATGCGTCGCCGGCGTACTTGATGACACCCGAGTCGGTGAGCCAGTCAAAGAGCAGCTGGCCGCTGGCACGAATCGCCGTGTCGTAGCGGTTCGCCCACTCCAGCCGCATGGTCTCCACCGCTTTGCGGTCGGTGATGTCGCGCAGAATGGACGAGAAAAACTCAATGCCGCCCTCGGGGCTGCGGTGTGCGCAGACCAGCTGCGAGACTGGAATTTCGTTTCCATCCGCCTCGCGGAAGGCCGTCTCGCCCTCCCAGCTTCCATGTTGCGCGGCGAGGGCAAACCCCTCCGAGAGCACCAACTCGCACGCCCACTCGGGTTGAATGGACCGGTGGTGCAGGTCGATCGGCAGGGTTGTCGGGGGTATCCCGGCAGCGGAGCGCGCGGAGCTATTTAAAAACAGGATCTTTCCGTCCGGCGCGTGGACGGACACGAAGTCGGTGGTGGTTTCCAGAACGCTCGCAAGCAGGCGCAATCTGTCTTCCGCCGCTTTTTGTTCGCTGACATCCGCAAGCGTAAGCAGAAGTCCCACGGGCTCGCCTTCGGTGGTTTGAATGCGTCTGATTTCCCAGTCCGTATAGCGGGCCTCACCCCGGTCGCCCAGGAGACCCGCAGGCCAGCGGTGCAGGGTGTGCGGTGTGCCTGTCGCAAGCGTGTTTTTGCAGACGCTGATGACATCCGCAACAGCGTGTGGCTGCATGTGCGGTTCAATCGCTTCGCGCAGCGATTTGCCCTCCAAGTGCGCGCTGTTGTGTGACGCAAGGGTGGACAGCAGCGGGTTCGCGCGCACAAAGCGCAGTTCTGTGTTCAGGAAGGCGATTCCGACCGGCGCGTGCTCAAAGCAGATGCGCAGCTGCTCGGATTGCAGCTGTCGGCGCAGGGACGCGCGGCTGGTATAGGTGATGTCTTCCAGACTGATGAGCAGCAGGGGCTCGGATTCGGAGGCGGATTGCACGGAGCGCGCCTCGATGCGAAAAGTCCGGATCTGCTCCCGGATCAGCAGGCGCAGACGGGTTCTGAAGCTTGAGAGGCTTGAGCCGAGGCGCTGCAGTTTTGGAAGAAACTCGGTTTGCTCGTGCTCTGGCACGAACCTCAGCCATCCGAATTCCAAAAGGTCGGGGGCGGGGGTGGAAAGCAGTCGCGAGAGGGCATCGTTGGCAAAGCTGCATTGACCAGCGGAATTGCCGGCCCAGATTGCGGTGGGCAGAGCGTTGAGGGTGGCCTGATCTATCTGGGGCGGAAGGGTGCTCACACGGCGGGCAGTGTAGTGCACGAGCGGTGCCGTCTGAAGCTTAAAGCGGTTTTTGTTTGGCATTTGCCGCGCTTGCAAGGGAGCCATGGAGCTCTGGTTGTGGATGCGCGAATTTTCCCCGCACAATCTTCGAACGCGGCCGTTTGTTTGACAGTCTGAGGTAGTAGAACGCGGGGATCTTCTCCACCGCGCGGCGTATCGGAGGCGCGGGTGCCCGAGGTGCCTTCGGGTGGTTGTGTAGGGGGTGGTTGCGTAGGGGGTGGTTGCGTAGGGGGTGGTTGCGCGCGGTTGTGGGTGTTTCCGTTTCGGTTAATTTTTCGCGGAAGTGATGCGGGTCGGCCTTGAGGTGTTGGAGCGGTTGAGGCGCTCGGGTGTTTTGAATGGGGTTTTTCGGATTGGGGGATTGGGTGTAGCAGGAAGGATTTTTTATGAACCAGTCAGTTTTCGGAGAAAGCGACTCAGGGCTTCGGATGTATCTGCGCGAAATTGCGCGCACTCCGCTTTTGAGCCAGGAGCAGGAGGTTGAACTTGCGGGGCGAATCAAGCTCGGGGACAAGGAGGCGCGCGCCCACATGATCCTCGCGAATCTTCGGTTGGTGGTGAAGATCGCACATGATTATGCGAACTTGGGGCTGCCGATGCCGGACCTTGTTTCGGAGGGGAACATCGGGTTGATCAAGGCGGTTGAGCGCTTCGACCCGTTGCGCGGAGGGAAGCTGAGCACGTACGCGGCGTGGTGGATTAAGCAGAGCATCAAGCGTGCGCTCGCAAACCAGAGCAAGACCATCCGTCTGCCGGTGCATCTGGTGGACAAAATTGCAAAAGTGCGGCGTCTTTCTTCAAGCATGAGTGAAGAGTTGGGACGCGAACCCACGGACGAGGAGCTTGCGGAGGAAGTCGGTATTTCGGCGCCGAAACTCGCGCAGTTGCGCCTGGTGTCGCTGCGGCCCGCTTCGCTGGATGCCCCGGTGGCCGAGGATGACGGCAAGCAGTTGGGCGAGACCGTGAGCGATCTGGAGGCTTCAAGTCCGCTCGAGCAGCTCAGCGACAGCGACCTTCTGAGTGAACTCGGGGAGTTGATGGTGCTGCTGGACGCGCGGGAGCGACGGATTCTTTCGGCGCGTTTCGGACTGGAGGGGGAATCTCCGAAGACACTGGAGGAAGTGGGCAGGAAGTTTGGGGTGACCCGGGAGCGGATTCGGCAGCTTCAAAACGGCGCGCTCTCAAAGCTGCGGCGGGCGCTGCAGCGCAGGGAAAAGCCGCTTGTGTATCCCGGTTGAGAAACTCGGGAGGCGGGTGATTGGAGCGGTGGAGCGGCGGGTATTGTGCGCGAACACGTCGGCCGTGGAAACGTTACCTGCCCAACAGCCGTTGAAGCAGTCCCTTTTCCTCCGCAGGTTTGTCGCCCTTCTCCTGCTGCGCGCCGCTATTGCCATTTGCTTTGGTCGTAAACTGCAAATAACTCTCCGTCGATCTGTCGAGTTCCAGCGCCTTGCCCGCCAGTTTCTGGATTTCAGCACCAAGGTCCGTGGCCGAAAGACGGGTCTCCACGTCGATGTGCGAAACAGCTTTGGAATCAAATTCGCGCTCCCAGACTGCGGTCACCTTGTCGGTGGTCTTCAATCCCGACTGGATCTTTCGGAAGTCAGCGGCCGAAATCTTTTCAAACTCCACTTGCTTGATCGCTCCGCAGTCCACTTCCACTATCCAGCGTGCGAAGAGCTTGCTGAACAGGGCCATTCCTCCCTGTGTGCCCTTCCCGCCATCGAGTGCCTTGTAAAGCACCTCTCTTGCCGCCATCTCCTTTGTTTGCAGACCGCTCCTGTATTTGTCGGATGCGGGCACAACGACCGAGGCAATCACGTCCCCGTTGTCAGGACGAACCGCCCGCAATTCCGCTCCCAGCTCAAAACAATGTTCAGGCAATGCTCCGAAAAGGGATTCCGTTCCGGCGTAGCGGCCGTTGATTTTTGCCTGAATCACGAAGTCAATTTTTTGAGCGATGCCCGCACGCCTGAACTTTGATCCGGCGTTGTTGCCCGTCAGTTCGTCTCGAGCTGCGCGCCTGGACTCCGCTCCGCCTGCAGCATCTGGATCCACCACCTGCAACTGCATTTTTTGGGCAGTTTGTTCAAACCAGCCGAAAGCGTAGCCTTTGCCGTCGGGAATACCATCAATGTGCTCTTCAATTTTAAAGGCGACCCGGGGGGACTGTTTTAGAAGGACAATCTGTTTCAAGGCCAACACGTCATTCATCCCGGGTGTTCCCGCACTGACATCAGCCTTTACTTTGATCCTGTAAATCCCGTCTCGGCCGAGGGAGGAGCCAGTGACCTTGTAATGCTTCACATGCCCGAACGCAGCCGATAACACTCGGTCGAACTCCAGGTGGAAGTCTTTGACTGAAGTTGTGCTCAAAACGTCCACGCCGGTTCCAATGCGCACCGCCTCCCGCAGCGCATCCGCCAGCGCCTCCTCTCGGGCATTGGGGAGATCGCCGGCTGCCTTGCCCTCGGCCTCGACTTCAGCGGCATGGGTGAGCAGTCCGGAGTGTATGAATAAAATGCAGGCGGCTAAAATGCGTTTCATAGAAGGGTGACAGGGGCTATTTGGGGCACTCGGTGCCTGTAGAAAGGAGTTCCAGCTGGAGACCACGCCGCTGGTCTGCCAGAGTCGGCCTGTTCAAAAATTGCACGGGTTTTCGTGTGGAACGGGTGGCTTGAGAAGGAGCGAGCCACCCAAACACCCGTATCGTAGAGGCTAGCCACGGGAGGCATAGTCCTCCTCCAGTTGGGCTGACTGCTCAAGGGCGATAATTGCGTCGATGCTCATTTGAGAAGCCGGCGCGTCAGGGGAACTGGGAAAGAGAGGAAACGCAATTTTGCCCCTCCGGGGGGCTTTGGCTTCAGGAAGAGCAGCGCCTTGCTCGAGGCCACAGCGCAGCAATTCCGTCACGACCTCTTTCAGTTTGCGGCCCTCGTTGACCGCCCGGAGTTTAATTTCACGCACCAGATCACTGGGGAGATCAACGGTTGCTTTCATAAACCCGTTTTACTGGTTTGCTGGCATGCTGTCAAAGTGGAGGCTCATCTCCCGTCCGATCCGGCGTTGGCTGGATTCACCATCGCAGCCGTTGCGGACAGACTTTTTCGTCGACCGGCAAGGTTTATACGTATCCCGAACTGCAATTCGTTGAGCAGCCATGGACTCTTGGAAAAGTGATAAGCGACCAAGTCTGGGTAACCATTCGCACGGCAGCGCTGCTCGGACCCTCGCAGCTCTGTTGGTTGCCGGCTGCGTGTCTTGAAATTAGTTCAGTGTTTGACACTTGGCGCACATGGTGCCCGCGCTGGGGGGCGGGGTGGTTAGCCCGGTCTCACGGGTTTTTCGGAAATGTACTCACGACCACATGAGCGTCCGACCACATGGCTGGGGCGCCATTCGGGGTGAAGGATGCGGCGGAACCTGCAGCAGAAATCTCCTTCGCGGCCATGCCCCGAGTCAGAACTGCGACCGGTTGCGAGGCGGATGCGGTCGTCAGTTGACGTCCCACCATCTTCTCAATCTCCCGTTCGCTCGTGCAGGCAATGACCTGCACGACATCGGAGCCGTAGGGTGGGCCTATCTCGATTTCAAACCCATGTTTCCGAGTCCCGGGAATGTCCACAGCCTTGCCCGCGGGAACAAACGTGCTGCGCTGCCAATTGTTGGGAAACAGCAGGACGCTCGAACCGTCGGACTGATGGCAATAGACCGCCACGAAACAATCGCGGTCGCTGCGTACCCGGAACGAAACGACCTCCCCTTGTTTGAAAGCGCGGCGCGTGTCGGTTGTGAAGAATTCGAGTGGGAATTCCCTGTTCACCCGTTTCAGTCGGCCCTCGGTTACCTCCTGAAGGTTGGTCATGCTCGCCTCCATGTTTTGAGGCGCCACAAGCGCTCCAATGGCCTGTTCTGCTTTGACCCCATCGGGGAGCAGGCGTGCCGCAATTTGAGATGCAGGCAGCGTGATTTTGGTCTTTTCCACATTGCCCCCCTCAAGCCACACCAACTCTGCAAAGATCGATACGCCCGCCCCAGACGCGTAAAACCGCCCGCGAATGATCCCTTGGATTCCATTCACGGACACCTTTTCCACGGCGGTGCCGGGTTCAAGCAGATCGCGCATTTGAAATTTCCCTTCATTTTGAAGGTCGGCAATCCGGTCGCGCGTCACGACCGTGAAGCCCGTATTTTTGCCGAGGGCCACTTCCAATTCGTCGCGCAACAGCGCGGAAAATGGAGACAGCAGGTCGGTGTCCTGAAACGCAAAATTGCCAACCCCCACACTCACCGATTTTTTGTCACCAAGAAGACCCGAGAGCTGGGAGGCGATTGCGCCGAAAGGATCTTCCTTGGACGCGGGCTGCTCTTTCGCTGGAGCGGGGGAGGAGCGATTTGCCTGCGTTTTTCCCTGACTATCCGACTGGAGCGGATCTTTTTTCTTTGCCGAACCCGGAGTCTGCGCTGCGGCGGTCGCCAGGCAGAGTGCCACTGCCAAGCCCCATCTCACGAGGCGGCTAGTTTCGGAGTTCGGAGTCATCGCCGATGATGGGCTTTGAGCCGATCACTTTCTCCACCTGCGTGCTCTGGGTGACTTGTGTCCCAGCTTTAGAGGGCTTTGTGGGTACACTCGAGGATTGAGATGGAATCGAGGCTGCTGTCTGCGCCGCGTAATCACGCTGCTCCTGTGTGGGAGTTCTTTTTGGGGTGAGCTGCCCACTGTTCTGCGAAGTCTGTGGTTTTGGCTGGCCTGCCGTAGACGCACAGGATGTCAGCAACGAGGCTGCGATCACAATTGCGATGGTGGAAAGCGGATGCATACGCTGAGCTAGTTGTTGACTGGGGTTTCTGAAACCACTCGTTGCAGCGTCTCCGAGATTTGAACCTCGGTGATTTCAGAGTCGGATTCCGCTGAGGAACCAGTCGCCGGCTCGCGGGAGGCGGCGCCGCGTCCGGTTTCGGAGACCGTCTTTGCCTCGATTGAATCCTCCATCGAGGTCTTTCCCTTGACCACCCGAGTCACCGTGCGGATCACTTCGGAGAGTTTGACCTGCATCGTCACCTCGCACGAGAGGTCTTTTTGAAACTGAATCGCCGTAACGTCTGCGCCTTTAAGTAATCCAGCCATCGATTTAATCACCTCATCATTCTTCAAAGCCAAATCGCGTACGGTTGTGTTGCTGGTGATTTTGACGCCCATCAAACGTTCCCCGAGTCTGCGGTAAGCGTCGGCTTCTGCGGCGCGTTTGGCTTTGATTTTCAGGTGCCCATCGGAACCGGGGATCGCACTGCTTCCCACGACATCAAGCTTCTCGTTCCGCTTCACATATTCCAACTTTTGAGAGTCGGCGAGAGTCTTGATCACGCCGTCCGGCATGTGTTCTTGTTTGACGACTTTGCTCAAGACTTCGATCACCTGTTGGACTTTGACCGCCCGCACGACCTGCAACCGGCCGTCGTCAAAATACTCGGGACCCTCGCTGGTTGTGACTCCTTTGATTGAGGCCGAGATGCTGCCCTTAATGGTATCGTTTGCGAGAATCAGATCACGGACGGTGGATTTGGAGTTCAGGTGGAGTCCCATGATGCGCTCGATCAAGAGGCGGGTTGCATCGATCTCGGCGGCACGGATTGCCACCAGGCGCTGTTGAGCTGGAACTTTCTGCCAGATTTCGGGCAAGGGCTGGGAGTCCGCAGCTTCGGTGGGTTTGACTGCGGCTCCCGTTGTCTGGGGCAGGCCGGAAAACAGCGAAACAGCTAGGCTGGCTGACAGGGCAGCGCGTTTTGTCGAGGTGTTCATCGGTATGCGGGTTGGGCAAGCAACAAACATGCCAGATCTCAACTGGTTGCCGTTGATTTACACTGCCGCCGCCTCTTCAAGCGCCAGCGTGCCGCGCATCGACGCCTCGG
>JBILKY010000295.1:0-4661 GCA_044376395.1 Chthoniobacteraceae bacterium | reverse complement strand
GTCCACATCTTCGGCGGCGATCAATGCGATCTGGGATGTGGCCAAGGCAAAGATTTGAGAGGTTGTAAATCCGCTGACTTCAACTGTGGAGTAATTTGACATGATTCGTAGGAAGTGCCGGGGAGGTGGGCCCTGCTGTGATGACTGATATTAAAATTAAACTTTGAGCTTGAACTGAATCTATCTAAAAGCCAACTCCTTTTTTGTTTAACAACTCCGGTTTGCTCGTCAGTGCGTAGGATGAAAAAAATTGCGTGCCGTGACCTTCATTACCCTTATCCCTTGGATATGGCGCTGGGGCTCGGATTATTTGTATCCGGCGTGCCTTATTTGATAATTAGGGCAGTCTGGCGTTCCGCGGTGCTTGCATCTCGGGAGAGCGCAGAATTGCCCCCGCCCCCCACAAGAAAACCGGCCTAGGGCGCAACTGCTCCCTAGGGAAGCGTACGTCACCCGCGTTTTAGAGGCATCTTCAAACTTAACTCCGGGCTCGCTTTGTTCTGTAGCAAGTAAAGTTTATCAAAGCACACGCCTCCCAACGATGTGCAGGTTCAATGTAAACTGCACAGCTCAATTTTGCTTGAGAAAAGAAAATCCGAAAAATGTAGCCCAGATTCCTCCTTAGTTTTTCGTGGATTGTTCCGCACTAGAAACCCTCCCCCACACCGTGTGGAGCACCACAAGCGTCCACCCTCACCTGCTCGAACACATCGACTCCGCCCTCAACGGCAGCAATTTCTTCCATCTCGACTCTATCCAACTCCTAACAACCGTCGACTTCGGCGGCCCACCCCCCATTCGGAGAGTCTCTGACCGTGATTCAAGCTGATTCTCTGCTCGCGTGTCTTGACCCTTCCCACCAGTGCTCCCTACCCAAGGCGACCTCCTTTGCAGCGCCGTGCTGCATTCAAGTTCAACCCGATCTCAACTCCAGCGTCCGAGGCAACACTTCAAGCTTTCTCTGGCGGACTGCCACGACTTTTTACCGCATTTTTCAAGCCCCTAGAGCGGGCTCTTACCGAGATCGATTAGCTCGGAAACTCCATAACAAGGGCAGTAAGCAGAAATATTTTGAAAAGTGTCTGGCCGGCTCGATTATTTTCAAAGTGGTGGAGCCTAGGGGATTCGAACCCCTGACCTCCTCAATGCCATTGAGGCGCTCTACCAACTGAGCTAAGACCCCGGTCACGGAGGGTTGAGGATGCCCAAAGTCTTTTTTCAGGGCAATCTATTTCGTTGATTGGGGAAACCTTTCCAGCCAAAGAGCCTCCGTGAGAAATGTACTAAGACTCGGACTGACCGCACTGCTGCTACTGGCCGACATTCCCTGCGGTGCTTCAACCCCCGAAGTGCAAATCGAACGAAACATCTCCTTCCTTCCAGAATACAGAATAGAGAAAGCCGACCTCTACCAACCGCGACTCCAATCCAAGCCCTCTCCCGCAGTCCTTGTCATCCACGGCGGCGGATGGGTTGCAGGCCGGAAAGATTCCCCTCGCGAAGCCGCCCTCTCAAACACTCTAGCGCTGCACGGATTCACCGTGATGAGCATCAACTACAAACTCGGCACCGCCGACGGGTCGGATCGCTGCTGGCCGCAAAACCTGCATGACTGTAAAATGGCGGTCCGCTGGCTGCGTGCCCATTCAATTTCCCGGAACATCGACCCAGACAACATCGGCGTGATCGGTCTTTCTTCCGGGGGGCACCTCGCATGTCTCACGGGATTCACCCAAGCCGCGGACGGATTGGAGCCCGATGGACCCCACGAGGACGAATCCAGCGATGTAAAGTGTGTGGTGGATTTTTACGGCCCCATCGACACCTCCAAGCACGAGGACATTGGAGTCCTCGGTAAGACACGACAGGAGGCTCCGTGGATGTACCGCCAGTTCTCGCCACTCTCGCACTTGGACAAAAACGATCCTCCGGTACTGATTTTTCATGGCACGCAGGACGAAGTGGTCGAAGTGCAGCATGCGCGGACTCTTGCCGCCGCGCTGACCCGGGCAGGAGTCGAGCATCAGATTGAACTCATCGACGGAGCTGGGCACGGGTTCGGCATTGATCCCCCGGAAAGAAACCTGCTCCCCACTCTACTCGCTTTTCTGAACCACCATCTGCGGGCACCGCAATAGCGCCGAGGTTAAGCGACGACTCCTTGCGGAGCGAAGCGGCGCCTTCTTCGTAGCGGAGCGGCACCTACTCGAGCAGCGAGTGCGGCACTGCAGAGTTCACGCGAGCAGTTCGCTCAAGTCATTCATGGTAAGACCATCCATCATTGGTTGCTCACTTTCAACAAGCGCGTCCATCAGTGCTTTCTTACGCCCTTGAAGACTCAGAATTTTTTCCTCCACCGTTCCGCGCATGATCAGTTTGTAGGAGGTCACCACCGATTTCTGGCCAATCCGATGCGCACGATCCGTGGCCTGCGCTTCAACCGCCGGATTCCACCAGGGGTCAAAGTGCACCACGGTGTCAGCTGCGGTGAGATTCAATCCGACGCCGCCCGCCTTGAGGCTCACTAAAAACACCGGCACGCCGCCGGTTTGGAAACGGTCGACCTGGGCGGTGCGATCCCGCGTGGAACCGTCCAGCCTGCAGAAATCGATGCGGCGGGATTCCATCCAGTCTTGAAGCAGATCGAGCATCGAGGAGAACTGACTGAAGATCAGCATGCGGTGTCCGCCCTGCTGCGCCTGTTCAAAAAGCTGCCCCATCGCCGCCATCTTCCCTGAACGACGCTCGGCTTCCGCAACCGGCGCTCCCTCGGTGTCTTCGCCGCTTGAGGCGTCGTCTGGCCCATCTGCGGCCGCTGCAAATTCACCGCCTAAAAGACGCAGATCGTTGCACGCCTGACGCAGCCTCAAAAGTGCAGTTAACATCAAGATGCGGGCCTGCCCCTGATTCTTGAGCTCCTCGGCCCGGCTGACTTCCCGGCGCGTGAGATCCACGAGCTTTCCATAAGCCTCGCGCTGAGCTGATGACAATTCGCACCAGATGACCTGCTCAATCTTATCGGGCAACTCCTTCACAACCGCTTTCTTCGTGCGCCGAAGCACGAATGGCGACACCCGTCTCACCATGCGCTGGTGTTCGGCACCGCCAGGTTGCTGTGTAATCGGCCCCTCGTATCGCTCGCGAAAATCACTCCGCGTGCCCAGATATCCCGGCATCGCAAAATGAAAAAGCGACCAAACATCCCGCACGGAATTTTCCAGCGGCGTTCCCGTGAGCACAAACCGGCGTTTGGATCGGAGCATGAACACGGACTGCGCAACCTGGCTGTCCGGGTTCTTGATATGCTGCCCCTCATCCAATACGACTGCGGAAAACTCCTCACCGCGATACCAGTCAATATCCCGTCGCAGCAGCGGGTAACTGGTGATCACCAAATCCGCCTTCTCGAATTCGGAGATCAAGCGCCCGTGCCGCCCCGCGCCCGCCATTACCAATACTTTCAAAGTCGGGCAGAATCTTTCGGCCTCGCGCTGCCAGTTGGTGAGCAGTGAAGAAGGCGCAACCACGAGGCGCCTCCCACCGAGTGTTCTTAAAAACGCGAGGGCTTGGATCGTTTTCCCAAGACCCATTTCATCAGCGAGAACCCCGCCGAGTCCGTTCTGCGCGAGAAAATGCATCCAATAAACCCCCTGCTTCTGGTACCCGCGCAACTGCTGCTCCAAATCTCCGAGCGGGATCGGCTTTAACGCGTCCGCATTCCGCGTGGAAACCGCCCACTGCCGCCAGTGCGGCGGGGCGTCCATCGCGGCGCCCTGCTGTTCGACAAACCCCTGCAGGAACCCCGCCTGGCGGTTGGCGATTCTGTAACGGCCGGCTTGACGCTGCTCGGGTTCACAATCACGCAAAACCTGCTGAAACTCGTCCAAGAGCACCGGATCAAACACCGCGACGCTCCCGTCTTTGCGCTTCAAATGGCTCCGCCCCGATTGGATCAGGCGCTGGATCTCGACCCCTGAAAACCGTTCTCCCGCGGACGACTGCATGGCCACGTCCAACTCGAACCAATTTTCACCCGAGGAAGTGATTTCAAGCTTCGGCTCAATCCTCTGAATACCGCCCGTGACGTGGGTGAAACGTTCACCCAACTCGACCCTCCACTCGCGCTGCAGCGAGGGCAGAGTGCGGGCAAAAAACTCGAGAATCGGCATCTCGCCCCGAAGCACCATCTTCCCCTCCGCATCCGGCGGGCCAAACCCCGCGCGCTGCAAGCGCTCGAGCGCGGCTTCTTCGGCAGCGCGATCTCCGCGGTGCGTGCTCGCGCGGCTCGAAAGAGTCGTCCTCCGATCGCCATAAGAGACCCTGAGCGTCCCGCTCAAAAAATTCAGCGATCCCTCCAAACTTAAGTCAAACGCAGCACTTCCCAAACCTGCGCGGTCCGGTCCCCCACCGGAGGCGCCCTGCGCACCCACTTCCGCCACAGCGTGCGCCATCGCCGAGCGTCCGTGCCCTGGGGATTCCCCTGACTCCAAGGTTGACTGCGCAGCGGATACGACTTTCTCAGGCAGCGTGACGTTCTCGCAGTTGAATGCATCTAAAAAGAGAACCCACTCTCTTTGCAAAAAAACTGCCACAGACGATGCCGGAATCCTCACAGGCGCGGACAAGAGCTGCTGGTAAACCGCCGGTAATCCGACGCACAC
>JBILKY010000294.1:0-4682 GCA_044376395.1 Chthoniobacteraceae bacterium | reverse complement strand
AATTTTGTCTCGTTCCCGATCGAGTTGAACGGAAAGGTGGTCAACACGATACAGCCACTCTGGACCAAAAATCGTTCGGAAATCAGCAGCGACGATTACGATGAGTTTTACAAGTACATCGCGCACGACATGGACGCGCCGAGGTACCGTCTGCACTTCAACGCCGATGCGCCTCTTGCGATTCGCGCCGTGTTATTTGTGCCCGAGCGAAACGCAGAGTTGATGACGATGTCGCGGCAGGAGGGAGAGGTGCACTTGTATTGCAAGCGCGTGCTGATCACTCCCAAGGCAAAAGGTTTGCTGCCTGAATGGCTGCGTTTTCTCAAGGGCGTCGTCGACAGTGAGGATCTTCCACTGAATATTTCCAGGGAGACGATGCAAGACAGTGCCTTGATGAGGAAGCTCAACGAGGTTCTCACAAAGCGTGTGCTCAAGTGGCTCGAAGAGGAGTCGACGCAAGATGGCGAAGCATTCGCTAAATTCTTTGCCCAGCACGGACATTGTTTGAAAGAAGGCGTTGCTACGGATTGGAGTCACCGCGAGGCGATCGCCAAATTGCTCCGATTCAGTTCGTCTTTCACCGAGACGGGCAAAGTAACCTCGCTCGCGGATTATATCTCGCGAATGCCTGAAGCTCAGAAGGAGATTTATTACTTGAGTGCCTCGGATCGCGAAGCAGCTCTCGCGAGTCCCGATTACGAGGTGTTTCGTGAGAAGGGTTGGGAGGTGGTTTTTCTCGAAGATCCACGAGATGAGTTTGTGTTGGAGCATCTGCACGCGTTTGACGGCAAAAACCTCGTCTCGGCGGCGAAGGCGGACGTTAAACTCGAGCGGCCGTCGGACAAGTCTCCGGGCCTTAGCGCCGAGGCGTTGAAGGATTTATCAGCGTTTTTAAAGGAGACTTTCGCAGACCGTGTCGGCGAGGTCCGTGCGAGCGAGCGTTTGGTTGGCAGCCCGGTCGCGGTTCGTGAGCCCGAGGGGGCCATGAATGCGAGCATGCGGCGCATGATGAAACTGATGGGCAAAGAGGAGCTTTCACAGGCCGAACCGAAGCCTAATTTTGAGATCAACCCTGACCATCCGATTATCCGGAAACTCGATGGCTTGCGGCATTCGGATGCAGATCTTGCCAAGCAGGTCGGCGTGCAGTTGCTGGAGAACGCGATGGTCGCTGCGGGTTTAACCGAGGATCCGCGTGCCATGCTGGGCCGGTTGAATCAGCTTCTTGAAAAGCTGCTGCCGCAGAATTGATGGCGGATTGATGATCCTTCATACGCTTCCGCGGGAGTGACAGGGGTGGACCCTTTCAGCTACAGCGGAGGCGTTGCAGGCCGGGCGAACATCTTGCGCCGCGGGGCGTAGCCTGCGACGCGGAAGTCCAAGGTGGAGGAATTGCAAGTTATGGAATTGAGTGCCCTTTTGCAGCCGTCCACAGGGCGTACCAGTCTTCGCGATCCATTTTGATTTGTGCTGCCGTTGCTGCAGCGCGGATCCGCTCCATGTTGTGTGTGCCGATCACTGGAAGCGGCTGACTGGGGTGCGATATGATCCAGGCGTAGGCAAGCTGGTCCACTGAGGCGTTGTCGTATTTCGGGGAAAGCATCTGGCAGGCTTGATGGATGCGTTGGCTTGGGAGATACGAAGTATCCAACAGACGCGCTCTTGCAAGTGGACTCCAAGCCATCGGTTTGTATCGGTGTTGCTGCGCATGGTCGAACGTTCCGTCGTAAATTGGGTCCATGTGCAGAAGACTGAACTCGACTTGATTGGTTGCCAGCGGTCGATCCATTCGCGAGTTCAGCGCTTCAAACTGGGATGCACTGTAATTTGAGACTCCAGCGGCCTTGATTTTCCCTGAGGCAAGCAACTGGTTGAGTCCCTTTGCGGTCTCGTCGATTGGAGAAAGCCAGTCGGGCCGGTGGATAAGAAGAAGGTCGATGTGATCTGTATTTAAAAACCGCAGCGACTTCTCAGTGCTCTTCACAATCCGATCCGCGGTTGCGTTGTAGAAAGGTGTTTTGCGCTCGGGATGAAACTCATTGGGCACGTAGATGCCGCATTTGGTTACAAGCTGCAAATGCTGTCGGATCGATTTATCAAGGCTCAGCGCTGCCCCCACAGCCTCCTCTGTGCGGTAGCCGCCGTAAATTTCTGCCGTATCGATGGTTGTGATGCCAACTTCGAGGCAAGTTCGAAACACTGAAAGTAAATTTTCGCGTGTTTGTGTGCGTACGTCCTCCAAGATACGCCAGGTTCCGAATACGACTTTTGAAAAATCAGCTCCTTTTGAGGTGAGTTGGGTTGTCAGTGTCATTTTTCTAGTGAGGGTTGTGATTCAATTATTGGGATACCCTGAGCAGGTGTAACGCCTCCTGGCGAGCCCAGCGGTCCGCATCTAAAATGGCTTCCAAGGATGGGCTGGAATCTGGCGCGTGCGCCTCCATGACTTGCTCCACGGTGTGCCAAATGGCTGGGAAAGCGCATCGCCCCTCTAAAAATGTAGCGACGGCAACTTCGTTTGCCGCGTTCATGATTGAGGGAAGACTGCCGCCAGCTTCTCCTGCCCAACGGGCGAGGTTGATCGCGGGAAAATCATCCAGACGCGGCGCTTCGAATTCAAGTTTCGCGATTTTTGCAAAATCAACGCTGGGAAGACGGTTGGGAACCCTCTCGGGCCATGTGACCGCGTACTGGATGGGAAAGCACATGTCCGTGGTGGAGAGTTGTGCCAGAACGGAGCTGTCCACAAACTCCACCATCGAGTGGATGATGCTTTGGGGGTGGACAATCACGTCTACTTTGGTGATTGGCAGTTCAAACAGCCACCGCGCTTCAATCATCTCAAGGCCTTTATTGAATAACGTCGCCGAATCGATCGAAATCTTGCGACCCATGTCCCAAGTAGGGTGCTTCAAAGCCTGCGCCGGCGTGACCGTCTGAAGCAACTCCCGCGGCATTGTTCGGAATGGGCCCCCGCTTGCTGTGAGCAACAGTCGTGAAACCTCTTCTTTGCAGCGGCCTTCCAAGCACTGAAAAATCGCGTTGTGCTCACTGTCGACTGGGAGCACGCGCACTCCTTTTCGGCGTGCGGCCTCCATCACGACGGAACCTGCCATCACTAGGATCTCCTTTGAGGCAACTGCGATGTCTTTACCCGCTTCAATGGCAGCAAGGGCAGGCTTTAATCCTGCAGTTCCAACAATCGCGATAATTACCAGGTCGGCCTCCGGCAGAGACGCGAGTGCGCACAGGCCCTCCTCGCCTTCCTCAAGTTCAAAAGAACCATCGCCGCCTGCGTGTTTGTGTTGAGTCTCCCTCGAGAGCTGCACCCTTGCTTGTGCCGCTGCGTCTCTCTCAAAAAGCGCTGCGGCAAGCGGGCGCCATTCCAGAAGCTGTTCAATAAACTGGGGGACGCTCTTAGCTGCAGCCAGGCCAACGACCTCCATGCGGTCCGGAATGTCCCGCGCAACTTTTAACGCTGATTGACCGATGGAGCCGGTGCTCCCAAGGATGACCACGCGCCTGCGGCGCGGCGCGAGCGATTGAGGGAGTTCATTCATCGCCAAAAAACGGATGCGTACCGAAGATACAAGTAGAGGAGGGGACCGGTAAACAAAAGTGAGTCAACCAAGTCAAGTGCGCCCCCGATTCCGGGGATAAAGTGACCCGAATCCTTCGTGCCGGTCGCGCGTTTCACGAGTGATTCAGCGAGGTCGCCCACGACTGCCACCGCCGCAATGCAAAAACCCAACATCAAAGCGCGCTCATCAGAGCCAATCAACGAAAGCTGTGATGGCAGAAGCTTAAACATGAGCCATGAAATGAATGACGGAATCAAAAGCGCGCCCGCAAAGCCTTCCCACGTTTTTTTCGGTGAGATGTGCGGAATCATCGGATGCTTTCCAAACAAGGAACCAACCACGTACGCGCCGCAGTCTGAGAATTTTGTAACGGCCGCGAGGTACAATAAGTAGAAGTGACCGGTGAGTAGTCCCTGTGAATCTCTGGGCGTCACGTAGATCAATGCGGAGATGAATGCCGACAAAAACGGCACGTAAAAAACGCCGAGTAGCGTAGCGCTCACTGCCGATATGGAGAGCGTTCCATCACTTTTTTTGAAAACTTGGAGAGTGAAAATCACAAGCACCGCCAAGGCAACCGATGCTGATGCGAATGTTACTGCCGCGTCGGATCCAGCCGCACGCGCGGTTAGAAGCGCTCCTGTGCTGATCAAAGCGCCGAGTGCCAGACCTGATTTCTCAAAAATCGCAACTTTTGCGGCTCTTTGCATTTTATAGAACTCATAAAGGCCGCAGAGCGAAAGTGTGTGGATGATTGCCCAGAGGCCCCATTCAAACGCCCAGTAAATAGTGGCGCCGCAGAGCCCCCAGAGTGTGAGGGTGCTGATGAGTCGTGAAATGAAGGTCTGAAACGCAGAGCCCATGAAGATCGGCAAGACTTTACAAGGGCGGGCGTGAAAGCAAGGCATCCTGTTGAGTTGCCCAAATAGAAATGGGGCGTATGGCGCGTATCCCCATTCGAATTTCGGCAGGACCGTCAGTCCGTCATTTGCTTTTCTGCGGCTTGGCGGATGGCTTTACCTTGCTGGGCCCTGACTTTGAAGTGGTTTGCAGGCTTGCCAGTGATTCCTTTTCAGCCGCAGAGAGACCTTCTGCTGAATC
>JBILKY010000293.1:0-4697 GCA_044376395.1 Chthoniobacteraceae bacterium | reverse complement strand
CCGGGCTCTCTCAAGGATGGTCAAGCGCAAGGGTGTCAGTCGCAGCCAGGTGGTGCAGGACGCCTTGCGCCGACAGATTGCGCTGGAACGGTTCCGCGACTTGCGGGATCGCTTGGCTCCCAAGGCCGGCATGTCTGGCTTTCATACTGACGAAGATGTGTTCAAGGCAGTCTCATGAGGATCGTCTTTGACACCAACGTACTTTTCGCCGCATTTGTTGCGTATGGAGCCTGCGCTGGGCTGTATGAGGAGTGTCTTTTAAGCGGGCAAATCGTGGTTTCCCGATTCATCCTTGAAGAATTGAGGGAAAAACTTCTCACCAAGGCCAAGCTCAGTTCGATGGAAGTCAAAGATGTCATCGGTGCAGTCAGCGCGGATGCCGAGGTTTTGGAACCGCAACCCCTTGCCATTCCCGTTTGCCGCAACGCCGACGATGATTGGATTCTGGCTACTGCCCTCGCCGGAAAAGCCGACGCATTAGTCACCGGCGATAAGGATTTGCTTGTGCTCGAGCGTTATGAGGGCATTCCAATTCTCGCTCCACGAGATTGCCTCGCCCTTTTGCGAAGTACCTGACCCAAATCACCCCCAGCTGAGGCGCGTGAGATGCAGGAGTGCAGGGATTCTGACGCTGGAATCTTCGTGAAATGCCATGCCTCCTTGGAGTGAAAGTGGGTGTCTGATTACAGCAATGCCTTACACCGCTCGGAGGTGGTCCAGTGTTTCTGGAAACTTCTCAACCAACTTGATGAGAAGAGCGGCGTGAGCGTTGGGTTTGCTCCGGCCTTGCTCCCAGCTCTCCACGGTTCGTGGGTTGGTACGGATGGTTCGGGCAAAGAGAGCGCGTGACAGGTTAAGATCTTCCCGAAGTTTGCGTAGTTCCTCAGGCGCGACGATGGGAGCCTCCTGTTCTGCCATATGGACACGCTTCAGAGTCAATTTCCCCTCGCGTTCAGCAGTTAATGACGTGATGCCTTCCTTCAATTCCCTGAGCAGGTTTCGCTTGTTCATATCATTTATTCCCATGTCGGCTGCGGCTTTGTTTTGGCGGCTTACTCGGTTTAGACCGGTTTGATAATTCAGTTTCCAACAACGCCTTGAACGCTCTTCGTTCAGCTGCGGACAGGTCTTCCATCTCGCCTTTGCTGTAGAGGGTGAACATCCAGAATTCCTGCCCTCCGTCCCAAAAGTAATAGATGATGCGTAGCCCTCCTCGCTTACCCTTGCCGCGTTGTTTGTCTTCAAATCGAACTTTCCTCAGTCCCCCAGATCCCTGAATCAGATCGCCTGCTTCAGGATTTACCGAGAGAAGATTTTGCAAAGCTCGGTAGTCTTCATCGGTCAAATAGTCCTGACGCCAACGTGAGAAGGGAGGCAACTCGACAAAAGTTGGCAGAGCGCGGTTCGATTTGAATGACGGAATGAGGGTCTGAAGACCATTTTAGGGTCTCCTCTTAACCATACGAATGGATCGTATGATTGCAAGGTCCCTCTAAGCACCAAAAGAAAAGAGGGAGGAGCTCCTTTTCCTTCGCCTGTGCCGACTAGGCCTTTTTCCTGGCTGATCGTGAAAAGGTTGGAGTGTCTGTCCCCAGCGTCTCCTGAAAGCATGCCGGCCAGCACTATGGCCCGCGGCCTCTCGCCCGCAGAGGCCGGGCGTCCGAACGCCCGGAAAAGTTCGTCTGCAAAAAGATGGCAGCAGCACTCAGGCTTGGTATCATGTGATACCGCCTCTGTGAAATCGTCGATCAAAATCCAGCCATGCCCAAAGGTCTACGCCGTCCCAGCGGTAAGGAACGGAATAAAAAGCTGCGGGACGCCATCGCTGCTCTCGAAAATGGGCGGTACCTCTTCATTGATGCAGACCGCCATCTGCCCCAAGACATGGCCGAACTCGGTTCTGAGGACCCCGAAGATCATTTGGAACGGATTTGGGTTTTTCTCAAAGAAATCCAGAAGGCGGGAGGCGGCGACTATTACGTGGGCACCTATCCGCCTCAACGATGTTACCACAACAATTTCCAAGATTTGGAACTGTATGCCTTTGCTTGGGACAGCCCGAGTGCGGACAAGCGGATGTATCTGAAATTTGGGATCCGCCTCAGTAAAAAAAACTCCTCACCAACCTTTCTTTATCTCGACTGCCATGAAGACGACCCGAAAAAAACGAATCGGTAAATGGCACTTGCCCCCCGAATGCGTCGCTTGCGGCATTGAAGACTCCTACGTGAAAGCGCGAACCACGACGAAGAAAGTCTGCCATGGCGAAGCCTTCCGGGTGGAACACGCTCACTGGAAATGCTCACACTGCGGCGTCGGCGTTCTCGGCCCCGAAGAAGCGGAAGAAGCAGCCTCGGCGACGGTGGCAGCGTATCAGCAAGCCCATAGTCTTTTGACCGCCGCGGACTTCAAGAATGCAAGAAAAGTGGCTGGGTGGAGTCAGTCAGATGTTGCTGCGCGGACATCCCTCGGGATCGCCACAATCAAACGGTTGGAGGCCGGAACAACGGTTCAAACGCTGGCTAACGATCAGCTTCTACGAAACGTGTTGAGGGTCGCCAGCTCGCCCGAAATCGAATTTGTGGTGCGCAACAGGGAGTGCGTGCAGTCGCCAATCCCTGACTCAAAAACGGATCCGCACATTGTCTTCCATCTTCCGGTGGAGAGGACGCCGGACTGGACGTGTTCGGAGGAGGAAACCCTCGCTTGTTAACCGATGCTAAGCGTCCTCCAACTCACGCGGCATTCTTTTACCGAGGTTTCGGTGCAGGCGAACCCGGCGCTGAAGACCGTCTCTACGACTGAAGACTACGACATCACGGTCCAGTCTTCGAAAGAAACATTGGACCCGCAGGGATTCTGGAATCTCGCTGTCACCGTGGTGCTCGGGGGATCAAAAAAGGCGTCGCAAGCACGGTACACAGCGCGGCTGACCGTCCATGGACAGTTCACGCTCCACCCGGATGTTCCGGAGGATAAGCGCTCCAGAATTGTACGCGCCAATGGCGGGGCGCTTCTCTTGTCCGCAGCGCGGGAGATGTTGATCGCGGTCACAGCGCGCAGTGCGCACGGACCTCTGGAACTGGCCGTTTTTGATCCGCGAGTTTTTCTTGAAGAGGGCTCTGGGCAGCAGCAGCCAACCTCTTCTTAGCCGTACATATTTCCCCGATGGAGACCTCCACCTGCATCCGTGCCAAAATTCTTGAGCCTATTCCGCTGGATCTTGTCGGTCCGAGAAATGATCACGCCTTCGCCCATGAACTCCTCTCGCATTCTCCGCAGACCGTTATTCGCGGGACTGCACCCGTAGGATTTGCGGCGGCACTTTGTAGTTTGATCTCTGACGGCGAGTGACGGAACGGATTTTCAAATGGCCGGTGCTTCCGGTTCAGGAAACTGTTTTGGAATGCATCCGCCGAAACCTTGTTTGGATTAGAATGTGTCTCCCTTCATCCTGAATACCGAGGCTTCCTCCCGTTGATCCGTTCCACCCACAGACGGTCTTCGCCAAGCTCCGCAGTTAGGCGACCGCAGCCGGTTCCTCCTCCGAAGCACAAATCAATTGCCTGTCCCCAGGCCTCACACTTTCTGAGCTGCCGGGCCGACTCGTGGCGCGTTCTCCTCTTCTTCCACCGTCGGAATACGCACCCTGCTGAACGCCTTTTTGTTCCCACGCACACCCACGGAGTGGGGTCAGCTATTAAAGAATTTACGCTAATCCTTTAATAGTGTGATTTCTTATTCAAGTTTCCCTCAACGAACCGAGCAGCCACAGGCACCTACCGGATTACCGCCACCGCGGGCGAGCAGGTGCACGCGCGACGCGGGCTGTCCTCCTGTACTCGAATTCCACAGCAACCAGCGCCCCGGTTCTTCAGAAAGCTGCCTGAATGCAAATCAATTGCCTGTCCCCGCACTCACACACCGCCGGTGGAAAGAAGGAGCTGGTTAAAGAAAGGCCCCCTATCGAAGTGATTCTGGGAAGCAAAGTTGTGCTTTCTTGAGCATTGGATTGTCGCTGAGGAAACCTTCCATAGTTTGCAGGTGCTTCTTGCGGAATCGTACGGACGGTTTAACCTGTCAACATGATCATGTCCTTCGACATACCCTCCGATGTGTATGCTCGGATCGCCTCGATCCCATACTTGGGAGCTCGTGTCGAAATGTTTCTCAGACACGAAGCGGAACTTGAGGCTCTACGGGGTGCACGGTACGGGACTGAGGCAAGGAGAATCGCGGCAAGAGCATTTCAGAACGCTCATAATGTTCAACTGAGGGCGGATCATGTTCAAAGCTCCTTTGAAGCCCTCCGCACCCAACATCAGTCCGTGACAGGGCAACTTTAATGGCGTTGGCACTCAGGGCCGTTTTGGATACCAACGTGCTCTTGGCAGCAGCACAAAGCAATCACGCCACAAGCCCAACTGCAGAGATTTAGAGCGCTGGCAACGGCGCGAATTCCAGCTTCTGGTCAGCTTGGATACACTCTCGGAGTACGCCGAGAAGCTACTATCACACGGCGTTGCTGCCGCGGAGGTGGAGGCGTTTCTTACGAGCCTCGCAATTCACTCAGAACTAGTCACTGTTGTCAGTGAACACTCAAAGTGCACCACCAATGTTCGAAATCGGGTAGGTTCAAAGTGCACCACCTGAGGGCGGCGGCTGTTTCTTGAAGGATGTCCGTTTTGGGCACTCTC
>JBILKY010000292.1:0-4731 GCA_044376395.1 Chthoniobacteraceae bacterium | reverse complement strand
ATCTTTTTCACCTCGCCGACGTGCGAGCCACCGCGTCCTCCGACTGCAATGCAGGCGACATTCAGCTTGGAGTTGGGTGATTTGGCGGAGGTCACTGCCGGGAAACCAAAGGCGGCGCCGCCGGCCAATAGGGAACGTTCGATGAAGGCTCTTCGGGAAATGCGGGGGGTGTTCATAGATGAAAGGATGCCCCTTCACGGTGCGCGGATCACCACGTGTCCGCAATCCTAAAGGCGAGGGCGCATTGAACTTCCGAGGCTGATTCGGCAGTTGCATAGCACCCGAGGAACATGTTCGGTAAAACTGTTCGACTAATTGGATAAGACGTTTTTGAAGTAGCTGCTTCGCGGAGGATGGCCGTTCTAAGCGGGCCTTCGGACCGGACCTCGCCGATTCCCGATGCCGCCTCCGTGATTACCATTTCTCCAGGGTGACTCGAGCTTACTTACTTTCTGATCTTTGGCGTGGATTGTCCGCTCTGCGTGCACGTAAAGCGCCCTTCAATAAGGCGAGCTATCCGCGCAGCTTCACGTTCTTCGGTTTTGGTCGCGTTACCTGTTATTTCTTGCCGTTTCTGAACACGCGCGCATTCACTTTGTGGCGAATTCTTTGATTTTCCTTCCAACTTTTTTCGTATGAAACAGTTGATGGGGATGGATTGATGGTTGTCATGGCCTTTAAGATCGCGGGATCTCGCGCCGCTCGACAACCTCATGTCGTCTATCATCAGTATCGGAGCCGGGAGCCGATTTCAGCGAAGCGGTCGAGTTGCTGAAGGTTTGCGGATATCAGGAGACGCTGCGCTTCGAGCTTGGACGCCCGCTGCGCGTGCCGCTTTCCGCTTCCCGCGTGACGCAGATTCGCAATCACGCACAAAACACAAACCTAAGCAAAGCGATCATCACCAGCGTCCATCAACGCCATTCGTGCTTGGGGTATTTCCGCTGCAGCTCTTGCTTGATCTTCGGATAACTCTCCTTCCAAAAATTGGAAAGGTTTTGAGTCACCTGAATCGGTCTTTGGTTCGGCGCGAGAATCTGAATCACGAGCGGGATTTTGCCCACGGCAATCCGCAGTTCGCCCTCAACGCCGTACAAATCCTGGATCCGCACCGCGATTGTTGGGGCAGCCTTGCCTGCATACGCGATTTTAAATTTGCGGCCGTTCGGCATTTCTAGACGCTCAGGCGCCATCTTTTCAACGAGGTCGAGCTGCGAACCCGACAGCCACGACTTCACCACAGGCCAGACAGGCCGCTCCTTGATCTCGCGGTAACTCGAGGCGCCGAGGCACACCTGCTCCACCAGCATTTGACGATCCGCCTCGCCGATGGCTGGCACCTCCCATTCCGGGCACCACGCTGACACAAGATTCACCCGCGTGATCCATTGCTCCACAGAATCATCCCATGCTTTGAGCGGGCAGCGTCCCGCCTGAACCTCAGCCGCAAGCAGAGCGGCAGCAGCATCGCTCGGCACGGAATCGCTGTCCTTGGATCTCAAGATCAAGTCCCTGAAACGCACGATGCGCTTGCCAACGACGCGTCTCTGAACCGGGTCAAACACCACATCGATCGACTCGGAAATACTTTCAGGAAACAGCTCCCGTAGCCAGCTCTCCTCGATCGCTGTCGCAAGCGTGAGGAGCACTTGTTTCTCGGAATCGCGCCCCTCAATTTCACGCACTTCGCACGCGACGAGCAACGGCGCGCTTTGCACGACGCTTTCGCGGGCGAGCACGCCCTTGCGCGCATGCACCAGCTGACAACGCAGAGTCGCCTGATCCATCCGCAACCCGACTTGATCCGGAAACCCCGCAAGCACACAGCGGCGTATTTGTTCAGACGCCTGGCTCCGCGTGGCTTGAGATGCATCATCTGGATGCTTCAACAGCCCTTCATCCCGCGCGATGTTGAGAAACTGTTTTGAAAGCGCAGCAGCTTCGCGTGCCGCGCCTGCGTGGATGCCGAGAGATTTGCACGTCGCGAGATTAAACTGCGCGCTTTCCGCAAATCGCAGCGCCTTGAGATGGACGAGCAAGTCGGAGTTCTCGTCATCGCCGAAAAGATTGTCGCGCTGCGCCTGCATGTCGCGGCCGTCCACCCGCGTGAGAAGCGAGCGTCCCTGCGTCAGGGCGGCGACCTGCGTGACATCGGGAACACATCCGGACTCATGGGCGGCCAAAAGCATCCGCGCGTACCGCGGATGGGCTGGGAACGCAAGCATCCGGCGGCCAAGCGGGGTGAGATCTCCGGCGGCATCAAGCGCGCCCAAATCCGTCAAGAGCGTGAGTGCGCGTTCCAGTGATTTTGCATCCGGCGGCTCGAGCCAGCGGAAAGCGGCAACGTCCTTCACACCGCTCGCCTTGAGCGTGAGCACAACCTCCGCGAGATCGAGCCGCCGCACTTCCGGTAGCTCCTGTGCAGGCCGGTCCATGTGCTCGCGCTCGGTCCAAAGCCTGAGGCAAACACCCGGCGCGGTTCTTCCCGCGCGTCCCGCGCGCTGATCCGAAGCAGCACGGCTGATGCGCTCCACCAGCAGCGTATTGATGCTGCGATACGGATCAAAGCGCGCGATCTTCGCCAAGCCCGCATCAATGACCACGCGCACTCCGTCTATCGTCAGTGAAGTCTCCGCGACGTTCGTAGACACAACGATCTTGCGCTTTTCATACCTCGAAACCGCGGCGTCCTGCTCCGCGGGCGGAAGTTCTCCGTGCAGCGGGAGGATTACGAAATCTCGCGTAGCGCGCGACTCGCGAAGCGTCTGGATGGTGCGCTGAATCTCGTAGCTGCCCGGCAGGAAAACCAGAAAGTCTCCCGACGTTTCGCGAGACAAACTCTCCACGTGATCTGCCACCGTTTCCCAAATAGGTACGGGCGGAGCGGGCTTTTGAAGAAACCGGATTTCCACCGGATACGCACGGCCCTTTGAGGAGAGCAGTTCGCAGGGCGCGAGATATTCTTGAAGCACGCCGGTGTCCAGCGTCGCGGACATGACGATAATCTTCAAATCCGGCCGCACGGTTTCTTGTAAATCCAAAGCGCGCGCGAGTGTGATGTCGCCGTAGAGATGGCGTTCGTGGAACTCGTCAAAGCAGATTGCGGAGACGCCTTTCAATCCAGGATCCGCAAGCATCTGGCGCAACAGAATCCCCTCGGTCACGTACCGGATTTTTGTCGCCGCGCTGCAAACGCGGTCGAGCCGGATCTGGTATCCGACTTCGCCGCCCAGGGACGCGCCCCGTTCGCGCGCGACCCTTGCGGCAAGCATCCTTGCTGGAAGACGACGTGGCTGCAGAACGACGACCTCGCCGTCTTGCAGGAGCCCGTGGTCGAGCAGCATCTGGGGGATTTGCGTCGACTTTCCCGAGCCGGTCGGCGCCTCCAGCAGGACGCGCGATTGCGCGCGAAGCGTCGAAACAAGCGAGGCCTCTAGCTCGAAGATGGGCAGGTCCGCGCGGTTCGCCGGCATTACTCAGGGACCTTGATTCCGCGAAGATACTCGGCTGCGACCTCAGGCCACACGCCGTTCACCCAAGAGCCCGTGGCGAGTTCAAGCGCGCTCGGCGGATAAAGCCGCGGCACGATCTCGATGTGCCAGCGGAAATCACGTTCGAGGGTGCTCCAGTGATCCTGCCGCGTGGTCCGGGTCGGCGCCGTGCTCAGCATCAACTGGTAGGGCGGATGATCCAGCGCACCGTTGATTTTGGTGAGCGCGACATGGATCATGTCCGCGAGCTGCACGTCCTCCTCCTCGTTGGTGGCGTGAAAATCGCAGACCTGGCGTTTGGGATAAACAACCATCTCAAACGGACTGCGCGATGCGTACGGGCAGAAGCCGCAGAAGCCGTTGTTCTCATAAACAATCCGCGTGCCGGTGCGAATTTCCTCCCCGAGGATGTCCTCGAAAATTGAGCGTTTTTTGTGCTGATAAAAAGCACGCGCCACCTCGAGCTTGCGCTTGAGGCGCGAAGGGATGACGGCCATCGCGACAAGCTGGCTGGCCGAGTGCGGCAGCAGCGCGCCCGCCGGGCGGCCCACCGATTTCACAATCGAAAAAGAGCGCAGCCGGACGTCGCGCATCAGATCGATCATGCGGGCTTTCCAAGCGCGCACCACTTCCACGATGTGCGCCGGATCAAGCGTTTCGAGAGCGCGGCTGTCGGCGGTTTCAATGATCACCTCATGAGCCCCCACGCCATCCATGTGGTCGTAAAACCCCTCGCCATGACGCGTCGCATCGCCCTCTACCCGCAGGACCGGGGCGCGGTTTGGCACCACCCTCACGCGCCCGCCGGTGTGCGCCTCCGCCTGATACAGGGTATGCGGGACATAGTGCTCGAAGCCCCCGATGAACGGGTTTGCCGCAGCCTGCGCGGAATGCTCTTCCAGCACGGAGGGAGCAGTGGGTTGGTGGGCGCGGCTCTCTGAGAACAAAGTCCATTCGTCGGTAAGCGGATCCAGACGCATCTCATTTCGGTGCATGCCGCCCATCGTATGCGCACCGGCCACGATTGGCAAAGCATGGCGCGGCGTGCGTTCTTTTTGCCGCGCGGCCGACGCCGTGGAACGCAGCCGGTACCGCCGCGCTTGCCCACTGACAGTCATCTTCACGCCGAAGCGTGTCCGGTCATTCGCCCACAACCGATACAACCACGGTGCGCGAATGCGGCGCGCGCCGGTGTTCGAACAGGAAAATTCCCTGCCATGTGCCGAGCGTCATCCTGCCG
>JBILKY010000072.1:0-14088 GCA_044376395.1 Chthoniobacteraceae bacterium | reverse complement strand
CTCAGAGCCGAGCCGCGTTGCTGCCATGCGTGGAAAGCTCGAGAGCTGGCGGCGGGACGTCGGGGCCAGCATGCCCCGCGCGAACCCCGCATTTGAGCCAGCCCTGTGGGAGGTTTGCTACAAAAATGCCGACGTCTCGATCATCAAGCCGCTGGGTTCGGCAGCAGAGAGTGCGGAGCCTCTACTGCAGTGGAGGAAGGCAATGAACGGAATCCGCACCACGCCGAACCAACCGGCTCCACTCGCCGGTCTCATCCAACTCGAACCCAAAGATGCGTTCCTGCATGCGGGAAAACTCCGGTACGAACCGCAGCCAAACAAAGACACGCTGGGCTACTGGGTTGATCCCTACGACTGGGCCGAGTGGGAATGCGAGGTCGTACAGCCCGGACGATACGCCATTGAAATCCTGCAAGGCTGCTCGAAAGGAGGTTCAATCGTTGAGGTGCAAGTCGGCAGAACCAGCACACAGTTTACAGTCGAAGACACCGGGCACTTCCAAAGGTTCGTGCCGCGGCGGATCGGCCTTGTTGACATCCCCGCAGGCAAAACAACCGTGTCAGTCAAACCAATCGAAAAGCACGGCGGCGCAATCATGGATCTGCGCCGACTGAGTCTTGTGCGCGTTCCATAGCCCGCGAATTCCCCGGAAACACGCGGCGGCGGGCTCCCCCCCTGACTCCCGCTCAAACCAACCTGACAGCACTTCGAAACACAAGAGAATCAAAAGGTAGCCAGTGCCGCGGAACAAATAGCTCATCAAAGCAGGTAGGCGCAACAACGAGTCCTCACCGGATTGAACGGAAGGCACCGACCCACGCAGGCCCAAAATCAATCGAGCCAGATCAGCGGCAGATCAAATCGGCACCAAATCAAAACGCCACAGCAAAACCAGCCAGCACCGAGAGCTTCGGAGTATTGTCAGTCAAACCCGCACTTACATTGGTGAAGACCGCCATCCGCTTCGCCGGCACCCATTGCAAGCCGCCCCCGATTGCCGAGGTACTGAACCCCTCGCCGGTATTGGTAAACCCGTTTACAAACACCGCAACATCATCCACCACATCGCGCTGGAAGGCCCACGAAAGCGCCAATTGGTACTGTCGATCGCCCTCATCTCCCTGTTGAGTGCTCACCCCGATGTTATATTCAAAGGCAATATCCTGCGGAAGAGTCTGGTCGAAGTTCAAGCTGAGCGCAGGCAATACGCGCTCCCGGAACGCGGACTTACCCCAGTTTGTTTGCACCGAAACTTCGATACCCATGGCGGGGGTAAAGGCCTTCTTGTTCTCGTCAAAAAGATGCCACTTCACGTCGGCCGTTTGCGGCGAGATGCCAGAGTTCCTCTCAGACCCCCGTTTCCATGTGTACCCGTCCGAGAGCCACCGCAACTCGACATCATCAGTCAACCCATAGCGCAGCAAGTAGCCAGTGCTGTACTCAGACGCCGATCCCGCTCGATCTTTGCTGCTGTAGGTTGGACCAAGCTCGATGTAGGCCCGCCCCTTCGGAAGTGTGAAGGCGCTGTTCGGAAAGTTTGCAAGGTCAGGACCCGGATCTTTAATCGACGCCTCACCTGCCAGGCTCTTGGGCAACTGACTGAACGCGAAAATCGCAGTTAAAAGACCGGGAACCCAAGCGGATGATTTTTTAGAACAGCTCATAGTTGTCGTTTAGATGGTTTTACTCGCAGCAATTTAAACACGCGGAACGAACACGCTGAAGTGACCTTCGAGCGGTGGATGTGAAAATCAGAAAGCGAATCGGATCGTTATATTTATGGTCGACGTCTAACCACGCAAATCTCGGTTAGCAAACGAATTTCCGGCCCCGCAATGAGCAAAGGCCTCAACGAGGCGTTACCCGGCGTATGCCCGCGCACGCTGCGAAGACTCACCCAACCCCTCGATGCCAAGCTCGACCACATCGCCATCTCGGAGGAAAAGCGGAGGCTTCAGCCCAAGGCCCACCCCGGGAGGAGTGCCAGTGCTAATCACGTCGCCAGGCAGAAGTGTCATGAACTGGCTAATGTAACTCACGAGCTGTGCGGGCCTGAAAACCATCTGCGCAGTCGAGCTGTTCTGGAGCATCCTGCCATTCACCTTCAGCCACATCGAAAGCGCGTTTGGATCCGCGATTTCATCCGGCGTCGCAAGAAACGGCCCAAGCGGAGCGAAAGTATCCGCACTCTTTCCCTTCACCCACTGGCCCCCGCGCTCTATCTGCCATTCGCGCTCGCTATAGTCATTGTGCAGGGAGTAGCCGGCAATGTAATGAGGCGCTTCCAACTCGCTTACGTAGCTGGCACGACGCCCGATCACGAAGGCCAACTCGACCTCCCAATCGGTTTTGGTCGAGTGCTTGGGAATCACAAGATCATCATTGGGCCCGCAGAGGGAGGTGGTGGACTTGAAGAAAAGAATGGGCTCCTTGGGAATCTCCGCCCCCGTCTCGCGAGCATGATCCGCGTAATTGAGCCCTATACACACAATCTTGCTGGGGCGCGCAACGCAGGATCCCAGTCGCTCTGAAGGGTCCACCGTAGGCGCGTTTTTCGCATTGCCCGTCAACCACTCGGCAAGCGTCGAAATCCCGTCTCCGCCAAAAAAGTGCTCGTCGTAGTCACGAACGCACGCCGAAACGTCTATACGCCGTCCATCCTCCAAAAGAATCCCCGGTTTCTCCTGTCCCAACTGACCGAATCTAATGAGCTTCATAGTAGTTAAGGAGGCAGGAAACCCTACCGGCACGCCTGAAGTCAAATGCCGCTTCAAGTTTAACGAGGCAGGCGGTTAATTTATACCCGAGACGCTCCGAGTCCCCGCATCTTTAACTAAAGGAAGCCAACACCCCCCCGCCGCCGTCGCAAATCATACAAATTACGTCGTAACAAAGTGATGTGTCCCGCCCGTATTGTTTACACCGGCACTTTGCTTTTGCCGTCCCAGCCCAGCCCGCCAACGCACCCCAACCGAACCCCGCCCAAGGCCTTCAAGCCTATCCCATCCCTCCAGACATGAAAGCGACGCAGAGCCATTCCCGCAGAAACTTCATCCACACCGCAACGATCGGGGCTGCGGCAGCGGCGTCACTGCCGATATCCGGTGCTGAATTGAAACGCCCCTCAAAGCCGCAGCGGGTTATTGAAACGGATGTCCTTGTTTGCGGAGCAGGTTGCGCGGGCACGGCAGCCGCGCTTGCCGCATCCAGGGCGGGCGCAAAAACGCTCCTTGTTGAAAAAGCACCATTCGCGGGCGGGATCATTACCAGCGTCGGACTCCCGTACTTCGACGGGATCGCGCACATCAGCACCAAGCGCATCGTTGTGCGCGGCATCGCGCTCGAGTTGCTGTCAAAATCCGGAGTCTGTTCGGCGGATGCGACCGTGCTTCAAAAACACAATCCAACCATCCCGAACACCTTCGAATTCAAGCTGCTTTTGGATCAACTCCTTCTTGAACAGAGGCCGCGTCTGGAAGTGCTCTTCAACAGCTTCGCCTGCGACGCCACTTGCCGCGGCGGCCGGATTGAAAGCGTAACGATCGCAAACAAGGACGGCCTCGTGCTGATCAAACCAAAAACCGTGATCGACTGCTCCGGCGATGCGGATGTTGCAGCATGGGGCGGGGCAGCATTCGAACAAAATTCAGAGGTTCAGCCGCTCACGCTTCATTTCCGAATCAACAATGTCACGCCCGGCCCATCGCTAAGCTCCGAGTGCCGCGCCGCGCTCAAGGCCGCCCAAGACCGAGGGGAACTGCCGCTCTACTATGGTCCGGGCGTCATGTTTCTGTTTGGAAAAAACGAGGTGTATGTCCACGGAGTCCGGGTACCGGCCGACCCAACGAATGCGTCTGACTTGTCGCGCGCCGAGATCCAAGGCCGTTCAGACGCGCATGCGATGTTTAGAGCATGGAAGAAAGACGTTCCCGGATTTAAGGATGCTTACTTCATGGAGGCCTATCCGTGGATTGGTGTCAGAGAATCGCGTAGAATCATCGGACGCCACGTTTTGAGCGAAGATGACTTGATGAGCTCCCGCCGTTTTGACGATTCAATCGCCACGGGCTGCTGGTACCTCGACTTGCATCCGAACAAGACAGTTTCAGGGAGCGCGAACGACTTTGATCCGAAAAAAGTCCAGCCTGAGCCTTTCGACATTCCCTATCGGTCACTTTTGCCAAATGGGATAAGCAACCTTCTTGTCGCCGGACGCTGCCACAGCGCGACTCGCGGGGCGCACGCATCCACTCGTGTCACAGCTACCGCCATGGCAATGGGAGAAGCTGCGGGAGTTGCCGCCGCGCTAGGGGTGAACACGCGTACGGAAGTCGCACTCATCGACGGCGTCAAATTGAGAGAAAAACTCCGCCAGCAAGGAGCCGGCCCTTTCACCGAAGCCTAGGCGTACTCGCCCACACCGGGAGGTCGCACGAACCGCCTATAAAACGGCCTTCACCACATTCATGAAAACTTCTATGAATGCTGCTTCAGACCCGTCTCCCTCACGAATCGGAAGATCCGGCCAAACCGGTGCATCGAATGGCTCGTTCAAAGACATTCCAGACCGAAACTCCCAAGTACAGTCATCGGACTGAACTTTCAACAACCGACCTTCGCTGGAAACCTCGAGAACCCACTCTGCCGGTTTCGGGCCGGCAACCGACGGCCAGATGCACCTTAATGTGCGACCAGCCGAACTTTCTTTGATAGGCGCAAAGCACATTCCCTCCTTTTCAAAGTACCGAACAGCCTTCGCCTGATGCTCGGCGTCTGCGAACCATGGAACATCGAGAAGCGGGCTCGGGATTGGCGCTCCGAAAGGAAAGCTTTTGGTGCGGAAATGGAAACTGTTTCCATTCTCATCAAGAACAAGACTGACCACAGGCACGGGAACGAATCCAGACTCCGCGAACCGTCGCATGCAGCCCCACCCATCCGCGAATGCAACGACCTCCTTGGGCGTGGAGCGAAACCCAGCCATCACCTTCAAATCAAGATCGCACATCTTTGTTGAAAACTCATTTTGCGGACTCGAGTAATCCAAGAAAACAACCGTTCCCTTGCCTTGCTCCGAGCGCGAGTGTTTGATCATCACGTGAAAGGAATCAGTACGCTTGGAAGCACAGTCAACTATCTGGCCTAAGGCTTTTGCATAATCGTCAGTCCGTTTCGCGCCGGCTGACAGATTGTCGACAACCTCAGACAGCAGCGCGATGTAATCGCTTTTGGGAAAACGACCCCGCAGCTCGTCAATGCCCCGCTTTGCTTCCGGGAACTTACCGATGCGCGCCTCGCACCAACTCTTCAGCCACCACTCCTTGTCACCCAGATCATCGGCCTTCACCGCATCATACTCCTCGAGTGCCTTCTCAATTAGCCTGCGTTGGATCAGCGACTCCGCCCGGACAAACCTCATCTTCGAGGAAACCGCATCGGCCTCCGGCAACTTCCGCAAAAGTAGATCCCGCAAACTTCGTGCCGTCCGATTTTTGTCGAGGGCGTGTTCGTGAAGAGCCAAGACACGATCCACCGTCGGCAGACCAGCATCCGTCGCCTGCTTGGAGAACGCGTATTCAGAATCCGCAGGCTTCAACTGCCCTTCGAAACTCTCAAGCACGTCCCGCCTCAACTCCGCGGCATCGGCTTGCTCAAGAATCACAATCGTTTTCAAAGCAAATCCACTATCCTCAATCAATTCGTCTCCACACTCCTTGAGAAATCTGCGAAGCAAACCCGCGAATTTTTGATGAAAGTCGGCTCTCGGCTTTTTCAAGTCACGGCTGATGAGAGCTTCCAAAGTCTGTCGGGCAACCTTTGGCTCAGCCAACGTTCTCAAGTAATACCCCCCGTGAAGTGAGTCCGGGTAATCAAGAAGCAACAGGGCCTCGAGATCAGCCTCCAAGCCCGCCGGACTACCGCGCTTTTTCGCATGAATCAGCGCATCGAAAGCCACCCGAGGCGCATACACAGACTCGGGTGATGCTTTCAAAAACGCCACCGCATCGTCCATGTACTTTTGGGAACCATTCGCGTGATACGTCTCTGGCGTCGGAAACCTAGGGACCGCAGCCAACGCACTCGCGCACGCACAGAGAAGGCATAAAACCGGAAAAACCAATCTTGCAGCGCTTCTCGAAGGGAGCACACATCCTAAAGCTTTGCCTGCGACAGAAACCAAGACCCTTATTTCCATGCGGCTTTGATACCAACCCGCCGTCCCGCGATCCAGACCTTTCCCGCGCCCCACCGGCGCCGCATCGGCAGTGTTACTCGACAAACTCCAATTCAACCGGGTCTGGAATTAAAGCCGCCTTGTGAGCCCTCGACAGAAACTCCCGTATCGCCCGTCTGCCAACGTCCCCGTAATCGAGGGTGAAATCGTTGACATACATGCCGATGAACTGATCCGCCAAAGCGGAGTCCAGTCCCCTGCCCAGAGGCAGTGCGTGCGCCACACCGGCTGGGCGGTTCTGCAATCCGTATTCAATGCTGTTCCTCAACACCCGGTTAATGCTGCTGCGTTCTTGAGGTGAAAAATCCTTCCGGATGACATTCCCTCCCAGAGGCAGCGGAAGTCCCGTTTCCGCTTTCCACCATTCACCCAGATCCAGCACTTTATCAAAACCCTCTGCTTCGTAGGTCAACTGACCCTCGTGAATGATCAGTCCAACGTCAGCTTTTCCGTCACGAAGCGCAGCGAAAATTTCATCGAAAGGCACAACCACATGCCGCGAGGAAGGGATAAATAAACGCAGCGTGAGGAATGCGCTTGTCATCAGCCCAGGGACCGCGATGAGTTTTTCCTGCAACCAAGACGCAATGTCCTCTTGTTTGTGGGGAAAGTTTGTCCCCTTCTTGACGACAAGCATGGGCCCGTACCCATCCCCCATGCTCGCACCGCAAGGAAGCAGCGCGTATTTGTCCAACACGTAAGCGTAGGCGTGTATCGAAATCGCGGAAACCACCAACTCCCCGCGAGTCGCCCGTTCATTGAGCGTTTGGATATCTTGGAGAATGTGCTCAAAACTCCAGCCCTCCGTGTCGATTTTGTTCTCCGCAAGCGCGAAAAACATAAACGCATCGTCGGGGTCTGGCGAATGGCCAAGGGTGATTGCTTCATTTCGCGCCATGCCGTAACACACTCTCCAAATTCGCATTCATAGAAAGCAAAAAAGCCCCGCGCCCACAAATCAAGCACCTCGGATCGGAGGCCATCTTCACTCAAGCCGGTTGCTGCTGGGTCAGGCAGTGAAATGCGCCCAGTCCCCAGATCAATTCCGTGCAGTCGATCGGAACAATGCTCCGCGATGGAAACGCGGCGCTGAGCTTTGCAATCGCCTCAGGATCTCGCGCATCCGAAAAAACCGGAAGAAGCACCACGCTGTTCGCGATATAAAAATTCGCGTAACTCGCTGGCAGCCGCAGCCCATCACGCTCAATCCGAGATGGCATCGGCAGCTCGGAAACGTTGAGCAGAGCACCATCCTCAAGCTGCATGTGGCGCAACGCGTCGAGATTCTCTTTAAGCGGAATGTGATTCGCATCCTCCGGATCATTTTCGGTGACAGTCAGCACCAAGGTCTCGCTCACAAACCGCGTGATGTCGTCGACGTGCCCGTCGGTGTCATCCCCCTCGATCCCGTCCCCCAGCCACAAGATGTTCGACACCCCAAGGTAATCCCGCAAATACCCCTCGATCTGTGACTGAGAAAGGTGAGGGTTTCGATTCGGGTTTAAGAGGCAGCTCCGAGTCGTCAGGAGGG
This sequence comes from Chthoniobacteraceae bacterium, assembly GCA_044376395.1. GTDB lineage: Bacteria > Verrucomicrobiota > Verrucomicrobiia > Chthoniobacterales > Chthoniobacteraceae > Chth-196. The sequence goes on along the minus strand of JBILKY010000072.1, from coordinate 6,322 downwards.
TGCCCCTGCCATTCACATCAATTGATCCCCCCTCCATGACAATCCCGGGCGCGTACACCGGCAGTTCAAGCAAACGCGCGATTTTCGTAGGCACCTCGTCGTCGAGGTCGCATGGAGGATACTTCCCGCCCCACGCATTGTATCCCCAATCGACGACCGCCGGCGCCTGCTGGATTGGGCTCTTAATAAAGACAGGCCCGTGGTCGCGGCACCAAGGTTCGTAGGCGGGATGCGTGTAAAAGCGGACATGCCCGTCGCGCGCCCCACACCGCGAGAGTTGCCTGCGCACTTCCGACTCATGAGCAGCATCCCAAACGTTAATACAAACGGGCTCGGAGTCAGACAACGCGTCCACCATGCGAGCGAACGCGGGCATCACCCGTTCATAGGCATCGGGGAAAGAAATCCCATCCGGCCGCGGCCACGAAAGCCATGTCGCCGCATGCGTTTCCCACTCGGCGGGCATCCGGTATCCGAGCGAGGCCGGCACTGCATCTGCGGGACCACGCTGCTCAAACATCGCTTCCCTCCAGGAATCTTTGATTGATGCCCTCGTAAGCATCAATACGCCTGTCGCGGAAGAATGGCCAGTGTGTTCGCTGGGTGTCGAGGGCATCTAGGTCCAAATCCACCACCAGAATCTCCTCTGCCGTCGAAGAGGCTTTTTTCATAATCTGCCCTGAAAAATCAGCGACAAAACTCTGCCCCCAAAACTCAAGTCCCGGACCGCCATCAGGCGCCTCGTGCCCGACTCGATTTGGGACCGCCACGTAACAACCGTTGGCCACGGCATGACTGCGCTGGATAGTCTCCCACGCACCGTGTTGGCGTTCGCCATGCTCGGACTTTTCAGACGGATGCCATCCAATCGCTGTCGGATAGAACAGAATCTGGGCCCCGCGCAGCGCCGTGAGTCTGGCGGCCTCCGGGTACCATTGGTCCCAGCAGATGCATACGCCAATCGTCGCATAACGAGTCTTCCACGCCTTGAAGCCGAGATCACCAGGGGTGAAATAAAATTTCTCGTAGAAGAGAGGGTCGTCCGGAATGTGCATTTTCCGATACTTCCCAAGATAACTTCCATCAGCGTCTATAACAGCAGCCGTATTATGATAGAGGCCAGCAGTGCGCCGCTCAAACAGCGAGGCGACAATCACTACTTCCAACTCGGCAGCGAGCGCGCACAACAAATTCGTTGAAAGCCCGGGGATCTCTTCCGCGAACGCGAAGTATTTGTGGTCTTCAACCTGGCAAAAATACTGTGAGGTGAACAATTCCTGCAGGCAAACAATCTGCGCCCCCATGGCAGCGGCCTCGCGAACGCGCTGCACAGCCTTTTGCAAATTCTCATTCAAGTCGGCGGCACAAGTCATCTGGACAAGGCCAACCTTCACGCTTTTGGGATGGGTAGACATAAAACATGAGAGGTGAGCCCCACCTAAAATATGCGGCCCCCTTTTCAAAACGTTAAACGCATCCCTCAACCAAAGGCAAGCCGCGCGCCAATCCCTCGGTCGTCCAGTAATCGCAACTCCCGAGCGCCTGTGACAACCGCGTGTCGAAACATGTTAAGGCGCCGGCGTGATCGTCACGCTCTCCAGCACAACACGCTCCATCGGCTTGCTCATCTCACCAATCCGATCGCGTGTGACAGGAGTCTCTCCAATTTTATCGAGCACGTCCTGCCCCTTGATCAGCCGTCCGAAAGCTGTGTACCCGCCATCCAAAGCGGGTGCCGCGCCCAAGCAGAGAAAGAACTGCGATCCCGCTGAATCCAAGTCATTCGCGCGTCTCGCCATCGAAATCACGCCGCGCTCGTGCTTCCTCGGGTTGAGTTCAGCTTTGATGCTGTGTCCCGGCCCACCTCTCCCAAAGCTATCTTCGTTCGCGGGATCCTTGGTCAATGGATCTCCCCCCTGGATGATGTATCCCTTCGCGATTCGATGGAATGCCGTGCCGTTGTAAAATCCATCGCGCGCAAGTTTCTTGAAATTCTCAACAGTTTTTGGAGCCACATCGTCCCAAAACTCCAGCACCACCTCCCCCTTCGAGGTTTTCAAAACCGCGACCTCCTTTACCGCCGGTTGCGGCGCGGGAACCGCAGCCGGCGCAGCGGGTGCAGCCGCCGGCGCGGTCGCCGGAGCCGCCGGAGCCGCCGGAGCCGACTGCGCGATTGCGTGGGACGCTATCCCCAAGACCAAGAGCACTAACTGAGAAAGGAAGATGTTTTTACCCATGGGGCCGAATACCTTGAACCGGCATTGTTTGTCACGCGGAAATATTCCGATTTTGCTCCGTTAATTTGCGCGGACCGCCGGACTTTATTTCCCTGCGCCGAATCCACAGCTAGGGTGTGCCCAATGGAAGACATCCGAATTATTCTTAAAACCTCAAGCGGACCGATTGAAGCCACGCTGTTTGCGTCAAAAGTCCCAATTACCACCTCAAATTTTCTCAACCTCGCAAAACGCGGGTTCTACAACGGCGTCACGTTCCACCGGGTCATTAAAGACTTCATGATCCAAGGCGGAGATCCGACCGGCACAGGCCGCGGCGGCCCTGGGTACCGCTTTCCGGACGAAATCGACAAGTCGCTGAAACACTCCAAGCCGGGGATGTTTTCGATGGCGAATGCCGGTCCGAATACGAATGGAAGCCAGTTTTTCATCACGCACGTGCCAACGCCGCACTTGGATGGAAAACACGCGGTGTTCGGAGAGGTGACTACTGGCCAAGATGTGGTGGACAAGATCAAGCAAGGCGACACGATTGATGCCATCGAAATCCTCGATTCAACGGATGCACTTTTTGAGTCCGAGAAAGACTTGATCGCGGCGTGGAACGACGAACTGGACGCCCGATAAGAAAAAGCTGACAAAACGCAACCCGCGTGCGCCGTTGTGAAATCTTAATGCGATCACAACGGCGAGCGCCGGGTAGTAGATGCACTCGAAGATGCACTCGATGCGGGAGCGGACCCGCGCGCCGGGCCGGCGCAGGTCATCAAAGCGTCTCAACAAGTGGACTCAGCGGGTGGAGAGCCTCCTGAGCATGAAAACCCCGAGCGTTAGAAAAACAGCGTCAGGCATCCATATCAGCCATTCGGGGTGCCAGGCAGGCTTGCCCTTCACCCAACCGACAGTGAGCATCAGGAAAAAGTAACTGAACGCCACGATCAGGCTCAGAAGGAAGCCCACGGAGGTTTCCTTCCGTTGGGCACTCACGGCCAAGGGAAGCGCGATCAGTCCGAGTGCCACCGAGGCGAGCGAGAAGGCGAACCTGCGGCTGAATTCCGTCCGCATCTCGGACAACTCTGAAGCGCTGCGTGCTGAAAGCGGCGCAGCCGTCTCTGGAGCCTGCACCCCAGCGTCGATGTTGGCCATCAGTTCGCGAATGGTAAACGCACTCAGTGTTCGCTTGTTTTGATTTTTCTCAAACAGCTCCTGCAATGAAATCGGAATTGTGCTGCGCTGCATGGTGATCCCCTGCCGGATCTTCGAAAGCGCCTGAGCATTTAAGTGGTCGCGCTCTTCATAGCGGGCATCAAAAATCTCGAGCAAAAGCCTCCGATTGGGGATGTCTGTGTGCAAGAGCCCGCGACGCGCAAAGATGACTTTTTTGGGATCATTATTCGCATCCAATTCAAACACCAGCAGGTTAAACAGCTGCTGACCGTCACTTCGTTCGATGTAAATTTTGTGTCCCGGAAAGCTGTCAATGACCCGGTCACTCTCAAACATTGAAAGCGGCTTGTGGATCGCCAGTTCGTAAAGCGCTTTTTTGTAGGTTGCCTGCGCTCTGGGCGCGAAATCCACATTGATCCAAAAACAGATGCCGGCGCAAACAAGCGCAATAATCCCGGCCATCTTGGCGATTCGCATAAAACCAACTCCACTGGAGCGGAGGGCGATCAACTCCGACTCAGCAGACATCCGACCGAACACGAGAAGCACCGCAGTCAAAAACCCCCACGGGAGGGTGTACGTGAGCGAGAACGGCAGGATGTAGTTCAGAAACGTGAGAACGAGCTCGAAGGGCGCATTCTTGTTGATCAACAGTTCGAAGAGCTGCTTGAACGCGTTCCCCAAAACCAAAACTACGCTCAACACAGAAACAGCGACAAAAGTCGACACCGTCAACTGCCACCCCACGTAACGGTCAAGGATCTTCATGATTCGATCCCGTCACTAAAGATTAGGTCTGGTCAGGATGCCACCGAGGCTGGCCCGAATTACAGACAGATCGAATTCCCTTCCCTGGCGGCCTCGACCTGCAAGCTCCAGCCATTTGCCTTCACGATGTCCCTTGCTTTTTTGAGCATCATATTCACCCCCGCGTCATCGCGAGTCGGGTCGTGGTGGAATAAAACCAGTTTTTCGACTTCTGCAAGTGCCGCGAGTTCCGTGATGTCCTCGACGCAGGAATGTCCCCAGCCCACGCGGTTCTTGTATTCTTCCTTCGTGTACTGGGCATCGTGGATAAGCAGCCTGCAACCCGCGACTGTGGAGGCCAGACGCTCCCTCAGATGCCCCACGGTCTCCCGCGGCAGATGCGTTGCTTGACCATCATGGTTGAGCTCGTTGTCAGAAATGTAGACGACTCCCCCAGCCGAGGTTTCAAAACGAAATCCAGCGCACATCCCGGGGTGGTTTGTGAAAAAAGCCTCCACTCCAACCGGGCCGCACTCAAAACGGGCGCCGACCTCTTCAACCTCGGGGTGCCCAGGCATGTCTGCCATCGAAATCGGGAAGTACGAGGAATCCATCTGCATTGCGAGCACGTCGGCAAGATTGTGTCGCACCGCCTCGTAACCCACCACCCGAAGGTGGTTTGTAGGCACGTAAGCCGGACGGAAAAAGGGCAACCCCTGAATATGATCCCAATGCGTGTGCGTAATGAGCAAATGCATGTTGAGGGGCTTGCCATGTGCTTCATTAATGAGCTTCTCGCCCAACGCACGGATCCCGCTGCCCGCGTCCAGAATAATGGTTTCCCCGTCCGCCGTCAGTTCTACACACGATGTGTTGCCCCCGTAGAAGGCCGTGGATGGCCCCGGAGACGGGATCGAACCCCTGACGCCCCAGAACGTCACCTTCACCCCTGACTGCTTGGAGACGTCCACGGGATCCTTTTCTAACACATCGGCAAAATCGTCTGCAGACGCCAAGCTTGGAACAATCACCACAGGCACTTTGGTTTTTGTATCCGAGGAACCCAACCATTCGTTGATCGCGGCCAGAGGAACCGAGACCGAATCAATCAGAATTGCCTGCACGCTTTTGTCCGCAGGAACATCCCCGCGGGTCAGGGCCTCGATGCTGGCGACGTTCCAACCGCGCCCCATCAAGGTACCCTCCATGACTGCCCGCCAGTGCGGGTCGGCGGACACTAAGATCGCGTTTTTCATCTGTAATCAGAAACCATCCCTAACTCTCATGCATTTGACAAGCGCTAGAATTAACTCGCAGCCAAATCAAACTTGCGCCGAACACCCCAACAACAAGGCGTTTATTGCATTAATCGCATGCCGCCCGAAAAGCGCCCCGCCCAGCCATGTCGAAGACGTGCTCCCGCACGGATTCCCGCCAGTCCCTTGGCTCGATGCCCGTCAAGGCCGCGAGCTTTTGAGTGGCCATCGCACTGTAAACCGGCCGTTTAGCCACAAACGCCTTCAATTCAGCCATCTTTAGCGCCCCGACAACCTTCGCTTTCAGCACGCACCCCGCCTCGAGCGCGCAGTCCAGCGCGTGCTGGCCGTACTCCTGCCAGGAGCACCCCCCCGCGTTGCTTACGTGAACCACGCCTCCCCCCTCGATTTCCCGAAGGAAAGGCCACAAAGCCGCGCACACATCCAGAGTGTAGGTCGGCGTAGCCCACTTATCTGCAACGGCCTCCACACGCTCCTCCTTGAGCGCCCTCAGGATCACTTGGTCAACAAAGCTGATCCTGTCCGGACCAAAGACCCATGAGACTCGGATAACCCAGTTCCCCGGGGACGCCCCAAGCGCGAACTCTTCGCCCGCAAGCTTTGACTCGCCATACACGCTGATCGGTTGCGGTGCATCAGACTCCGAGTATGGCCACCTCCCGCTGCCGTCAAACACGTAATCCGTGCTGATATGAATCAATCGAGCCTTCTTTTGAACGCATGCCTCAGCCATCGCCCCGACAGACTGGGCATTGATTCGAAACGCCTCCTCCCTGTGCGTCTCGCAGTAATCGACGTTCGTGAGAGCGGCACAGTTCACCAACACGTCAAAATCGAGATCCTGCAATTGTCTTCTGACCGCATCCGGATCATCGATCGACATTGCAGCCCTAT
>JBILKY010000291.1:0-4736 GCA_044376395.1 Chthoniobacteraceae bacterium | reverse complement strand
ATTTCCTCGAGTCGGTTCAAGTCCGCCTTGGCGGCTTCAAGCGCCGCGATCCTGAGCTGAAAATCCGCGTCCTTCTCGTCCGCCTCCTGCGCAGAGGCGGTCTTTGCCTTGAGAAGCTCCCTCCAGCGGTTCGCGGTCTTTTCGGAAAGGTTCCGCGCCGCCTCGCAGACGGCGATTTGGGCGCGGGCGCGGGCGATCTCTCGTTGAAGCTCGGGCGTGTCCAGTTCAGCGAGCACTTGTCCCTCTTGCACGTGATCGCCGAGATCGGCCTTCCACGAGCGCACATAACCACTGACCCGAGCGAGGATTGACGCCTCGGTCACGGGCTTTAACTCCCCCGAAAGGCTCAATTCCTTCGCCTCCTGCGCGGGTGCGGGTTTCGCCGTGCGTACGCGAACCACGGACAAGTCCCGCGACACCTCGCGGGCCTCCTCGAGCCGCGCCTGTTTCGGGAGTACCCCGAGCCAGAACGCGACGCCGGCGCCCGCTGTGATGAGCGTGAGGACCCCGTAAAACGTCGCGCCACCGCCGCGACGGGTGGGGGCTGGCGGCTGGGATGGCTGGTGCGGGGCGTTCACTCAACTAAAAACTCCCAAACAAAACCCGCGGGCGAGGCAAAAGTTTGGGTATTCCGCAATTTAGCGCGCGGGGGGATCGCACCGAGCAGAATCTCTGGCCGTATCATAAAAGTGCATGCAACTGCACTCTAGGGTGTTGCCGTTTTTAGCTGCGTGCGGCAGAATCTCCCCACCAAGTAACCCCTATGAAAATACTTCCCCCATTCCTCATTGCCGCTGCGATCCTCATCTCGCCGAATGCCCTTCAGGCGAAGGACAAAAAGAAAGCGCCTGAAACGAGTTCTGGAACGTATGGTTGCGCGAAGTTTGACGTGAATCAAAACGGCGTTTTTGAGGATGCCGAGAAGGCTGAAATCAAGAAGGCTTTCGACGCTGGTGAAACCGCTCTGAAGGCTCTCGACACCAACAACGACGGGAAGTTGGAAGACGCGGAACTCGCCGTCGTGAAAGCACCGACTCCTCCCACCAAGGAGAAGAAAAAGAAAAGCTAGCCTGGAATCTTCCATCCGTCGCAAGTTCGGCCTCTCTACGGACAATCGCAAAATCCCACCTGCCGAGCAAGGCATTGCCCGGATGATGGTGGAACTCTATCGGGAACTCCGTGCGCCCGTGCGCCCGTGCGCCACGCTGTCTTGTTCCGCGGGCACGAATCACTCATGAATGGCAGTCGCTATCTCGCCGACAGCGGCAACTACCGCACCGGCTCCGATCCCATGCAGGTCGGGTCTGGCCCACTGCACAGGCCCACTGCACAATCCCAAGGTGCATTTTGAGGCACCGCCATCGTCATTAATGACCGCAGAGATGAAGCGCTCCATGCAGTGGTTCGCCGCGGCCAAGAAAGGGTTTATTATTCAAACTGCCCCACAGTCCCGTCTATGCGTCGTAATGATACCTGAGCTGAGCGATGAGAATGCCGCCCTCCACCGCTTTGTATATGATCCTATGTTCGGAATCTATTCGGCGAGACCAGTATCCACGAAAGGCGTGTTTAAGTGGTTCCGGTTTGCCAATACCGGAATGAGGATTTCGGATTATATCTTTTAAGAGTTCGTGGATTCTTTTAATGGTCTTTGAATCCGAGGATTGCCAGAAGGCATAATCTTCCCAAGCTTGGGGAGAGAATGTTAGATTCACGAATTAAGATCAATGGATCGTGTGATACCTTGTCCATTTTCTAAGGAATGAATGGAGTCCAGAAGACGCTTTGCATTAGCCGGAGAGCGTAGCAAGTATGCAGTTTCTTCGAGTGCTTCAAAGTCTTCTAGGGAAAGCATGACGACGGATTGATCTCTATTTCTTGTAATGATGACAGGAGAGTGGTCATTGCAGACTCGGTCCATGGTCGATGCCAGATTCTCACGAGCTGACGTGTACGTGATCGCGTCCATATGGACAGCATGCCGTACAGCCTGATTGACGTCAACGCTTCCTTTCACAGGAAACGTTTTTCTGGAGGAGTCTGACGCCGAAGCTCACCCACGCCCGTGTTTTGCTTCAGCCCGAATGCGGGGGTCACGTGCATTCAGAGGCGCCGGGACAAGCATTGAGCGCGCCCCGCGACGATACCGCGCGCGCGAGCTGCGGAAACCGGGCAAAAAAGGAAACTCCTGCTATGAGGTTGGTCAAACTTGAGCTGGAAGTTTCCGCTAGGGTTTGTGTGTTTTAATGACCGATTACTGCTTTTGTTTCGGGTGAATGGTTTTCGGGGGGCTGGGTTAGTCCAAATGTCTTCCTTGCCGAGTAAGCGCCGTTGGGTTTCAACGATCGCAGCCTGCTATCCGCGCGCCCCGCGACGATGACGCGTGCGCGAGTTGGGGGAAACGGGGCAAAAGCGAATTCTTATCATGCTTATCATTATTTCCGCAAGGCGGGATGGTGGACGGCGAATCCGCAAAGGAGGCAAGCCGCTGTGAAGCGGGAGCGGCTTCAGAGCCAAACAACCCTGTGAAGCCCTGGTTCAGCATCCGCTGCCAGCAGCCTTAGGGAATAGAGCTCAAGACGACTCGGAATCCTACGCTGTAGTCTCGGACCAGTGGAGAATAGCTATAACGATTGTCGACCGTGCAGTTTCCCGGATTGGTTGCCCAGTCGCCTCCGCGAATTACTCGGTCCAACGCCGATTGCCAACCGGTAGAGCACCACTCCCACACATTTCCGCTCATATCCGATATCCCCAACTCGTTGGCGGATTTTGTTGCCACCTCATGAATGAGGTTTCCCGAGTTGTCTCCATACCATCCCACGGTATTCAAATTTTGACTCCCACTGTATGGATAACCCTTGGTTTGCGTGCCTCCTCGAGCCGCGAATTCCCATTCCCTTTCGCTTGGTAAACGGTAGCCGTTCGCCAATGTGTTCACCTCAGGGAGAGATACGCCTGATTTATAAACCGCCCCCTTCACCGTGTAGACGGGAGTTTTCCCCTCTTTTTGACTCCGTGCATTGCACCATTTCACGACATCATACCAATTCGCGTCTGTCACAGGGTTTTTTTCGCTGTCGCCTGTTCCGATGTTCGCCAAATCGGAATATCCATTTGCAACTGCCCACGCACGCACCGCCTTCCATTCGCTCCAAGTCACTTCTGTTTTACCAATATAAAAGGTTGAAACGCTCACCGCTCCAAGCCCCGAGGAGGAAGGCAGACTACCGCCAGACACAAGGACAAAGCCGGAGGGCGCCGGTGGAGTCGTCACGGGTGGCATCACACGCACCCCCATGTCAGCCCGGGACCCATCGGCGTTGTTCCGGGAGTTTGGATCGCCGGAATTTCGTGCGGGCGACAGTTTTTGGAGCGAGTAGTCGTTTGCCTGTGCGTTGTTGAACAGCGGGTCTTTCGACAGGTTTCCAGTTCCAGCAACCACGTTTTCAGAAATGCTGTAGGAGGATGAGGGAACCTCGATGGCGGTTTTGCGCGGGTAAATCTCTTTTCTATCTCCGATCACTGAGATCTGGTTGTTCCACGAGATGCAGTTGACGACACTGGTCGTTGCGTCGGTGTGGTAAACCCGCAGGAGAGATTTCACGATGAAGAACCCCCAGTTGGTCATCAGCGCATCCAGCGTGTTGTTTGCAACCGTACAATTTTCAATGCTCTTGAAGTGGCCCGAAAAGATTGCCGCGGCAGCCGCGTTATCTCCGGACTTGAGTCGGTTTTTATGGATTAAGCAGTTGCGCACCACTGCCTCGCCGCCGGAGGTGGAGATCAGGAATGCAGAAGAGGTGCCTGAGTGGAATGTGCCATCCGCCGCGTTGTCCCTGAACACGCAGCTGTCCACGACGGCTGATGTGTCGCCTAAATCAAGGAGAACAGCGGCGCCCCAATCTTTCGGGTTGTTTCTGTAGGCATTCAGGAATGTGAATCCTTGGATCAAAATTTCGCCAGCGGCGGGCTTTGTAATGGTCGCAATCATCTCTTTGCCAAAATCAACAAAGGTCTTGCTGGATCCTTCCGAGGCGATGAGTTGGATTCCCTTTTTTCGAAAGTCCAGCGGCTTTGTTTTATACGTTCCACCTGCGACGCTGACAATTTCACCTGATGCAGCAGCATCCAGGCCCTTTTGAATGCTTGCGAAAGGCAGCTGTGAAGTACCTGTTCCACTCACATCGCTGCCTGCGGCTGAAACATAAATCGTCTTTGTCTGCGGCGTATCGGTAGTGGTGACCTCGAGGGTTGCTTTTGCACTCTGGGCCGTGCCTCCGGGGTTGGTGACGTTCACCAGATAAACCCCGGCATCGGTGACGCGCGCCGATACAAGCGCAAAGGATTTTCCCTTGGCTCCCAGAATGGAAACCCCGTTCCTGAGCCACTGGTACGAGGCGCCCGCTTCGTTGGAAACAGCGACGCTGAAGGATGCGGCCGCCCCGGTTTTAACACTTAGCGAGACGGGTTGCTGGGTGATTACTGGAGCGGGAACGACTGCGACAATACTTAGCACCGCGTTGGCGCTTGGGGTGGAGCCGCCGGCGTTGGACACGTTGACATTGTAGCTGCCGGCATTTGCGAGCTGAGCGGAGGGGATGGAAAGCACCTTGCCGGTCGCGCCAGCAATGACTGCTCCGTTCCTGAACCACTGATAGGAGACGCCCGTTTCGTTGGAAACAGCAACACTGAAGGACGCGGCCGCTCCGGCTTTTACGCTGAGCGAAGCAGGC
>JBILKY010000071.1:0-14096 GCA_044376395.1 Chthoniobacteraceae bacterium | reverse complement strand
CCGCTTTGCGAGTCTTTTGTCGAGCTCGGCTGCTCCTGCAGTCACAAATTATCCAACACCAAAACCGACTGATTATGGAGATGAACCTTGCCGGTCAAAACGTAGCCGTGTTCGGTGCCGCACGGGGCATCGGAGCGGCGATTGTGCGTGCTTTCGTTGACGAACGCGCCGTTGTTCACGGATTCGACCGATCTGCCGATCCGAAGAACCCCTTTGCAGGCGCCTCGCTTGTGGAGGGCGATGTGACCGTTTTCGAGGAGGTGCGCGGTTTCGCGGAAACCATCTCGAATCCAGATCATGTCGTGTTTTGCGTCGGAGTCGGCTCCGGGAAGTTTGGATTCCCGTTCTGGAATCTCTCGCCCACTGATTGGGCGCGGGTGCTTGAAATCAATTTGATTGGAGCGGTCAACGTTGCGCATGCGTTCGCGCCTCGGATGGCGGAGCGCGGTCTTGGGTCCATGCTGTTTTTGGTGTCGGTTGCGGGGCAGATCGGTTCGCCCACGGACCCGCCGTACAGTGCTGCCAAGGCTGGGTTGATCAATTTTGTCCAGTGCGCGGCCAAGGATCTTGCGCCCTTTGGAGTGCGGGTGAACGCGCTTTCACCAGGCATGGTGAAAACGGATTTGAACGAGTCGGTTTGGCGGGCGGGGCAGGAGCGGTTAAGCGAATCGGAGCGCCAGTCGTACGATGAGTGGGGGCGCGCTAAAATTGCCAAGCTTGCGCCGCTCGGACGCTGGCAGACTCCGCCGGAATTTGGTGCGATGGCCGTTTACCTCGCCTCAGAGCATGCGCGAAATGTCACGGGACAGACCATCAATGTAGATGGCGGCCAGGTGATGCATTCCTGATGCGTTGCCGATGAATGCGGGGCTGCGCTAGGGATCTCAAGGGATGGCTGCGGCCTACTCGTAGAGTTTGAAAAGTCCCGAGTGATCGAGGTTGCCGTGGCCCGCCTCGTGCACAAAGTGTTCCCACTGGTTGCGGCAGTTTTGGAGTGTCGGCGATTCCAATCCGACGGATTTTGCAAGTTCGCAGATGAGTCGAACGTCCTTGAGTTGCAGCTCTGCTCGGCCCCCGGGGGCGAAGTTTCGCTCAACCATGCGTCGACCGTGCAGATCGAGGATACGGCTTTCGGCAAACCCGCCGAGCAGCGCCTCGCGAACCAGAGCTGGGTTCACGCCGGAGAGTTCAGCCAGGCGTATGGCCTGGGCGACGGCATCGATGGTCTGTGCCACAATAAGCTGGTTCGCGAGTTTGGTGACCTGGCCCGCTCCCGAGTCGCCCATGTGCGTGACCCGCGCTCCCACGGTGCGCAGCACCGGAAGCGCGCGTTCAAATGCGTCTTTAGCCCCGCCCGCCATAATTGTCAGGCTTGCCGCTTCTGCGCCGAGCTGCCCGCCGGAAACTGGCGCGTCGACCCATTGGAACTTCCCAGCAAATTCGCGCGTTTCAGGAACGCCCGTCGTGCCAAAGTCGATCATCAGCGCTCCGGGATGCAGTTTTGGCGCGAGTCCGTCTGCGCCGAACACCACCTCGCGCACAACATCGGTGGTGGTGAGGTTCAAGCAGATCACACCGTCTCCGACTTCCTCCGCAAGCACGCTCAGATTCTCTGCGCGCTTCATTCCCGCATCCTGTGCTGCGAGTGCGGGCCCCGGGCTGCGGTTCCACACCTGTACCGAGGCTCCCGCGTTGTGAAGGTGCCGTGCCATGGGTGCCCCCATGTTGCCAAGTCCGATAAATCCAATCTTGAGGGATTGCAGTGCGGTGTTCATTTTCATTTTGCCGGTGTGTGAGCGCCGCAACCTAACCAAAACATCCCTCGGAGCGAACATGAATGTCATCATCACTGGCGGCGGCGGGTTTCTCGGATCCCAGCTTTGCAAAAAACTTCTGGAAGTCGGCGAGCTCACCAGTGGATCAGGGCGTAGGGAGCCCATCGAGCAGATCGTGCTGCTCGATGCGCGTTTTGCGCTGCACTTCGACGATCCGCGGGTGCGGGAAGTCGCGGGCGACATCTCCGATCCGGAGGTGGTGCGCGCCTGCGTTGGAGCAAACAAGGGCACATCAATCTTTCATCTCGCATCGATGGTCAGCGGCGAATGCGAACTCCATTTTGACGACGCCCTCAGAGTGAATCTCGATGGCGGCAGGAATGTTTTTGAAGCGGCGAGGGCGCTTCAGGGCAGTGCCCGTGTGGTCTTTGCGAGCAGTATCGCGTGCTTTGGGGGCGAAGCGATGGAGAACCCGAACACGGATCGCACGAAGCTCACGCCGCAAACCACCTACGGAATGACCAAGGCGATCTGCGAGCTGCTGGTGAACGACTACTCCCGGAAAGGATTCTTCGACGGGCGCTCCGTGAGGCTCCCTACGGTGATTGTCAGGCCTGGGAAGCCAAATGCGGCCGCGTCCAGTTGGGCGAGTGGGATGTTTCGCGAGCCGCTCAATCGCGAGAAGTGTCTTCTACCGGTGCGCCGCTCCCAGCGCCATCCGATGACCGGATACCGGACTGTGGTGGAGTCGATGGTCGCGCTTCACGAGGTTCCCGCAGCAAGTCTTGCAGATGATCGCGCAGTGGGGTTGCCGGCGCACAGTGTGACTCCCGCGATAGCCCAGATGGTGATCACTGAAGTCGCGAAGGAGAGGGGGCTGGTGCTTGGAGAGATCGAGGACGCGTTCGACGCAAGGATTCAGGCGATCGTCGACAACTGGCCGGTCGCTGTTGACGGTCGTCGCGCGGCGGCCCTTGGTCTGCCGCATCCGCCAAGTGTGCGTCATTTGGTGGAGCAGTACCTTGAAGACTTCGGGGCGTGCTAGCCCCCAAGATCAGTCTTGCTTTGCATATCTTACGGGGCGCCGATCTTGTTTCGCATGCTGTGCTCGCCGCTCTGCTCGTTTTTGTATCTTGTCGGGTTGATTCGTGTAATCTGGGAATGTCATGGCCGGGCACGCCGATCAGAAACACTTCCTGTACCTAGAACTCGCAAAGTTCCTTCGTGCTGGGATTGGCATTCAAAAGGCCGTTGAAGCGCTTTTAAAAAGCCGGATCCCCAAGTTTCAGCGCGAGGTGCTTCTCGCCATTGAGAGTGGATTAAGCCGTGGACAGTCCGTTTCAGCGGTATTCAATGGTCTGGCCCCGAGGATCTCGGCTCTTGAGGCGGTGCTCATTGATGCGGGTGAAAAGAGCGGGACACTCGGCACGGCGATGGAGCATTTGGGAGAGTATTTCGGGATGGTGGCCGATTTGCAGAAGCGGGTGTTTCGAGGATTGATTTATCCCGCGGTGCTCGTGCATCTGGCTGTGTTCAGTCAAACCGTTCCCAAAGTTTTCAGTGCAAGGAGCGCCGGCATTATCTCCGATTTCATCACCCTCATGGGGAGTCTTTGGTACGTGTATTGCGGGGTGGCGATGCTTGTCTTTGTACTCAGGAGTGTCCTTGCGATGGCATCGACAGATTCACGGGTGGACAGGATCTTGCATTTCTTGCCGTGGGTGCGCTCAGCGCGCATGAATGTGGCAATGGCGCGGTTCTGTCTCGTGTACCACGGTTGTCTGCTTGCGGGGTTGTCGGTCTCCGAGACCCTTCGTGCCGCGTTAGATGCGGCGGCGAGCGGTGTCCTGCATGGCGCGTCGGCGGGCTTGTTTGATGCGCTTAAACGAGGCGATTTACTCGGGCCTGCTTTCATTTCTGAAGCTGCGTTTCCGCGGGTTTTTTCGCTCGTTTATTCCAACGGTGAAACCGCCGGAACCCTGGACACGGATCTACGCCGCTTGAGCGTGCAGTTTCAGGCCGAGGCGAAGCAAAGTCTGGAAGCCGCCGGTGCGATGCTTCCAAAGATCTTCACATTCGGTGTGATGGCATATGCAATCTACAAAATCGTGTCGTTCTACATGGGGTACCTGTCAGCGATGCGCGGCGCATTCGAGTAAAATGCCCAATCGTCCCAGACTAGGTGGTCTCGCGGCTTGCGGACCCGCTAGACAGGCCGCGGGTGCCTCAGTTTGATGGTCATTCGAGCGCGAACTTCTTGAGTTCCTCCAAATCAATAAACTCCAGCGCAGATGCATGGGTGGCCTCCAGTACGACGCGCGGAGCCTTTCCCGCAGCATGTGCTTCCACCCAACGGCTCAGGCACAGGCACCAATGGTCGCCTTCCTTCAGACCGGGAAAATCAAATTGGGGATAGGGTGTGGAGAGGTCGTTGCCCGCTGCGCGCGAGAACGCCAAAAATTCGTCTGTCATCACAGCGCAGATGGTGTGCATGCCGTGGTCGTCTCCGTTGGTGTCGCATTTGCCGTTGCGAAAGAAACCAGTTACGGGATCCATGCAGCAGCACTCTAGTTCAGTGCCAAGGACGTTTTTAGCCATGAAATGATTTGGTGATGATTCGGTGATTGAGCGGGTCGTTGCTGTTTACTTCTCCTCCTGCGCGTACTTCGAGTAGAGCGAAGCAATCGATGCGCTCTCTGCGTCGCCCGAATGCAGGATGAACCTGTGGCGCAGCTTTAAGCGCTCGCCAGCCTTGAGCAGAATCGTACCGTCGGCGAATGTCTTGTCCACCTGCCGTGACATGAAAGGATTCGCGGTAAAGAGCCCGTAAGTTCTTACATGCCAGCGCGTGGGGAATCGATGGCTGGATGGGTGGTTCAGGAACGCAACCCCCAGATGCTCGCCCTCCACCGGGCCGCTGTAGTCGCACCACGGGGCAGGTTTTCCCCATGCCTCGGCGTTCACTTCTCCGGCGCTGTTGATAATCCTCCCTCCCTGTTTCGCGTCTACTGCCATGCTTGCCGGAACGCGGATTGAGAGTCCCGCGTCCTTCCGGTCCTCGAACCGCACATCGCCGTCCGTGGCGACAAAATCTTGGTCGAAGTCGATGGTTCGCGTTTTCTCATCCGAATAAAAAGTGAACCGGCGCTCCTCGGTCACGAACCTGCGGCCCGACGGGTCAAGATGCTCGCAGACCGAACCGACTACCGCACCGTTTTCGTCCGCGCGCATCACGGTGAATTCCCGATGAAAAATGCGCGCAAGCATTGCCGTTCGCACGTCCGCGGTTTCCGAGTTTTTGGGATTTTTCCTCACCTCGTCAAACGTGAGCTTCTCGTGCCAGGAGTCGCCGCCGGTTTTGACGTGTTGCTCGAGGGTTGCGGCATCGATCTTTTCTGGAAAGCGCCAGCTGTCTGCCCCCGCGCTCTCGTGTCCGAAGGTGATTCCACGGTGGTGCGGATGGTCGCGCTGATTGGGTGACTCGAAAGCGACCTCTTTCATCGGAAACTCCCGGGTCATGGCCTTGCCGGTCGGTCCGTAGACGGGCCAGAGGTAGGGTTTGTTGGCCTCGTTCACCACGTAGGTTGCGAATGGTTTTCCGTCCACACGGACGCTGACCCCCGCGCCCTCCATTTCCTTGTGCAGTGTGAAGAGGTGGCCTGCTTGGAGGTTGAGCCCTGTGACAATGAGGAGTAAGGCGGACTTTGATAGGGGTTTCATGCGGGGTGAGGCATAGGCTTGTTATTTTGGCGATGCGGAGTCGAGGTCCTTCTGCGTTTTTGTGTATTTTCGCCTGCGATGATCGGCGGGCATCGGGCTCAATAAGTCTCAAATCTGCTGCTGAGCGGTGAGTCGGTTACCGAATTTAGGAAGGGATCATGAGATTCACTGCTAACAATTCAGGATCCAGTAGCGTAACCACAGTGTTGTGAACCACCCGGAGGCCAATTGCGTTGAGAATGTCCAAAAGCTCTTCCTTGAAAATCAGGCGGGTCTGTACGGGTATGTCTTGAGCATTGTGCGCGACTTTTCCCTCGCGCAGGACATCGTCCAGGACACTTTCTTGATCGTTACCCGCAAGGCTGCGCAGTTCGACCCGAACACCAACTTTGTCGCGTGGGTTTATACGATTGCACGGTACGAGGCGCTCGCCTCGATGCGGCGCCTTGCCAGACCGGCGCTGGCGGAGGAAACGCTGCAGTTGTTGCTCGCGCAGCAGGAGCCTGGCCCCCCCGAGCACATCATCGCGATCGTGCGTTCCTGCATGAAAAAGCTGACTCCCAACGTTCAGCGAATGTTGAGTTTACGCTATGAGGACGCGCTCAAGCCGGCTGAAATCGCGAGGCTGCTCGGTTGGACTTCCAACGCGGTGAGCGTGGCAATCTGCCGCGCGCGGTTGGAGTTGCGCAAATGCGTGAAATGGTCCGAGCAGACCGAGGACCCCTACATTCCCAGCCCGATTTAAAGACAAGAAACAAGAATCCATCGATGAACACCACCCGACTTGAGGTTTTACTGGGGCTGTATTTTGACGGCGAAATTTCGAACTTCGAAATGGCGGAGCTGGACGCTTGCCTTAAGGCTGACTCAGAGGCACGTGCACTGTTTCTTTCCCATGCCGAGGTGCATTCAGCGTTGCGGGCGGTCGGTGCACGAAGCGCGGGCATGCGGCAGTGGCAGGCGGCTGCATCCGTTCCCGCGCCCGCGCCGAACCTTGTGCGCCGTACGGCGGCGATGTTGTGGAATCCTTGGATCGCTGCGGCCGCGGGGCTTTTGATTGGACTCACCGCGGGTTCCTCGGGATTCAGTTCCCGAGGGTTTCGTGCTGCCGAGACCAGTGTTGAACGGTTTGCCTCCGGACGGGGTGGGGTGTTTGAAACGCAGCAGGTGCCCCCCAACGCGGACCCCGTGCTGGTGACAGAGGTGGCGTTGAGCGCAGAGGGTTGGGAGGGAAGCTTTAAGGAGGCGGTTGGCCGGGATCGCTGCGACCGGGGCGCAGGGGAGTCCTGCGCGCACATGTTTCGGATGGCGGCCCAGGCGGCCAGCTCGAGTCAGGGGGGGCCTGCGCGGAGCGGATTTTTAAGGCGGCTCATTGACCTGCGCCCCTACCGAGACGGCTTCAGCGACGGGAAAGCGACCGTTGAGCTTTCGGGTCTTTTGAACGCCATTGGCAATGTTCCAAAGCAGGGCGAGTTTTGCTCGGTAGCGATGTATGCGTTGGATGAATCCACCCTCGCGCGGGCGACTTTGCCTTCCGGCGATGTCAGCGAGGACGCTTTGATGGTCGCCAAAAAGGAAACCCGGCGCCTGGATGCGGATCCTGCCACTTGGGAGCGGATTCTCGCGGCCCTCTCGCTGCCATCAACCGCGGACTACCTTCTGGTGCGGATTGACGTCGGGGGCGACGGCGCGGAGGCAGGGCGGTATTTGGACGATATCCGGCTGGATATCACTCGCAGCGAGCCGTTGCCCTGACGCGGACCAGGGCAACGGCTCATTGTCGTACCTCGATAACTAAGTGTCAGCGCTGATCCCAAGCGCGTCATTTTCGCCGGGCAGACTTACCTCGGGGCAGTTCTTGCGTTTATCGAATATTACTCTCGCAAGGAATGCTTTATCGGTTGTTTGGCTAAGAGTGTTAAAGCTTGATCGCCTCAGTTCGGATCCGCACAATGTAGTCGTTTAGCAAGCAGTTTCAGTTTAACACGGACATTTTGTTAAACGTCTTGCGTAAGTTTCGGCGCGAGATGCTCTTTCGTCTTTGTTGTGTTTTTTATGTCTTTTCAAAAGTCACCCTTTGTTCGCCACTATTTTTGGGCAAACGCAATTGCAGCTTTAACCCTGCTGATTTTGTTAGCGAACTCCGCGTCCTCCGCCATTGTTAATTTTGGCCCTGCGACCACGATCGCGAGCGATGGCGAGGTTTTGGCGGCTGGATCGCTCAAATGTGCCTACGGATTCAGCACCGCCCAGACCGTGAATGGGGTGACCTTCAACCAACTGGCTCTGACGGGAAATGCGGAGGTCGGCATTTCGGGGCTCGGTTCCGCTTACGACGGGTATGGAAGTCCGGGAGCGTACTTCAACGCGCTGGGTGCCGGTTATCAGGCGCTACTTGGCACAGGGAATTACAACGGAGGAGCGCAGGCGACAATCACTCTGAACGGGCTGACTGTGGGAAGGACTTATGCGGTGCAGATATGGGCGCACGATGGACGCGACAAAGTAGCGACTGGGTACGCGGCCGAGGCTACGCGTGATACTAAGGTTTACAGCACCGGGGGCAACTTTGCCACGCTGCGGTTCAACGTCCAGGGGGGGGCAGGCGCAACCGGACAGTTCACTATCGGCACATTCGTTGCGGATTCCACTTCGCAGCAGGTTCTGATTGTTCAAGGGGGTGGCTCTACGGGTCCCGCAACCCAAATCAACGCGATTCAGGTGCGGGATGTAACCACTGTGGTCGGGATTTGGAGCGGCGCTGTGAATGGAAATTTTGATGCGACCACGGCCAACTGGGCGGGGTTCTTTTCCAAATACGGATCGCTGCCATTGACGCAGAGCCTTACGTTCGGTGACACCAACGGTTCCGGCGGAGCAGTGCCGAACACCAACCTCCTTGTTCAATCCGCTGGGATTGTATCGAACGGTTCATTGATATTTTCGGCGAATACCTTGAGCTATTCGCTCGGAACTGCAGGAGGGACTCTCGGGTTGAATGGCTCGGCGTCCATCTTTAAATCCGGTTCTGCGCTGCTGACCTTTGGTGGGACCCACACCTTCACCGGATCGGTTCGGGTGAGTTCGGGTACGATTACTACTGCCAACATGGGGGCAATGCCGCCCGTGCCGGTTACAATCAGCGCGGGTGCTACTTTGGATATGGCTGGGTTTAGTCAGACCATCGGGGCACTGACGAACAACGGCCTTCTCACCAACACCGGATCGATCGCAACGCTGAACATGACCAGCATGGGTGGTACGACCACGGTACTTTCGGGTCCGCTGAATCTAGGGTTTTCTGGTGCGTCCACATATGGGGGATCTCTCGGTGCGAACATTGCTTCGTTGTCTAACCTGAGCACCACCACCACTCTGGGTGCGACTGCCGCTACAGTGCAGGTGGGTTCGCTGGGCAAAACGTTTGCGGGCAATGCCGGACTCAACGTGCTCGGCCCTGTCTCCGGGACTGGCGATCTGGTGGTGCAGGCCAATGGTTCGGGATTGGTCTTCGTGGATGGAAACTTGAACTTCAATGGAACGGTGACCAACAACGGGATTGGGACCACAGGCACTCATGCCGGCACCGGCACTTCGTCAACCATCACTCTGGGAACAATGATTGGGAGGGCGACGAAAGGGACGGTTTTTTTATCCGGGGAAATCGGAACAGGGGTCACGAAGGTTATCCAAGACAGCCCGACCTCCGCTCTGTGCTTGTACGCAAACAACACTGCATGGAGTGGAACTCTTGAAATCCGGCAGGGCGCCGCGGTGGTGACGATTTATGACACAGCACTCACTGGAAACGTGACTCCCGACGGAGCGGGCAGGGGCACCATCGTGGTTGGAACTGGAGCGGCGGATGCTGCCTTCCTGTATCATGCAGACTTCAGCCCGCAGCCGCCCACGGGCTTCGGCTCAGATCCCGCTGACACCACTTTCACCAATCGGTTTTTGATTGCAGGGCAGGGTAAAAATGTTGTGGGCAATGTATTTTATGGAATGGCGCTTACCGGGACGGTGAGCTTATCAGATGCAGATGTGATTTTTACTAACACGAATCCGCAGGCAAGCGGCCAGACTCTGACTTTATCGGGTGGGATTGTTGGGAACGGCAATGTGTTCGCCACCAATTCGACAGGCACGGGTTCTTCAAAGTTTGTATTCAATACCAAACCCGTAAATCACACCGGACGGATTACCTTCAATTCCGGTTCCGTGCTGGGTGGTTTTGCTGGAACCAACACAAGCTTGACCAATGAAATTTCTGGCGGCGTGGGACCCAACGTCACCGAGATTTTGCAGGCCAGTAACAACAGCCCGCTGACTATCAGCACGGGGTCAGTAAATGTGGGAGCACAAGGACTGGCGCTCAGTTCACAGGGATCGGCGTTGATGACCGTTTCCTCCGCGATTCAGGGCACGGGAAGGCTCACGGTGAATATCAAGAGCGGCGGTGGAATCACACTCTCAGGTGCGGTTTCGAATACGGGCGGGTTGGAATTAAACAGAACCGGAAGCGGCGCTTTTAGTTTCTCCGGTGCACAAACATTCACCTCCGTCACGCATTCAAACAATGCCTCCGCATGGTCTCTCGCAACAGGCACGATGACGTTGCCAGCGGAGGGAAGCACATTCCGCTCGACGGCCACATCGGCATTTACTGTCTCGAGTCCGATCACTGGTTCCGGACTGCTTGCTCTCGATGCGGATTCCACCGGTGTGATGACGCTTTCCGGCGCAATCACCTCCTCGGGATCGATCATTAACTCAGGGACGGGGACGCTTACAGTGGGGACATTCTATACCACTGCGGCCACTGGATCGAGTGCTGTGGTGCTCAACTCGGTGCTGGGCGCCTCTGTGTCCCGCGTGATACAAGACAGCGCTTATTCCCCATTGGTGATCAACGCGTCCAATACCTCGTTGAATGCGCCTTTTGAAATCCGGCAGGGGGCGTTGGTTGTCTCAAATGTCGCGGGAACCCTCACAAAGCAGTTGGGAAACAGCCAGATTTTATTGGGAACGGGCTCCGCTGATGCATCGTTGGTTGCAGCCGGCCGATATGGCATCTCGCCAGCTTCCGGCGGTGGAAACATGACGCTCGCGAATCCCGTGAGAGTCGGTGGGCTAGGTAAAAACGTGATTGTTGCAACCGACTTTGCGCTGACTCTTAGCGGCTCCGTCAACTTAACAAGCGGATTAACAATCGCCACTGGCAACAACATGGGGTCCGTAGTGACCCTTAGCGGGGGAGTCAGCGGAACAGGCGACATCACCGTTTCCAACTCCAGTGGAAACTCAGTGAATCTTTCGGAGGTTGCGTTTACCACGCAGCCCCTGAACAACTCTGGAAGTGTTTTATTCAACAACGCCTCCGTGCTTGGAGGCGTGATTGGCGCCGGAACCAACGGCACGAACAAAATCCAGGGTGGGGTGGGCTCGAATGTTTCCTCAGTCACCCAGGCCAGCAACACCAACGCGCTCGCCATCAACACGGGCTCCATCAATGTGAACCCAGCGGGACTCACGCTTGTCTCTACTGGCAGCGCGGCGTTTGACGTAGCCAGCAACGCCACCGGCTCGGGCACGCTGGTGTTGCAGACGGATTCGACTGGGATTTTGACAATGACGGGCGCTCTTTCTTTCTCAGGAATGCTCGCACACACCGGCGCGGCGAAGAGCGGGAGTTTTTACACAACCAGCTTCACGACGCCGGGGTCAACGCTCCTGAAGTCCGCATTAGGTTCGGGTGTGTCAAAGCTGATACAGAACAGCCCCGCGTCTGCGCTGGTAATCGCGGCATCGAGTCCCGCATTCGCTGGTCAGATTGAGATTCAAGAGGGTCCTCTGGTGATCTCCAATCCCAGCGGCACTGCTATGAGCAACTTGCTTGGTGTCGGTGGGACTATCAGGCTCGGTACCGGCGCCGGGAATACGGCGTTGGTTTATGCGGGTCGATACGGGATGGCCAGCGGCTCCAGCATAGATGCCACGTTGACCAATCCAATCATTGTTGGCGGCACGGGCACCAACGTCATCACGGTGACAGACTACGGCTTGACTTTGAGCGGAGCGGTCAACTTGCAGAACAATCTGACGCTTGCGCTTGCCAACTCAAATGGCTCCGCTTTGACCATCAGCGGCGGCATGCAGGGGACCGGAAATCTCACGGTTGTCAACTCCAGCGGCGGGGCGGTCTCTAACTTCTCATTCTCGACGAATCCATTGAATTTCGCGGGTTCGATCACATTCGCAAACACATCCGTGTTGGGTGGAGTCGCAGGCACCAACAGCGGGGCGACGAACACCATCAGTGGAGGGATCGGAGCGAATGTTCTGGCGATCAATCAAAACGGTCTTAGCACGCTCAACATTACCACAGGCACGGTGAATGTTGGGGCCTCCGGTTTGGTGTTAAATGCAAACAGCAACATCGGCGTCAACGTCTCGGCCCCAACCTCCGGGCCCGGTGCGCTCACAATCAACATCAACAACACGGGCAGCGTGACACTCTCCGGTGCTTTAGGCCACACAGGCGGCATCGTGATTAACCGGTTTGGAGGGGGAACTCCCTCGATTGGAAATTACTCCGGGAACATCACGTTTGGAGGTTCGCAGGCGACCACTCTGAGCAACACGTGGTCCACGCCAGGGAGCGGGTTGCAGTTGACCTCGTCGGCGTCAGCACTGCTGACTTTGTCCGGTGTGATTTCCGGCGCGGGATCTGTTTCGCTCACCAGCAGCGGTGCGGGCGGGATTTCTCTTTCGGGTGCGAATACTTACACGGGTGATACCATACTGAAGCAGGGGTCTTTGATTCTTGGCAACGCATCAGGCGTTAGCACTGGTCGCGTCGTTCTGGACGGTGGAAGTTTGAGCTTCGGCTCTTTCACTTCTTACACGCTGGGAGGCATTGCAGGCAGCGGCCCGCTTCGACTCGCGAACGCCTCGAATGCCGCCGTGACCATCGATGTCGGTAATCCACGAAATCTCTCGGCCGATTATAGCGGCACGCTTTCCGGTGCCGGCAGTTTCAATAAGCTGGGCGCGGGCGCGTGGAATCTTACGGGACAAAGCTCTCTGACCGGTGGGGTCTGGATCAAAGCAGGATCCTTGATGATCACTGCCGGCGGATCATTGACAGGAGTAAACACACTCGCGGGTCAAGTTGGGGGAACCCTTTACATTTCCGGTGGGACTGCCTCGATGGGTGCAGCGGGAAATTTTGCGGTGAGTTACGGCATGACGGGTACCGCGAATGCGATCATCGAAAATGGTGGTGTGCTCAACATCGGGAATGGCGGGGGCAAGACTTTTATTGGAGGAGGCGATCAAAACGGTGCGCAATTTGGCACGGGAATTATGACTATCAGGGACGGCGGCCGGGTGAACATCATCTCACCCGGCGGGGCCAGCCCCTTTGATTATGTCTACCTGGGCGGTTACGGGGGGAACGGAACGATTAATTTGGATGGAGGTACGCTCTCGAGCGCTCGGAAATTCGACAATGGGAGCGGTAGTGGAACCATCAACTTCAATGGCGGGATACTCATGGCTGCTGCCAGTTCCACGACGTTTATCTCCAACATCACGAACTCGTTTGTGAAGAGCGGCGGCGCAGTTGTCGACACAGGCGGTTTTGATATCACCATCCCTCAAGCGTTTCTCAACGCGGTATCCTCGCCCGGAGGCGGTTTGACAAAGCAAGGGTTAGGCAGACTAACGCTGCCCGTTGCGAATACGTACACGGGCGCGACCACGATCGCTGGTGGCACGCTCAAAATCTCTCTGCCCACATCGCTGGGAGGCGGATCGCTCGTCATTCAGGACGGAGCGACATTCGATGGCGTAACGGCTGGAGCATCTCCACTGCCTTCGCTCACGCAGCAGGTCTGGTCTGGAAGCATCGGAATTATCGGCGCGGCCGGCACTAATCTAGGGAGCGGAACGGTGACGCTAGCTGCTGATACCTCGGTGCGGATTGACTCGACCACTGTCCGTGTGGATGGCCGAATTCAGGGCGCGGCTTCCCTCACGAAAATCGGCTCCGGTTCACTGATCCTCGCTGGAAGCAACAATTATTCCGGAGCGACGACTGTGAATGCCGGCACTCTGGTGCTGGACGGAATCAATGCTTTGCCGCTCGGATCGCCGCTGACGATCGCCGCGGGTGCAACGGTTCTCCTGCAAAACGGCGCACAGATTGGCGCGTACTCTGGCGGAGGGAATGTCGTGTACGGGGCTGGGGCTCCGGTGATCCTCGGCCTCGGGGATGTCTCCGGCGGCTTCGGCGTGGCTTTGACTGGCGCGGCAACGTTGACCAAGTCGGGTACTGGTCTGATCACGCTTTCAGGCACCAGCACATACACTGGGAAAACATGGATTCAAAATGGCGGACTCGCTGTAACGACTGTCAACCGAGTGGCCGGTGGAACAGCGGTGTCGTCTCTTGGCGCGCCAATTTCCAGCGCGAATGGCACCATTGATCTTGGCAGCTTAGGTTCCACGGGCACTCTCGTAATTACCGGCGGGTCGCAGACGACCGACCGTGTGATCAATCTTGCCGGAACCACGGGCGGAGGCGTCTTGGATCGG
>JBILKY010000070.1:0-14132 GCA_044376395.1 Chthoniobacteraceae bacterium | reverse complement strand
CGCGAATGTTGCCTTTACCAAGGAGAGTACGACGCCCAACTCAACCGCGTCGAATCCATGAGGGGCCTCCACCACAATGTCGCCTGACAAAAGCAAACGAATTGCCGGCTTCAAAGAGTGCGTTGGATGCTCAATTTCAATGAAGCGTACGGCATGCCGTGGCTGGAGCGTCTCTTGTGCTCGGGCCTTTTTCAGACGCACGGAGAGAAAACTCTGCGTGATTCCATGTTGTCTGGCGAAGGCGCTTTGGGAGAGCACGCTCGAGCTGAACTCTTCAAGAATTGCATCAATCTGAAGTGAGGATCGTCTGGACCGACGCGCAGCTGTTTGCATGCACGTATTCTCCGCGCCAACCAAATCTCGCGCTAGATGGGGTTGCGCGGACGGTTACCTCACCAACCATCTGGGCGGCGGTGCGCAATGGCTGTCAGGCTCAGCTCCAAAGTACACGACTCTTCATGAGCGGGCTGGCAATAGGTGGCAATAAAGCCGGAAATATCCCATACAGTATCAAGAAGTCTTTAAGAAAAGTTGACGTAATCGATCCTTGAACGAACAGGGTAAGCGCTGCCAAATCGGGCGTAGCAATACTCGGCATTTAGACATGAATGTCTTTTTGCCACGAACCTCGGCGACCGTCCACTGCACGACGTTCGTCGTGCCGACGGGAAGATCCAATGCCGATTTCTGGATATAGTAGGGCTCGGTCGGGTTTGCCACATACGTCAAAACACAAGGTTTATGGGCTGCTAAATTTACAAGATGACGATAAAATGCAGTTGCCATATTTTGCCAATTAAAAGCTTTTCTGAAGTGGTTCATTCCATTGATGGAAAAGCGTTTTCTCAGGGCCTCATCAGCGCCCAAGGTATTGACTGCCTCGACTAAGGCTTGCAAATTTCCAAAATTTACCACGATGCCACAGTCGGCCTCATTCACTACATCACGGACAAAGTTGGTGTCGTTTGCAAGGATCGGCAAAGAGGCCGCCATATACTGCGACAGCTTGTTTGGCGAACAGTTGGCGTAGAGATTGTTCGTTTTGGGGTAGGGCACCAACCCGACATCTGCAGATGCCGCCGCAGCGCGCACAAGCTCTTCTTCAGACACCGCAGCGGGAAAAAATATTCTTTTGTCGTAAAGTCCTGTGTCCTTGGCTTGTTTTATAAGTTCATCACGGAAGTGGTTTGGCTTACCGCGCAACAGCAGCACGGCCCGGTCATTTGTGAGAGGCCAAGCCGAAATAAGCTCTCGGAGACCTCTACCTTCAGCGAACGCACCCTGAAAAAGGAATCTGCATTTGCCATAATCTTGTTCGTCAGACGCACAGTCCAGCGAGTCCCGTAATACTGGTTCGCAATTTGGCAGGACGCCAAAACTGTGGCCGTGAAGCCGTTCTTGATGGGCGGCAAGGCCGGGCGAGACAGTGAAACGGGCATCCGTTGAGGGCAAAAGTCTGCCTTCCAGTTGCGACCAAAAAGATCTCTCGAACTCCAAGTTTCTTACATCGGATTCGCTCCACAGTTCGTGAGCATCGTAAATCAGGGGTATTTTATACATGCGAGAGAGAATGATACCGGGCAATAGTGCGTCCAAATCGGTTGCGACGATCGCACTGACGCCCCTCCAGCGACTTCCAGTGGCCACAAGTGTGGCGCAAGTATCCAAGAAATATTTTAGATACCAGCGAAAATCTATCAACCGTTCGTGGCCAACTGGAGCACCAAGAGCCTCGGCCAACTCATCGGGAGACAGTCCAAGCAAATGAGCCAACATCAAGACCTCTTGAATAGCAGCGGCCCCCGCTCTTTCTGAGCCAATTAGCCGATACCACTCATTCAATTCCGTTAGTTTGAAAGGAATGCGCGGCGAAGCGTAGATGACTCCACCTTCAATTGTATTCCTCGGAACGCAATCAGCAGACCCAATGGGCAATACACCCAGTGTGTGGACGAGCAGAGGGGCCGGAGCGTGTGCCGCGATCCAGCCGATACGAGGATCGATCTCGGGCGCATGTGCACAGATGAGTAGCACATTAACCGCTGCCGAGGGGGCTAGCGTCTTTACATCGCCTTTACATTTTCCTTTTGAGCGCACGAGGGAATCCAAGTGATTGTCCAATTGCTCAACAAATGTTTCCGTCCAATACTTCTTGTTTTGCACTATTTCATCTCGCGCACAAGTGACCATCTCGTCGCGAAGGCGATCGTCTCTTAAATATTCCAGCGCCTCGTTCAGGTTGGCATAATCCCTTTCCAAAGGGAAGTAATGCACACGAGGGACGAGAATTCCGGAGAAGTTCCCTGGATACAGCATCTGCAAAGTCCCGGTCGCAACGGCCTCAAAATGACGGGGTGAGATTTGGCCATAATCCACGTTTCCTTCAAGGTCTGCAAAAAATTCGAGGTACTTCTCGGCGTATTCGGGGGATTCGTTGGGCGGGCCAAGCTCCTTCTCGGCCACCTTGCACCTGCGAGTCAATTCGCCGCCGAGATCAAAGACACTGGCACCAGACTCTGCACCGACGGTCGCCGTGCACGAACCAAGAAAGTCCAGCCAGTCTGCTCCACCAATGCGGTTTTCCCAACGGCTTGAAATGTCCAACCGAAGCCCACTTTTATTTAATAATGCGTTCAAATCATCCCCGATTTTCCGCTTCTCGTAAGCGAGCCTTCCGAACGACAAGGGTTGAATCGAGCCTCGGTAGCCGATGTCTATCGGACGTCCCTCTTTTCTGAAAGCCAGTCTCCTTAAGTTAGGAGTCACGTAGCCCGTGAGCATTTGCAGGAATTTGGCATCGCGCACTTTGCTCTCTGGATAAACTTTACGCCGGTCCTTTTCCGGAAGGCAAGTGCAGATGAGGTCAAATCCTGTCTCTGAAATATAATTGGCAAGTTCATCGAAACGATAGTTCTCGTCCTGTTTCATCAAGACTTTAAAGCCATCGAAATGTTTGATTTTTACGTCGGTCCGAGTATCCAAAGATCTCAAATTATCTACACTGTAGGAGACTGTGTTATGGATTATGAGACCGTCGAATCTTTTTAGATTAAGGCGATCCGATAATGGAAGTCCCTCGAGTGACTGCCGATGCTCAAACAAATTCAGCACAGTTATGGAGAATTCAGAAAACAATTGAAGAAACGCCACATTTTCCGGGACTGTTGAAACACCCCAAGGCTCGTAGTAGCACAGTAGAAGAATCTCCTCCGAGCGCCGAGCAGGCGAACCGAACTTCAAGACGGGTTGCATAGTAGTTGGCGTGGGTAAGTAAATTGATGGCTATGTGAGGTGGACACGGTCTTTCGGCCAGAGGACGCTTGAAATAATCTATTGTGGCGGGGGCGAGTGAGAAAAGTAAGTGGTTGGTTGGGAGTAATGCAATGGCAAAGGACGAGGCTTATCCGCAAACGCCCTGAGGGCGAGGTTGCGGCAGCCCGAGCCCCGTAGGGAAAAAGCGTAAGCGGTACACGAGGCACCTATTGACAGGGTGCGCTCAAGGGTCGTTTGGATTTTAAGCGGCGCAGGCGGCGACTCGTTTTTGGGCGGCGGCACAAGCTGCTGGTGTGAGCTCTCCGATATTCCAGTCCGTTGCCTTGGGAAGTCGCGTGAGCACATCCTTGAGGTACGCGAACGGATCAAGCCCGCGAAGTCGGGCTGGGGCGAATACTGACTATAACCGACTCGATGTCAGCAAGGGTCGTGTCGGGGACGACATCGAGGTGAAGACGCAGTCGCAATCGGCGATCGACGACATCGTCGACAGTGATCGCCCCCTCGTGAATGCACGCCTGAACGACGTCCGCACGGGTGTAGCCAGGCGCACCCACAAGCTGATCCGCCAGAGATGGATCTGCTGCTATTAGAGTTGCCACCTCCTCGGCGCGGTTGTCGACCAGCGGGATTGAGTCTGTCCGACAAGGACGCGGCGCAATCTGGGCATCGCGCAAAATCGTGTCGACAAGGTCGCGCGCCATCACTCGGTAAGTCGTCCACTTGCCTCCGACGATAGCGAACACTCTCGGCGCCACTCGAGAAATGCGATGCTCACGGGTCACCTTCGCGGTATCACCGCCTACCGCCTGATCCCGCACCAGTGGACGGAGGCCAGCAAACGCATACGTCACGTCTGCAGCCGTGACGCCCGACGTGACGATCCCGTCAAGCTCAGCAAGTAGGAAGCTGATATCACGCTCATCCGGTGCGACGCGATTAATATCGTTGGGCCAAGGAGTATCGGTGGTTCCCACCAACCAGTGGTCCGCCGACGGAAGCACGAAGAGCACGCTGCGACCTCTCGGGACGATGAGCGCGGTGTTACCGTTGATGGCACTACGCGGCAAGCGGAGGTGCACACCCTTCGAGCGCACGACATCAACGGCAGAACGGTGTCCGTTAAAGATTGCAGAAACCTCTGGCGCCCACACGCCACTGCAAAGAGCAATTGATCGCGCGCTGACGGTACGCTCGTCGCCAGTCATTCGGTCTCGCACACTGACACGGTGGACACCGTCAGAGCTGACACCGTGACTTCCAACAAGAGCGACGTGCGTGGCCACATGCGCACCATGCGCGGCAGCAGTCCGCGCGATCGCCACTGCAAGCCGCGCATCATCCATCTGCGCGTCATAGTACTCGATCGCTCCCAAGAGACGGGATCGCCTCAAGTCAGGGAACCGCTCCATAGCGGTGGCGCGGCTGCGGTGCCGATGGCGTGGCATGATCCCAGACCCGGCCAACATGTCGTAAATCGTCAATCCAGCACCGACGAGGGCGCGCTCCCAAAGCCCGCGCGTGAGCGGAAGCAGAAATGGCAGCGGTCGCACCAGCCCCGGAGCGATAGCAGTTAGAAGTAGTTCTCGCTCCCTAAGAGCTTCGCGCACAAGGGCCAAGTCGCCCTGCTGAAGGTAGCGCAGGCCGCCGTGGACGAGCTGGCTGGAGCGACTGGAGGTGCCACCAGCGATATCGCCTTGATCAATTAGCATGACGCTGAGGCCTCGCGTAACGGCGTCAAGCGCCGTGCCCGCACCGGTGGCGCCGGCACCGACAATGAGAAGATCCACAACATTCGCCTCCAGCGTGCGCAGTGCAGCATTACGACTTGATGGACCCAGTGCAGCAATCATCGCTCTATCACCCCAAAATAAATGGCATTCCCAGCCTTCCGGTGACCCCGCAATAGACGCCGTTCTCGAGGAAGTCGCGCCAGGCTCGAACCACCACAGCGACCCGTTCGCGAATCGCCAGATAAAAACCCTTCCGAACCAAGTTTGGCGCGACCGTTACCTGCCCGCTCAATACCAGCTGTTTCAGAGAGAGCCACCTTGGAAACGCACCTCGAAAGAAAATGGAATTCGGTCCCACTGTGAGCGTAAGTCACAACTGTCTCTTGCACTCTATCTTGTCGGGACTAAAAACCGAATAATGGTTTGGAGTCAACGCGCCCCAACAGTGACCTTGACCTTCTTGTCAGCGGGCAGCAAATCATGAAACTGGCTTGGATTCAGATGACTACTCGTGTTTGCGGTCACCTCATTCACCACTGCGGGAGTCGATCCATCGTTCATGAACCTGATGGTGTAATCGCCGTGCTTCACGTTCGAGAGAATATTGACGTTCCCCGGCACCACTGAGGTTCGGTACCCGGGATTACCGCTAACCTTACCCTCCGCGGAACGCAGACTCACTGTAGAGTCAGCATGCAGTTGAACGTCTTTGAGTACTACGGTGTTCGCGGAAATAGCCACCTTCGAATGTTCGATAGAAGAATTATAGATCCCGATCGTGTTCTTGGCACGGGCGTTAAATGCCGATGCACTACTTCTTGGGTCGCGCTGGAATTCAGTGCTGTTGATCACGATGTCCCCATTATCCGCCGTGAAACTTACGGCCGTCGCCTTCATCACTGTCCTTGTCACCACTTCAGGCCCCTGCCCAAGTCGGTTTGAGCTGGAGAGCGGATCTCCGCTTATCTTAAGGGCCTCGACTTCAGCTCGTGTGGTATTCACGTAAACGCTCTTCGAGTTGGATACCGCTGACAGTTTTGGCGGCACAACTGCAACTTGACCAAGATCATCCCCAGTGATCGAAACCCCTTTGAAAGTGATATCCAGATCAGCCCAGACATGCAGGTTGCTGTTACTGGAAAACTTTGAGCGATCAAAAAGCACCGAACCTAGGGCTCTGACATCAACCTGAGTCATTCGGCTAAAATCATTGTAACGACTGTCCCCCGACACAACACTAAGACTCTTCAATTCAACGTTCCCTTTCGACTCAATTTCAAGGACCGGATCCTTAGCTCCGCCATCGCGATTCAATCCTTCAAGAATGATGTTTGAAATCGAGATGTTCCCTGACGCTGAGGACTGACCCGTAGAGCCGACTGTGATTGCGCCGCTTGTAAAAGTGCCGCTTGCCGATGCAATCGAACCTCCAGTCGCAAAACCTTTCAACGCCGCATCCCGATCCAAACCCAGTTGAATTTTCCCGTCGTTGCTCAAGTCAACGCTCACGATCGTTGTTCCATTGGTGATACCGTCACCGCCCACGGTCTTGCCTCTCAAGGCAGACTCTGCAGCACCCAGTTCGTCCGCGTCGACAGTTCCATCCAAGTTCAGGTCGTATTTCAATCCGGAAATGTATAGTTTCTTCCCATGCCCCGTATCAGCGACATCGTCGGGAACAAAGGCACTCGCCTCAAATACGGGAACGTTTGCTGTGCGGATACTGATCCGATTCGCGTAGATGGGCACACCAGTGATTGTGACGGCCTTCGCGGATGAGCTAATGCTCACATTGAATGCCTGAATCGCCAACGGCTCCGGTCCAGTAAAGCCGAGTGGCAATGGAATTTTCTGGGCCAGCGCCCTAGCTTTAACTTGATCTTTTTCCGCATCGGTTGACGCAAGAAGATAGCTTTCCACCAGCGCAAGCTTGCTTGCATCCACCGCAAGCTTGATGTCTCCCGGCGAATTCAAACTGATTGTTGAAGGAGGGACGTAGGTTTGCCCCTCACGTCCCCCATCCGAATGCCCGGCAGAGAGGGTCACATTCCGAAAATCCATGCTTGGCGCCTCGATGCTCAAATTCCCGTCGTTTGTGGACTGAGACGTGGCATTTGTCCAATTAAGGGCGTTCCAAATCATCGTGTCTTTCAATTCAAGAGGCGTTGAAGCTTCGCTCGCAGGCGAGAAAAATTCGGTCCGCTGGTTTGCTCCCGAGAAGCCGGTTCCGGCCGCGAAAATATCGAAGTTTATCGCGTGACTTGATTTGATAAGCATTCCGGCCTCAACCAGAATTGTATTTCCAGCACTAAGTAGCAGATTTTCAACTACAAAGGGATCCCCGTTGGGGTTCCCTTGGCTATCTACCATCCGCTCGACGAAATCCACGGATTTGGTAAATTTAATGTTCTGTAGAGCAGCCACTCCATTGTAATTCTTGGTTGGGTATAAAGGCGCAATTGCGAACATGGCGGAGTAATCATCGTTTGCAGGCGCGATGTTGAAATCAATGTTATTTGCCAGCAACAGCGTCAGGTCGCCGGAAGGATTCGCTTTTTTGCCTTCACGGTCACCCGGAATGCTGGGTGGCGCACCCCATCCCCCATCATTGCCGATCGTAAAATTTCCCGTTGACGGATTTCCTGCGGTAAACTTCTCAAGAGTCAACGGAACGGGTTGCTCGTGTGCAGGCGGGGTGGTAGGTATCGTCAGCGCCAGATTCCTACTCACCGCAACCATGAAACGCGGATCGAGGGTCTCCCTGCCCCGCTTGAGCTCGATTCTAACCTCTTCCGTCTTGGTCTGTTCCACGCGTGCCTGCTTGACCACTTCTTTTGCTTTCTCCACCATTTTAGCAGTAACCACGGGAACCCCGGGAACCACGGGAACCACAGGAGCCACGCGAACCACGGGAACCACGGGAACCACGGGAACCACGGGAGGAACGGTGCGAGCAATCGCTGAGCTGATGACCCGAATCACGACGGGATCAAGCTTGAACGCTACCGACGGACTGTCGCCGATCATCAACCCCGTGCTCGCCATCTGGCCGCTGGCAATCTTGGCCTGCTGCACATTCACCGCGGCTTCAATCTTGGCAATCGACGCCAGCGGCTTCGAAAATCCGCCGACCAGCTTCGAGCCGGACACCTGACCCTTGAGCTCAAAATTCAACGGCTGGCTCGGAGCCTGCCCTGGCATTGCAAAGCTCATCTGGCCCGCATTCAACCTCGTGGCACCTCCACCCGCACCGCTTACCTGTCCTTTTCCTTCCAGCAGCATCACCTTGAACCCGCCTGCCTGATTCGCACCCACAATCAGAGTCGTCCCGAGCACGGAAGCAGTCGCCCCTGCGCTCTTGATGTTCCCTCCACCTTTCCCAGCGGGCGAATGGAAAAGCACACTTCCTTTGGCGATGTTTACATCGCGGCTGTTGGCTTCCACCGAGAAGATCGTGTTCGCTCCAACACGCGTAACTGTCTGGTCCTCAGCGACGAGTTCCGCGCGGGAATCAGCTCCCGTTTTGATCACGTTCGGCGGCACCAAAACGTCGCCAACTTTCGCGGTGGTCTCAGCTTTCGTCGCGACATTTAGGATCTTCACATCCTTCACCACATCGGTAAACTTGAGGTTCTGGATCGGGGCCGAAAATAGGGCGCTCGCGGAGATCAACCAGAGACACAGGAGAGGCAAATAAGTCTGGCGTTTCATAGTCTTTGTAAATCAGTCCTTTGATTGCAGCATTAAGTGCGCCGACCAGACCGATTTTTTTGCGACTTTTTACGTAAACCTCTTCCTTACAAAACACCAAGAAGACACACTTATAAAGCCTTGCCAAAACTTGCATTTCGAGCAATGAGTTAAAAACTTTTGCGGTTTTAATTCTTGCTTTCAAATCACTGAAAATACGGATTTTTATACAAAAAATCGGAGTTTTTTAGGCTTTTTTGGGGATCAATTTTAATGCCTTGCTTGCAACCCAGGGCGATAGGCCCGATTCCTTGGTCTTCGGGGAAGCAGGAGGACAAACCTTGAAACTGCACATCTCGCGCCCAAGTCAAACTCGTCGGGCAAATTTTTCCTCGCCCGGAATAAACCCAGCCAGGCGCGCGGGGCGCATGTTCGAGCTGCCCCCAAGGCGCTCGCTACCCCTCCAAGCCCACCACCGAAATCGAATGCCGCGCCGCTAGCTGCTCGAGTCGGTCCCGCTCCAAGAGCAGCGTTTTCCCCGCCTCCACGCCGACCGCCGTAAGCATCGCCTCGGCAGCAATTTGGATCGTCACCGGCCCGATGACCGGCACATCAAACCGCAAATCCTGCCGCGGCTTCGATACTTTCACCATCGAGGCCTCTTTTTTCCCCAGCTGCCCGCCGCGCAGCACCGCGGCATTGGTGCCCTCAAATGCCTCGACCGCCAGCACCGTCCCCCGCTTCACCACCACCGTCTGCCCGATGTCTAGGCGGCTGGTTTCCTTCGCAATCCGCATCCCGAACTCTAAGTCCGCGAGCGTTTTCCGACTGGGCGCTGGACCCGCCACCAGCCCGCCCGGGGCCAGCGCCTTCTCCATGTACGACGTCGCCGCAATCAACTCCACACCCGCCTCCTGCATCGAATCCGCGATTGCACCGAAAATCGACTCCGCGTTGCGCTCCTTTAATTTTCCCAAAAGCAGCAGCGCCTTGATGTCAGGCCGCAGGTCAAAGAGGTTCTTGGGCGCAATCTGCCCGCTCATCACGGCCTGCCGCGCGCCCGAGGCCTTCAGAAATCGGAGCATCCTTCCGAGCTGCCCCACGCGCATCCATTCGATCTGATCCACAAGGCCGGCAAGATCCTCGGACGTCTCGTTTTCAAACGCGCAGGCCACAATCCGATTCACCCCCGCGGCCCGCGCACCGCGCGCCATCGCGTGCGGATACGATCCGTTCCCCGCGATGATCGCGAGGCACTCTGGGACTGGTGCGGAATGGGTCATGCTGATGGATGCTGCGCCGTGCCGCCGGAATCAAACCGCGGCATACACGGCAACCTTAGACGGAGGCTTTTGAAAACTCAATCAACGCATAAGCGTTGTGATTGTGGATGGACTCAAAGTTTTCGGCCTCCACGCGGTACCACAGGATCGTGGTCTCGCGGTTCGCGTGCACGGCGACGTTGCGCACGAGATCCTCCACGAAAACAGGATTGTCATACGCGCGTTCGGTCACCGCCTTTTCATCGGGCCGCTTGAGCACGCTGTAGAGCTCGCAGGAAGCCGAGCGCTCGACGAGCTGGATCAGGTCCTCCACCCAGATCGGCGCGCTGGAGCGAATCGAAAAAGTCACCTGTCCGCGCTGGTTGTGCGCCCCGCGTTCGCTGATCGCTTTTGAACACGGACACAACGTCGCCACTGGCACAATCACGGTCGTGACGAAGTCGAACACACCACGCTGCAGTGTCGCGCTGAAACGCACATTGTAATCCACCAATCCGGGCTTGCCGGTCACAGGCGCGGCCTTCTCGATGAAAAATGGGAACTCAAAATCCACATGCGCGCACTCCGAGGCGAGGCGCGCGGTGAGCATTTCCAAAAGCTCGCGGACCTTGTCGATATGCAACTCCGGGCCGCACGCGTTCAACGCCTCGACAAACCGGCTCATGTGCGTGCCCTTGAACTGGCGCGGAAGATCAACGGTGAGGCTCGCGGACGCGATGGTGTGCTGCTCGGCGTGCGCCTTGTCGCGGATGCGCATGGGATAGCGCAGACTCCGCACGCCGACGCGGTCGATATCGATCTTGCGGTCGTCCAGTTCGTTTTGAGTGTCTTTAAGGTGCTCGAGTTCTTTGGGTAGCATTTGGTGATGATGGGCTCTGGGCGTGCACTGGAAAAAAGCCCGCGCCGCGGACGGCGGCTCAGTCGCGCCGCAGGATGCTCGGGTGGCGCTGTTCTTCGCGCGGTTCGGGAAAATCAAGATTGTAGTGAAGCCCGCGGCTCTCCTGACGCATCAGCGCGGAATCGACAATCAGCGTGGCGACAGTGCACAGGTTCCGCAGTTCAAGCAGGTCCGTGTTCACTTTGAAGTTCCAGTAAAACTCGCGGATTTCCCGTTCGAGATTCCGAAGCCGTGTCGACGCCCGCTGCAGCCGCTTGGTCGTACGGACGATTCCGACGTAATCCCACATCAACCGGCGGATTTCATCCCAGTTGTGGTACACGACGACGAGTTCATCCAGATCCTGCGCATCCCCGCTCACCCAGTCCGGAAGCGCAAAAGTATTGCGCCCGTTGAGCGGATCGTGCGGACGCGAACGCAGGGTCGCCTCGTGGCAGCGGTGCGCAAGCGCAACGGCTTCCAATAGCGAGTTGCTCGCGAGCCGGTTCGCTCCGTGCAAGCCGGTGCAGGCCACCTCGCCGATCGCGTACAGCCCGCGCAGACTCGTCGCCCCATCGACGTCGGTTTGCACGCCCCCGCACTGGTAATGCGCGGCGGGCACCACGGGGATGGGCTGGCGCGTGATATCGATTCCGTATTTGAGGCAGGTCTCCGCGATGTTCGGAAAACGTTCGCGCACGAAATCCGCCGGCTTGTGGGTGATGTCCAAAAACATGCTGCGCGCACCGGTGCGTTTCATCTCGGCGTCGATCGCCCGCGCGACAACATCCCGCGGGGCCAGCTCGGCGCGGTGATCGTACCGGTCCATGAAACGGCGCCCGCGGTGGTCGACGAGCCTCGCGCCCTCGCCCCGCACGGCCTCGGAAATCAGGAACGAGCCCGCGTCCGGGTGGTAGAGGCAGGTGGGATGGAACTGGATGAACTCCATGTTCGAGACGCGCGCACCTGCGCGCCAAGCCATCGCGAGCCCGTCGCCGGTGGCGATGGCGGGGTTGGTGGTGTAGAGATACACCTTTCCACAACCGCCTGTCGCAAGCACGATCCGGTCACTGCGCAAAGTGAGGACCTCGCCCGATGCCTGGTTGAGCACGTACACGCCCAGCACGCGGTCTTCGCTCGCGAACCCGAGCTTGCTGAGGCTGATGAGATCCACCGCCATGTGGTGCTCGAAGACCTTGATGGCGGCGTGCCCCTCGATGGAAGCGAGCAGCGCGCGCTCGATTTCCCGACCCGTCACGTCACGCGAATGAAGGATGCGCCGTTTGGAGTGGCCGCCCTCCTTTGTGAGCGCGAGATCCTGGGTGCTCACCGGTCCGGTGGAGGCGGCGGACTCCCTGGCGTCGAAATGCACGCCGCGGGCGATCAATTCCCGGACACGCGCGGGGCCTTCGGAAATGATGGTGCGGGTCACCTCCTCGTCGCACAGACCAGCCCCGGCGACGAGCGTGTCCTGCACGTGCAGCTCGAACGAATCCTCGGAGCTGGTGACGCAGGCGATCCCGCCTTGGGCGTAGGTGGTGTTGCTCTCCGCCTTGTCCGCCTTGGTGATGAGCGCGACCGAACCTTGTTCGGCCGCCTTCAATGCAAAGGAGAGCCCCGCGATGCCGCTGCCAATCACCACATAGTCGTAGCGAATCATTAGCCTTCCATCATTGAATCAGAAGCGCGCGGATGGCAATAGCCGACCTCGCCTTGCGACATATCTAGGACATATCTAAAGCCGCCCGTGGCTAGGTTTAGGTTGCTTCCGTTCAATTTATTCTCTCTTTGCTAGGCATCCGGCCGCCTGAATCCCTAATCTTCGTCTATGTCCAAAAAGCGCTCTCTCGCTCTCGAAGCCGCCGCCGCACTCAAGGCTGGCGCCACGCATTTGTCCGAAACCAACGTGCTCGTCGGGTTTGACGGGTTCGTCGACACCATCCTGCATGTGGTCAAAACCCGCGCATCCGCTACCAAATACGTCCGCATGGAGCGCATGAGCGCGTTCGGCGAGGCGATTTCCGACGCCGCTGGGTTGAGCGCCAACATGGAGATGGTTTCGCAAATGCAGAAGCTCGGCGGAAACGGCCCGATCATGGCCAACGCCCTCGGCGCGTACGGCACCGCCGTAACCTACATCGGCAACCTCGGAAAACCGGCCATCCACCCGGTGTTCAGCGACTTTGCGGCATCCGCCGAAGTACATTCCATTGCGGAGCCGGGATACACCGACGCGATCGAGTTTGACGATGGGAAATTGATGTTCGGCAAACATGAGAGCCTGCGGGAGGTGAACTGGGCCAATCTCATCAAACACATCCCCGAGAAGGCGCTGCTGAAAATATTTTCCCGCAGCCATTTCATCGCGCTTGTGAACTGGACGATGCTGACCCAGATGAAGGGGATTTTTCAAAAAATCACCTCCCTCATTGCGCCGAAGCTCAAGGGCCCTAAACGAGTGATTTTCTTCGACCTCGCCGACCCCGCCAAACGTTCGCCCGAGGACATCGCCGAGGCGCTCAAACAGATCGCGAAATTCCAGAAGTTTTTCCGCGTCGTGCTGGGGTTGAACTTCAGGGAAAGCGTGCAGGTGGGCGAGGTGCTGGGCATTCGCAAGCCGCAGGAAACCCACGCGGAGGTCACGGCGCACGCGGTGAAAATCCGCGAAGCGCTGGACATCGAAACAGTGGTGGTGCACCCCACTCATTTCGCAGCGGCGGCGGATGCAAACGGGTCGGCCTGTGTGGAGGGGCCGTTCACGGCAAAGCCGAAGATCACAACGGGCGCGGGCGACCACTTCAACGCGGGGTTCAGCGTGGGCTGCGTCCTCGGACTGAGTCTGCAGCAGAGCCTGCAGATCGGCGTGGCGACCTCCGGGTTCTACGTACGGAACGCGAAAAGCCCGAAAGTGAACGATCTCGTGAAATTCCTCAAAACGCTCTGATTCCCCCGCCTTTTCACGCCGCTTGCTCCGTAGAGGGGGCGGGAAGGAGACGCACCAACCAAACGCTCCCCGAAACGCGTGGAAACAAACGGGACACGGAGGAAACGGAAAGGCCTTGGCGGAGGAAGCGCGTTTGTGGGCGCCCCGGAGTCGCTCGAACCGCTGCCGCCTGGGGCGCCGAGGGTCTGTTTTTCAAGCTAGAATCAACCCATAAACATCATGTCTGAACGGAGTTTTCGCCCCATCGAAGTGCCCAGCATCGAAACGCAGTTGTTTCATCTTTCCAACGGCCTTGAGTTGCTGGTGCACGAGGATCATTCCGCACCGGTGGC
>JBILKY010000069.1:0-14140 GCA_044376395.1 Chthoniobacteraceae bacterium | reverse complement strand
GGGTCGCAACCCCGCCCGCAGTCTCGATGGCGAGCGTGAGCG
The DNA here is from genome assembly GCA_044376395.1 of Chthoniobacteraceae bacterium. GTDB lineage: Bacteria > Verrucomicrobiota > Verrucomicrobiia > Chthoniobacterales > Chthoniobacteraceae > Chth-196. The sequence continues at coordinate 14,098 of JBILKY010000069.1, read as the reverse complement.
GGGTGACGTCGAGCAGCAGCACGTCTTTGACGTCGCCGCGCAACACACCGCCCTGGATCGCAGCACCCACCGCCACGACCTCATCCGGGTTCACGCCCTTGTGCGGTTCCTTGCCGATGATCTGGCGCGCGGTTTCGACCACGCGCGGCATCCTCGTCATCCCGCCCACGAGCACGAGCTCGTCCACGTCTTTTTCCGAAAGCTTCGCATCTGCGAGACACGCACGCACGGGCTTCATGGTGCGCTCGAACAAATCATCCGTGAGCTGCTCGAGTTTTGCGCGGCTCAGCGACTTTTGAATGTGCTTCGGCCCGGTTTGATCCGCGGTGATAAACGGCAGGTTGATCTCGTACTGCTGCGAGGAAGAAAGCGCGATTTTCGCTTTCTCAGCCTCTTCCTTCACGCGCTGCACGGCATCGGGCTGCTTGGTGAGATCAATACCGGAGTCCTTTTTGAACTCCTCAAATATCCAATCCATGAGGCGGTTGTCCCAGTCGTCTCCGCCAAGGTGCGTGTCGCCGTTGGTAGCCTTTACCTCGAAGACTCCGTCACCGATTTCGAGCACGGAGATATCGAATGTTCCCCCGCCAAGATCGTACACGGCGATTTCCTCGTCCTTCTTCTTATCCAGACCGTACGCGAGCGAAGCGGCCGTGGGTTCGTTGATGATGCGGAGCACTTCCAATCCAGCGATTTTGCCCGCGTCCTTCGTCGCGTTCCGCTGGGAGTCGTTGAAATAGGCGGGAACCGTGATAACGGCCTGCGTGATTTTTTCACCGAGCTTGGCTTCCGCATCGGCCTTGAGTTTCGCGAGAATCATCGCGCTAATTTCCGGCGGCGAATAGGTCTTGGTCTCCCCACCGACGGTCACCTGGATGTGTGCGTCTCCGTTGGCGGCCTTCACCACGGTGTAGGGAACGCGGTGCAGCTCGTTGCGCACCTCTTCAAACTTGCGCCCCATGAAGCGCTTCACCGAAAAAATCGTGTTCTGTGGATTGGTGATCGCCTGCCGCTTCGCTGCCTGACCCACCAACCGTTCACCCGACTTCGCAAACGCCACCACTGAAGGCGTCGTCCGCGCTCCCTCACTGTTTTCGAGCACGATGGGCTCACCGCCCTCCATGACGGACATGCAGGAGTTTGTAGTACCGAGATCGACGCCTAGAATCTTAGCCATAATTCAAAAAGGTTTGTTTAACCGACGGCTCACCTCTCTAGCAGAGCGCGGGCCAGCCGGCCCATTACTCCGCAATACAGTGATCTGTAGTTACATAAGCCGAAAAAGGCCGATCCCGCACATGAGACAAGCCTCCTTTTGTGGCACACATCCGGAGCAAAAGTGCGTCAGCATTGCGCCAGAATGTCGCATCTTTGGCTTGCCGCGCAAAACCGAACTGGATTTCCTGCCGACCCGCCATACCGTTTTCATCCCGTGGAAATTCACGTCCTTACGAGCTCCTGGAAGGAGCACCGCCTTTTGGATTCCGGCGACGGCCTCAAGTTGGAGGAGTTCGCCGGCGTCCGGGTCATTCGCAGCGAGCCCAAGGCTTGGTGGCACAAGACCTTGCCGGCCAGGGAATGGAGCGCCGCGGTCGCCACCCACGAGGAGTCCGGGCGGGACGGCCGCTGGCGCCTCACGGGGGCCGCGCCCAAGGAATGGGAGGCCCGCTTCGAAAACATCCGGCTGAACCTGCGGTTCATGGACAACTCCAAGCAGATCGGCGTTTTTCCGGAGCAATCGCCCCATTGGGAGTGGCTCTCAAAGTCGCGGCCGCCGGAACCCGGGCAGTCAAAGCTTCTCAACCTCTTTGGATACACAGGAGCGGCCTCGCTGGTCGCGGCGAATGCAGGCTGGCTCGTCACCCATGTCGACGCTTCCAAACCTGCGATCGCTTGGGGCAAGCGCAACCAGCAGCTCTCGAACATGACGGAGCTCCCGATCCGCTGGATTCTTGAGGACGCGATGACGTTCGTGAAACGCGAAGCCAAACGCGGAAACCGCTATGACGCGATCCTTCTCGACCCGCCCGCGTTCGGTCGCGGACCGAACGGCGAGTTTTGGAAAGTGGAACGAGATCTGATGCCTCTACTGGAGGCGTGCCGTGAGATTCTGAGCGCGCAGGCGTGCCTGCTCCTGCTGACGATTTACACAATCGATGCCTCCTCGATCCTTTGCCACAACCTGCTGAGCGAGGTGACCGGAGGCCTCGGTGGAGCGATTACAATTGGCGAACTGGCGCTGCGTCCGTCGAAGGCCGAGCGGCCGCTGCCGCTTTCGCTCTGGGGAAGATGGGAGCGCCGGCCTCAATCCTGAGCGACTGTACAAGCGGCCCGCTTCACGTTACCAAGCAATATGATCACGCCCACAGCCGCCGCCTCTCAAAAGGTACGTCGCGGGCGTCAATCGCGGTGATCCGCCCAGCCTCATGAAACTTGTTCTCGCAGCCACAGGCGCCAGCGGCGCGATTTATCTCCAGCGCCTTCTCGCGCGCATCGATTGCGCCGCGCATGAAGTGCACCTCGTGTTCAGCACGTATGCGAGACAAGTCGTGCATGAAGAGCTGGGGCAGGTGCAGGTTCCAGACTCAGTTCACCAGCACGGTGATAAAACCATGAACGTCCCGTTCGTGAGCGGATCCGCGAAGTTCGATGCGATGGTGATCGTGCCGTGTTCGATGGGAACGCTTGGACGGGTCGCACACGGTACGAGCGACTCGACCATTCTGCGTGCGGCGGATGTTTTTTTGAAAGAGCGGCGCAAGCTCATCCTCGTGCCTCGCGAGATGCCGTGGAATCTCATCCACGCGCGCAACGTTGTATCCGTGATGGAGGCCGGCGCCACCGTCATCCCTGCATCCCCTGCGTTTTACGGAGGTGCGTCAACAGTGGAGGCGCTTGCGGACACCGTTGTGGACAGGATTCTGGACCAACTCGGGCTTCCGAGTCCCGACGCCTTTCGCTGGAAGGAGAGCGAGGAGTGAGTCTGAAAAATTCCCCGTGGGTCGGCTGGGTCGCCGCGCGGATCATCAAACTGTTGGGTGGCACGCTGCGATGGAGCTTGGATGATCGGGCCGGATACCTGACACGCCCTCTCGACGCGCCCATTCTGGTTGCCGCGTGGCACAACCGGATTCTTGCGCTGCCGCTTTGCTACCAATGGATGTGCCGCTCCCGCCGGCCCCTCACAGTGCTCACAAGCCCCAGCCGCGATGGCGCGTTGCTCGAGTCGCTCGTCGCACAGTTCGGCATCGGGGCGGTGCGCGGTTCGTCTTCAAAACGCGGCATTACCGCTCTTCGCGAACTGCAGGCGGAACTCGAGAAACACACGGACATCATCATCACGCCCGACGGCCCGCGCGGACCAGTATACAAGCTCAGCCCGGGCATCGTGTTTCTCGCGTCAAAGACGCGCCTCCCCATCATGGTGGTGCACGTGGCTTACGAACAGTTCTGGGAGCTGCGAAGCTGGGACAAGTTCCGGATTCCAAAACCGTTTTCGCGAGTCAACATCACCTTCCTGCCGCTCGTCCAAACTGGCGAAGCGACGGATGATGCTTCCATTGCGCACGAGTGCGCGAAGATCGAAGCGCTCCTCGGTTCGGGTGCTTGAGCGCAACGCCTCCAATAAACACTGCGACTCAACCCCGGGCGTTCACGCGCTCCTTTGCAAAAGCAACGAACCGCTCAGCCATGGTGCGCATCGAATGACTCCGCTGCACAGCGCGGAATCCCGCATCACCAAGCGCACGCGCACGCGCCGGATCAAGCAGCAGCGCCTCCCAAGCCTCGGCCAGCGCGGTCGGCGAGGCGTCGTCCACCAGCACACCGCCACCCGTTTCATTCACGATCTCCGTAAACGCTGCGACACGCGGCTGAACCACCGGCACCCCGCATGCCATCGCCTCGATCAAATACAAGCCGAACGCCTCACCATAAAGAGCCGGGACTGACAGCAGGCTGAACCTGCGGATCTGCTCGATTTTCTCCGCGCGGCTGACATTCGCCCTGAATTCAACGAATGACTCGAGGCCCGCTCTGCGGAGCTTTTGTTTTTGCGCATCCACGCAGGAAGCGTCCGCATCGATCATGGTTCCCACGCACAACAAGCGCGCATCAGGAACCCTTCCCCGGCGGTGAAGTTCCAAAAAAGCGTCCACCACTGCATCGAGTCCCTTGCCGTGCGTCAGGCGCGCAAGATAACCGACAACGCGGCCGTCTGAACGCGCTGGAGCGGCTTCGTAGCCCTCCAAGCTCATTCCGTTTGGAACAACCTCTACCCTGCCCGCGCGAAGACCCAGTCGCGAGGACATCAATTCGGCAAAGAACGCGCTCGGCGCCACGGTTCCATCCAATTCAGAAACCCGTACCCCCATCTCCTCCCAACATTTGCCGCGCCAAGGTTCGGGTAACCCATCAAGAAAACTGTCCTCGCCTTGGAGGGAGCAAAGGACAGGAACGCTCACTTCGCTACGAATCCGTCGCGCAACACCAGCCATCAGCGCCGTTGAGAGCCAGACGATATCGGGTTTTTCAACATCCCTGAGCCATTCCACGAGCTTGTCGAGTTCGCGTCCCTGCGAGCCCTCCTCGCCGCGCAGCATCGAAAGAGTCAACGACCCGATCTCCGCCCCGCGAGTCATGCCGGAAAAACGCCCGAGAAACTTCAACACCTTCGGATGGTCGAGCATCCGGTCCATCCAGCGCGGCGCATTTCGAAACCAAGCGAACTGCTGCTGCAAATAAACGTTGAGTCCGCCGAAAAATACCGGCGCATCCGGCGAAGCCGCGGATTCGTCCAAGGTGAGCGGAAGATACAAAGGCAGCAGAACGGCATCATGCCCCATGCGGGAAAGCTCCTTCGCAAGCGCATTATCACGCATGCAGACACCGCAGTAGTAGCTGCCCGTACCGGGGGTGAGAAAAAGCAATTTCATTACTCGCTTCTCCAAGGTTGCTTGAATGCGGGCTTCATTCTCAACGCACGTCTATTCCCTTCGCTTGACCTCGTCCCACAACACGTCGAGCGCTTCCAGCGACTGCTCCTCCACTTTCAAATTCCGCGTTTTTGCGAGCGCTTCAACTGACTGGAATCGGTTGATAAATTTTCGCGTGGCGCGGCTCAGAGCCACTTCCGGATCCACCTTGAGCTTCCGCGCCAAATTCACCGCCGCGAAAAGCAGGTCCCCGATTTCCTCTTCCAACCGAGCACCTCCACCGCTCATCTCCTCCTGCACCTCGCTCAGCTCCTCACGGACCTTTTCCACAACAGGCTCCGGAGCGTTCCAATCAAAACCGACCCCAGCCGCCTTTTTCTGAACCTTCGCAGCGTGCTGCAGCGCGGGCAATCCCTCGCAAACCCCGTCAAAGATCGATTCCCCCGCCGCCCCGCCTTTCTCCGCACGCTTGATTTCCTCCCACCGCACCAATACCACGTCTGAATCCGTGGCGCTTTCCTCGCCGAACACATGCGGATGCCGCCGGACGAGCTTTTCAGAGATCGAGCGCGCCACGCTCTCGAAATCAAAGCGGTTTTGTTCTGCGGCAATCTGGGCGTGAAAAACGACCTGCAACAGCAAATCACCAAGCTCCTCGCAAAGATTCGCATCGTCGCCCGCATCAATCGCAGCCACCACTTCGTATGCCTCCTCAAGAAGCCCAGCGCGGAGTGTGGCGTGCGTTTGCTCTTTGTCCCACGGACAACCATCGGGCGCACGCAAGCCCGCCACAACGGCGCGCAGCTGTTCAATCGGGGGCAATTCCTGGCTTGGGGGCGGCTGAAGGGGCATAGGACGGGGCTTTGGACCGCGCCAACCCTATTCAGTGCAACAAAGACTGGCAACGGTAACACCTCGGGACTTTCCCTCCGATGGGCACTCGCCCACAATGCGCCGTATGTCGTTCCGCATTGACCCGCATGTGCACTCCTTCTTCTCACGGGATGGAGTTAGCAGTCCGGAGGCGTTGATTGCTCAAGCCCGCGGCAAAGGTCTCCATGGGTTCGCGCTGACCGACCATGACACCTGCGACGGCTGCCGCTATCTGCGGGATCGCGGCCTGATCCGCGACGACGGTGCGGCTGTGGACGGTTTTTTAGTGATCCCCGGCGCGGAGATTTCCACGGCCGAAGGCCACCTGCTTTGCCTCGGCGTATGGCTTCCCAACGGACTCAAGGGCACGCCGGCGGCCGAGGTGATCGCAATGGTGCGCGCACAAGGCGGGGTGGCAATTCCGGCGCACCCGTACGACAGAATGCGCGCAGGCATCCGCGAGGCCGTGCTGGACATGCTGGAGATGGACGGGTTGGAGGTGTTCAACGCCGCCACGATGCTGGAGAAACACAACCAGCGCGCACGCGAGTACGCGAAGCGGCGCGCATTGCCCATGACCGCCGGCAGCGACGCGCATCATCACGCCGCAATCGGCCGCTCATACACCACATTCGGAGCGGGTGAATTGACCATGCGAGCCATCCTTGCATCGCTCAAGCAACAGCCCGCCCTCCATTGCGAGCCTCTCGGGCTGAAAGAAGCGCTACGAAAAACCTTCCATAATTGGTTCCGACTGCGAATCCTTAGAAGCAGCCGACCGAATCCCCTCTAAGCCAAGACGGCGGCAGCCCCAGCAACCCCCCGGAAACCTGATTCTAGAGCCATGACGATCCCTCCAATCATTCTCCGTCTCGCGGCGGTCCTTTTGTTCGCGCCCGCATCTACGCTCCTCGCGGCGGCGCAGAAACCCTCCGCAAAGCGACCAAACATCCTCTTCATCATGACGGATGATCACGCTTCGCACGCGATTTCGGCGTACGGATCCAAGATCAACTCCACGCCGCACCTCGACAAGCTCGGGAGCGACGGCATGCGCTTCAACAATGCATTTGTTTGCAATTCGATTTGCACCCCAAGCAGGGCGACGGTGCTCACGGGAAAATACTCCCACCTCAACGGAACACCGGTCTTTAACATTTTCGACGGATCGCAACAAACAGCGCCCAAACTGCTGCAAGCCGCCGGTTACCACACGGTGATGCTCGGCAAATGGCATCTGGGCTCCGCGCCGACAGGATTCGACCACTGGAACATTCTCCCAGGACAAGGCCGTTATTTTGATCCCATTCTATTCACCGAGCAGGGATCGCGGGTTTATCCCGGGTACGCCACGCAGGTGATCACTGACCTGGGCATCGAAGCGCTCAAAAACCGCCCGAAGGACAAACCCTTTTTCATGATGCTCCACCACAAGGCGCCTCACCGCGAATGGCAACCCGATCCGGTGAATGCGGCGAAATTCGCGAACGCAAAGATCCCCGAGCCGGCAACCTTGCGGGACAACTACGCAACACGTCCTGCGGCGCTTCCCGAAAACGCACAGACCGTCGCCAAGGATCTCACACGCCGCGACCTGAAGCTCAAGGCCCCGGAGGGCCTGAATCCTCAGGCCACGAACAAATGGCTTGGTGAAAAGCCGATGCAGGTTGAAGTGGAAAAAAACGGTGTGAAGCAAGTGCTCACCGGAGAGGAGCTCGTGGCATGGAAGTACCAGCGATACATGCAGGACTACCTGGCGTGCGTGCAGGGCGTCGACGATCAAGTGGGGCGCTTGCGAGATTGGCTCGCATCAGAAGGCCTTTCCGAAAACACAGTCGTCATCTACACGACGGACAACGGATTTTTTCTTGGTGACAACGGGATGTACGACAAGCGCTTCATGTACGAGCCGTCGCTGCGGATTCCGCTGCTTGTCTCGTGGCCCGGCGTTTGCAAACCGAAGTCGACGACCGACCTTTTTGCGCTCAATGCGGACTACGCTCCGACCTTTCTGGACATCGCCGGAGCTCCAATCCCGAGCGACATGCAGGGCCGTTCGATCGTTCCGATTTTGCAGGGTGAGAAGCCCGCGGCATGGCGCCAGTCAATGTACTACCGCTACTACCACGACCCGGGCCATCACAACACACGCGCGCACTATGGCGTCCGGACTGCTACGCACAAACTGATCTATTTTTGGAAGAAGGACGCATGGGAGCTCTTCGATCTGACAAAAGATCCCACAGAACAAAACAACATCTACGAAAAGGCCGAGTCCGCCCCGATTGTCGCGACGCTCAAGGCCGAGCTCGCGAAACTGCGTCACGAACTTAAAGATGAGGATCAGTTTGCGAACGAGCTTCCAAAAGACGGCGTGGACGCCGGCGTGCTCAAATGGCAGCCCGGCCAGGGCCCCAACGGCCCGACTAACTGATTCCATCTGCCTTCCCAAGCTGAAGTTTCCCCTGAAAAACCCCCGAACATTCATGAAAACCGCACTGACATCCATCGGAATCGCCGTCGCATCCCTCACCACCGTCACCGCCGCAGACCAACACCTGGTCTACTTCGGTTGCTACACCAACGCGAAGTCCGGCAGCAAAGGCATCTACGTTTCAAGATTCGACAGCGCCAAAGGCGAACTATCGGAGCCCGAACTCGCCGCGGAAACTTCCAGTCCGAGTTTCCTCGCGATCCATCCCTCCAAAAAATTCCTCTACGCCGTCGGCGAGATGACTTCCCCCGGGCAGAAAGGCGGTGGTTTGAGCGCATTCTCGATCAGCCTTCCCGACGGAAAGCTCAAGTTTCTAAACCAAGTGTCCTCGGTTGGCGCGGGGCCGTGCCATGTCTCTCTGGATAAAAACGGGATGATGGCGATGATCGCAAATTACGGAGGCGGCAGCGTGGCATCCTACCAGATCGGGCCGACAGGCAGTCTTTGCGAGGCAGCGACGTTTGTTCAACACGAAGGCTCCAGCGTCGATTCGAAGCGGCAGGCTGGCCCGCACGGGCACAGCATCAATCCAAGCCCGGACAATCAATACGCTTTCGCCTGCGACCTCGGTCTCGACAAGGTGCTGATCTACAGACTGGACCCCGCATCCGGAAAAATGACGGCTCACGGCCATGCGACAGTCCCTCCCGGCTCCGGTCCGCGCCACTTCGCGTTCCATCCGAACGGCAAGTTTGCTTTCGTGAACAACGAGATGCTGATGACCGTGACATCCTTCGCTTACGATGCCGGCAAGGGCGCACTCACGCAGATCGAAACCGTTTCAACACTTCCGGCCGAGGACAGGGGCAAGACTGGATACAGCACTGCGGAAACCGTCGTGCATCCGAACGGGAAATTTGTGTACGTGTCCAACCGCACGCATGACACGGTCGCCGTGTTTCAATGCGATGCCGCCACAGGAAAACTTTCGTTAATCCAAAACGCCTCAGCCGAGGGCAAGATCCCGCGGAATTTCTGCCTCGATCCGACAGGGAAATGGATGATTGTGGCGCATCAGGACGGCAACACGGCGGCGCTACTGAGCGTTGATCAGAACACCGGCAAACTTTCCTTCACAGGAAAGAAGATTTCGGTGGGCGGCTCCGTCTGCGTCCGCTTTCTGACTTTGAACTGAGCGTCCTCAGTTTTTTTCAAAAGCAGCGTCTTTTGGCTGGCGCTCCGACCCCGTCCAGTGTGAGGAGGAGTGATGCAACTCCCCTCACCCTTCCAGTCACGCCGTCAATTCATCGCGCAGATCGCGTGCGCCGCCGCCACAGCGCTTCCGCTCGCAGCAGCCGAATCTTCGTGGGATTCGCTCTTTGACGGCAAAACGCTCGAAAACTGGAAGCGCACGGACTTCGGAGGGGGCAGCGATCCCTCTGTGGAGGACGGTGTGCTGATGATTGAGCGGGGCGAAGAACTCGCGGGCGTGACCTACAAGGGAAAACCGCCGACAATGAATTACGAGCTTGAGCTCGAAGCGCAGAGGCGCGCGGGCCTCGATTTTTTCTGCGGGCTCACTTTCCCGGTCAATGAAAGACATCTGACGCTGGTGATCGGCGGCTGGGGCGGGTCGACCGTTGGAATTTCGAGCATCGACCGCGAGGATGCGTCGCAGAACGAAACCACGCTGACGCGGCACTTCAAAGACAACCAGTGGTACAAGGTCCGGCTGAAGGTTGAACCCACTCGGATCCAAGCTTGGATCGACGCGGAACAGATCGCGAATGTTGAAACGAAGGGCAAGGATCTGGATCTGCGCCCGGGCGAAATCGACCTTTCAATCCCGCTGGGCATCGCAACATTCCGTACCACTGCCGCGTTTCGCAATATCCGCTTGCGGAAGCTCCAGCCCTGAGTCCAGTCTGCGCCGAGTCAATGCCCCGCGAATACACCATCCGACCGTCCCAGCCTGCGGCACCGCGCATTGACTACGCATCCGAACTGAATCCCCAGCAGTATCAAGCCGTCACGGCGCCTCCCGGGCCGTCGCTTATTCTCGCGGGTGCTGGCTCTGGAAAGACGCGCACCCTCACATACAGGGTTGCGTACCTTCTCGAAAACGGCGTCCACCCCTCGCAGATCCTGCTGCTGACTTTTACAAACAAGGCTGCCAGAGAGATGCTCGAGCGCGTCAGCGCACTAGTGACCTGCGATTTATCGGAGCTTTGGGGCGGCACCTTTCATTCGGTGGGCAACAAAATCCTGCGCAGGCACCCAAGGGAAGCTGGGTTCAACGACGGGTTCACAGTTCTCGACCGGGAAGATGCAGATGAACTGCTGCAGTCGTCCCTTTTGGAAATGCAAGGCGGCAAGGTTTCCGAACTGCCTGTGAAACCGTCCGTGGTCGGTGAAGTCATCAGTTACGCGGTGAACGTTTGCCGGCCCATCGCCGAAGTTCTGCCGGAGCGTTTCGCGCACATCGACGAATGGGACGAATTGATGGAAGGCGTCTCAAAGCTTTATGCGCGGCGCAAGGTGGACACAAACGCGGCCGACTTTGACGACCTTCTCTCCAAGACAGTGGACCTTCTTTCAAACCACCCGACGATTGCGGAGAAATATCAAAAGCAATTTCAATTTGTGCTCGTGGACGAGTATCAGGACACGAATCCCCTGCAATCCAAGCTCATTGATCTCTTCAGCGCGTACCACCGCAATCTGATGGTCGTGGGCGACGACGCGCAGGCAATTTACTCGTGGAGGGGAGCGGATCACCGGAACATCCTGAGTTTTCCACAGCGCTACCCCGGCGCGAATGTGTACAAGGTGGAAACCAACTACCGCTCGACACCAGAGATTCTCGAACTTGCAAACGCCACTCTCGCGGGCCTCAACAGCCCCTATCCCAAGGAGCTTGTGGCGGCGCGCAAAAGCGGCGAACTGCCGAAACTCATCCCCGTCCAGACCGGAATCCAGCAGGCAAAGTTCATCGTCTCGCGCATGCAGGAGCTTTACGACGAAGGCTCGCTCTGGAAGCAGATGGCCGTCCTCTACCGCGCGCACTATCACTCGATGGAAATCCAGATGGAAATGACCCGCGCTGGAATCCCATTCAAGATCACCAGCGGGCTCCGTTTTTTCGAGCAGGCGCACGTAAAGGACGTCGGCGCTTTCCTAAAATTCATTGTCAATCCGCGGGACGAAATCGCCTTCAAGCGGATGGTGCGGCTTCTTCCGGGTATTGGCACACGATCCGCCGACGGACTGTGGAAATCTGTCGCTGCTTTCGGCCAGCAGGCGCTGGACGCGCGCGCAAACCCTTTGGACAGCTTTTCATTTAACGCTGCGTTTTCAGCGTTAAAGGTTCCCACCCGCTCGCTGAGTGCGTGGAAACAACTCGGACACACGCTCGAAGAAATCGCTCCGCACGGCCGCCCCGCAAGCCCATCGAAGATGATCCAAATTGTACGCGAAGCCGTTTACGACGACTATGCTCGCACGCAGTTTCCCGACTACGATTCGCGCAGAGAGGACCTGAACACGCTCTCTCAATTTGCGTCACAATACGCCAGCACCGACGAGTTTCTTGATCAAATGGCCCTGATGACAAACGCAGAGCAAAACGCGCCCGCGGACGGTTTCGGCGAGGACGCGGTAACACTCTCCAGTGTCCACCAGGCGAAAGGGCTTGAATGGAAAAATGTGTTTCTGGTCTGGCTCACCGAGGGAATGTTTCCCTCGCAGCGCTCGATGGGAAACGCCGACGCGCTTGAGGAGGAACGCCGCTTGTTTTACGTCGCACTCACCCGTGCCGAAGACGATCTGTACCTGAGCTGGCCGTTGATCCGGCGCAACCTTGGATCAGAAGACGCCCTCCAGCGCGTCTCACCGTTTCTTCAAGAAATCCCGTCAGCGCTGATCGAGGAATGGCAAGTCTCAGGCGGCTGGTAAGGGTCTTTTTTCTGCCAAATTTGGATGCCGTACTGAGTCGCGTACTGAGTCGCGCGACTGGAGGCACCAGTCCGACCGGTGCAAAACAACGGACCCTAATTCTGCGGTGCTTCGCCGGACGAATCCGTCGCAGCCTTCTCCTGCGGGCCCGCGCTGCGCAACCGATCGAGCATCGCCGCGCCGCCGCTCACAATCTGCGCGAACATCTGCCGGGGGGCGCTCTTTCCACGCTCCTCTTCCTCCAGTTGGGCGAGCGCCTCGTTCTTGGCGGTCTGCCACGCGGGAGCGAACCCCGGGGCGGTCACGGTAAGACGCTGCTCGGCGCGGATCATCACGTCGAGTTGGCGAAGCTTTTGCTGCTCCGGCTTCTGCATGAGGGACTGGATTTTAACCCGCAAATTTTCCATTTCCGTACCGCCCGACTTTGCGTCCTGCTGCATTTTTTGAACCACCTCGGTTAGGGCGGCCACCTGAAGAAGCTGCGCCGATTCGCGACTCCGGAGATCGCGGCGGGCGAGGTACACTTGAACCCGGTAAAAAACGGCCGGAATCATCCCAACGTAAAATCCGATGGCAAATGGATGTGTAAGCCAGTCAAACGTCAGTGTCATTGTGGGTTAACTTTACCCTTGGCGGCTTGGAATTACGATAAAAACCATCTTTGGGAAAAACCCGCCGAGACACTTGGCACGCTTCACGCTCTGTTCTACGGCGTCGCGCGCGCTGCGCAGCCCCCGTCCCACCTCGTTACGGGGGAGGCGCCAGACTCGCCCGCGCTCTGCTGACGGAGCGCCTGCGTCACATCGAAGACGCGGGCGCTCCGCCAAAGGCAAAACTCCCCAGCCAGCCGGCGACAACGCCCATCACACCCAGCAGGCGGCCGGCCCGCTACGGTAGGGCGTTCTTACAAATTGCCCGAAGCCCTGTCGTGCACTCAGACCACGATATTCACCAGCTTCCCCGGAACGACGATGATTTTGCGGATAGTTTTTCCCGCCGTCCACTCCTGCGCGCGCGGGCTTGCCAGCGCGGCCGCCTCGATTTCCGCTGAAGAAGCCGTTCTCGGAACCACGAGCTTGTCGCGGAGCTTGCCGTTGATTTGAACCACGAGCTCCAATTCATCCTCAACGAGTGCGAGCGGATCAAACTTTGGCCATGGTTGATCCGCAACGAGCCCCGCGCATCCCATGCGCTTCCACAACTCTTCAGTGAGATGGGGTGCAAATGGATTGAGCAGCTGCAGGAGCGTGCGCAATGCGGACACCGGCCGCTCCGGTACGCCTGTGAATGCATTCACGAACACCATCATTTGGGCAATCGCTGTATTGAACGAGAGGGTCTCAATATCTTCGCCCACTTTTTTGATAGTGGCATGAATCACTTTTTTCTGCGCCTTGTCCGGCTCAAGATCCTTCAGCGTCGACGACAACTCCCAATCGCCTGCCTGATTTTCCTCCATGATGAGCCGCCAGACTCGCGCAAGAAAACGGGATACGCCTTCGACTCCCGCCGTGCTCCAAGGTTTCATTTGCTCGAGAGGTCCCATGAACATCTCATAGCAACGGAATGCGTCCGCGCCATACGCGCTGATCACGTCGTCTGGATTCACGACATTGCCGCGGCTCTTGGACATCTTCTGCCCGTCCTCGCCGAGGATAAGCCCCTGATTCACCAGCCGCTGAAAAGGCTCCGGCGTCGATACATGCCCGAGATCAAAGAGCACCTTGTGCCAGAAACGCGCGTACAACAAATGCAGCACCGCATGCTCCGTTCCGCCGACGTACAAATCCACGCCGCCCGGTTTCGAGTCGGGCTTGCCGCCCCCCATCCAGTAACGCTCTGCGTCGAGCCCCACAAAACGACCGGCATTCGAAGCGTCGCAATAACGCAGATAATACCAGCA
>JBILKY010000068.1:0-14189 GCA_044376395.1 Chthoniobacteraceae bacterium | reverse complement strand
GGGAGGAATGGCGCTGGCAGAGAGCGGCGTGAACTCGGGGGTGATGGGAGCCATGGGGGCGGCCGTGTGCGCCGCAGTCCTCATACCGGTGTGGGCGTTCTTCGCGCTCAAAAACCGATTTGGGATCTCAAACGCAGCCGGGGTTGCGGCGAGTTTCGGAGCGGTGAGTTCCGTGACATTCCTCACGGCCTGCGGCTTATTGATTCAGTCTGGGACGCCGTTTTCGGGGCACATGGTGGCCGCCCTTGCGCTAATGGACTCCCCAGCGATCCTAACGAGCATTCTGCTTGCGCGCCGCGCGGCAAACAAAGCCAGTCAAAGCGATGCATCAACCAGCGGATGGCTCCAACTCTCGCGCAATGTGCTTCTGAACAGTTCCGTCTTCATCCTCGTTGGCAGCCTGGCGGTGGGCGCACTTTGCAACTCCGATACTGCATCTCAGATGAAGCCTTTGATCGAGAATTTGTTTCCAGCGGTGCTCAGCGTTTTCTTGCTGGATATGGGGCTCACAGCAGGGCGGAAAATCGGTGCGCTGCGCACCCTTGGGCGCGGCGTGGTGCTCTTCGCGTTTGGCGCGCCGCTTGTAAACGCGGCACTTGGACTTGGCCTCGCCTTTGTCGCAGGACTCAGCCACGGAGACGCTTTCCTGTTGGTCGTCTTGTGTGCAAGCGCCAGCTACATTGCGGCGCCCGCTGCACTTCGCAGCGCTCTACCGGAGGCGAATCCAGGCATCTACCTCACACTTGCACTGGCACTGGTGTTCCCCTTCAACCTCATCCTGGGGCTGCCGTTCTACCGGGGCTTGGTCGAAACTGTTCTGCCCTGAGGCGAGAGTCCGCGCTCAGCAGGCGGGACGCACCCAAACTTAGAACCTATAATTCACACCGAGCAGCGAATAGTGGAAACGGCTGAAGGTGTAAACCGTGTCACTGTCAGCCCCGCCGTCCAGGATCCGGTAGCCGAGGCGCACCGCGAGATTCTCAGTCGCATGCCACTGGATTGCCGCGGAAGCGTCGATTGCATGGCCCTGCGAGGCCCCGAGAGCATCCCCCTCCGAGAGCACGCTGAACGGCTTCGAAAACCGCCAGAGCAAGCGGTAATTCAAAAGGGGCACAAATCCAGTGTTTGAGTCGCTGGCGGAATTTCCTGCCTGACTGAGACTCACCTCTGCATCCCGGATTTTTGCAGTGACACCAAATCCGAGGACGAGTCGCTCGCTTTGTATCACATTGTAGCGATAGGTTAAACGGTAGGAATCAAAACGGAACGCCCCGCTCGTGGCCGCGCCAGCAGCAAAATCGGTTCCCGCAAACCGCACAGGCCGGTTGAACTGCCCCTGAAAATCCATCTGAAGAGGCGCGTAAAGGACCGAAATGTCATGGCGGTCTCCCAAGTGCCAAGTGAAGCGGCCACGAAAAAATCCGCGTGGATCGTCGGCACCCAAATCCTTCGATAGCGAGAAGAATGTGCCGCCCGTGTTCGGGATGCGCACATCCGCCTTCGAGTTCCAAACGGCGCCGGACTCCAAATCAAGGTCGAATTGCGGCGCTGAATTGGCGGGAATGGCGGCAAGGCAAAGCAGACCTGCGACGAGCGTGGATATAGGGCGGTGCATAAATGGAATGCTCTCGGAAAAATTATGGTAGCGCAAGGCCAGCCTGCAACGCACCCAAGGCTGGATGAAACGGAACTGTTGGCTAGATTCGCCCCTGCAGAAACCTCTCCCCCCAATGCCTCAACCTGATCGCGTCATCATCCCCGAGATCCTCGATTCTCTCGATCCCGCAGATCCGCGTGCGATCCGGAGCCGGGCCGATTTGAGACTGATTGACTGGTATCTGGGCAACACACGGTGGCTGGTGCGGCAACTCAGGGCACAAAGTCCCGCCTTGGATAGGATTCTGGAGGTCGGCGCAGGCGAGGGCAGACTGTGCTGTAAAATCCATGAGGCACTCCCACAGTCCTCGGTGACCGGTCTGGATCTGATCGTGCGGCCTAACAATCTTCCGTGCAAAATCCAGTGGATCCGCGGCGATTTTCTTCAAAACCTCCGCCAACTTGATGCCGACGCATGCGTTGGCAGTCTGATTCTCCACCACTTTTCCAACGAGACCCTCCAGAAACTTGGACAACAGCTCCAATCATATCGCGTGATCGCTTTCTGCGAACCGCTGCGCTCGCGCGTTCCCCTGCTCCTCTCGGGTCTGTCTTCCTTTGCGATGAGCGAGGTCACACGACATGACATGCCCACGAGCATCCGGGCTGGCTTCCGCCGCGGCGAACTCGCCTCATTGCTCGGGCTGGATCCGCGCTCGTGGAAAATCAGTGAATCATGCGACTGGCGGGGATCCTTAAGATTGATAGGCTCTCGGCTTTGAACAACCCAATCACCATAGCGGGTGGAGGACTGGCGGGACTTTCGCTCGGGATCGCACTGCAGTCGCGCGGTGTGCACGTCACCATCCACGAGGCGTCGACGTACCCGCGCCATCGTGTGTGCGGTGAGTTCATCAGCGGAGTGAGCGAAGAAACGCTGGGCAATCTCGGGATCGCCTGCTGCCTTGAGCAGGCAACCACCCTTACCAGCGCCCATTGGAGTGACTGTGCAGGTAAACTCACGGAAATGAGGGCTCCGGGACGAGGAATCTCGCGATGGCGCCTCGACAATCTGCTGCAAGGTCGCTTCACGAAGCTGGGGGGAAACATGATCACAAGCTCCCGCATCGGGCAGGCTCAAGGGGTTATCTGGGCCGCGGGCAGACCGCGCAGGCCGTCTTCGTGGCTCGGTTTGAAATGTCATGCGCGGAACCTCCGACTCGAAGCCGACTTGGAGATGTTCACTGCACCCGGTGGCTACGTCGGCCTCTCCAAAATCGAGGATGACAAGGTCAACATCTGCGGTCTCTTTCAAAAACGGCGCGCGGGATCAGCTCGCGCAGCCAAATTGAAAGGCACAGGGCTGCTGCTCGGCGCCCTTCGGGATTGCTCGCTTGCGGCGCTCGCAAACCGCCTCGAAAGCGCGGAGCTTGACGAGTCGAGCTTCTGCGGAGTGGCCGGGTTTCAGACTGGGCTGCAGGGGGGGCCTCCATTCCGCATTGGCGACGCTGCAAGCATGATTCCCCCGTTCACAGGAAACGGCATGAGCATGGCGTTTGAGTCGGCCGAATGCGCTCTGGAGCCCGCATTGCGGTATGCACGCGGTCGCGCCTCATGGGCCGAGGCAGGAAAAGCAGCCTCCGCTGCGCAGACTTCCCGTTTTGCCCGGCGCATGACAGCCGCGAACCTCCTCCACGGCCTGATCACAAACGCGGCCGGACTGAAACTGGTCGGCGCACTCGCCCGCGGCGGGTTTCTTCCCGTCCAAACTCTCCTTCACTTGGTCCGCTGATGTACCTGCAATCCCTCGCAACGGCTTTTCCAACGCACAAGATTTCCCAGATCGAATGCCTTCAGATCCTGAACGGCTCAGGAGCGCTGGACTCGCTGCGTGACCGCTCTAGAACCCTTCTGCAAAAGGTTTTAAGCGGCGATTCCGGCATTGATTCCCGACACTTTTCTGAACCCGACATCCAGCGGACATTTGTCTACGATGCAGGCGAACTGCACGCGCACTTCGAGCGTCAGGCTCCAAAACTCGCTGCGCAAGCGCTTTTAAATACCTGCAACAAGGCATCGATTGCGCCCGCGGCGATCGACGCTTTGTTGATCTGCACCTGCACTGGCTATCTATGTCCTGGCCTCAGCAGCTACGTTTCCGAAATTCTTAACCTCCGACCGAACGCATTCCTCCAAGATCTGCTCGGCCTCGGGTGCGGCGCGGCCTTGCCCATGCTGGAAGCTGCTCGCGGCATTCTTGCGTTAAATCCTCGGGCGGTGGTCGCCACCGTGGCAGTGGAAATCTCTTCAGCGGCATTTTACCTCGACGACGAACCCGGCGTGCTCATCAGCCTTTGCTTGTTTGGCGACGGCGCCGCCGCCGCAGTCTGGAGGGGTGAAAACCAAGGCGGGCAATTCCGCTTTCAGAACTTCCAAACCCTCCACAAACCGGAACACCGAGAAAAAATTCGCTTTGTGAATTCCGGTGGCCGCCTCAAAAACCAGCTTCACCGCGAGGTTCCCGAACTCGCGGCGGAAGCCGTAACGGAACTCTTCAAGTTGCGCACCACCGACCCTGACCGATTCATCGCGCACACAGGCGGACGCGATGTGATCGAGGCGATCGAGCAGGCCGTTCCATCATATCAACTCGTCGAAACCCGGGAGGTACTCCGGAGGCGCGGCAACATCAGCAGCCCGAGCGTGCTCGCGGCCCTGGAAGAATCGCTACAAAGGTTCCCAAAGAGCCAATCACTCTGGCTCACGTCCTTCGGAGCCGGCTTTGCAGCCCACAGCGGGGAGCTCCTCCGAGAGCCGTAAGATTTTTACCAACGAGAATACCCGGATATCCATTCCGAACATTCATCCCGGACCTTCAGTTGGACGCCATCAGCACTGCAAAGCCCCGCACCGTCCATGAGAGCGTCCGCCACCAATTGGTACCCACGAGGCGCTGATGAGCGTGCGCGTCGAATCCTGAGGAAAGCCGCTCATGAAGCGGCACCTGCACCCGCCACGTGGAAAGCCAGTTTAACCCAAGAGGCGCGAGGCTCAGCAGCAGCCAGAAATCACGCCCTCCCTCGATGACCATCCACGCGCCGGTGAACAACTCAATGAGCATGAGTGGTGCAACAACCCAGGTGATCTGGGTGGTGTGCCGGTTATGATACGCCTTGAACTCTGCCGCGCCCACGCTTGAAAACATCGGATAAAGCACAAGCTGGACTGTCCAAATCAGTCCAACCAACGCCCACGTGGCGCACAAGTGTGAGACGTAAACGGAATGCATAAATCTGTATTCTGGATTTAGGACGTATTCGCAACGTCAGCCTTGGAAAATGCGGCATGCAACGGAACCAACGTTGCACAAACCTAAAACGTCGCATCCTACAGAATCCTCGAACGGAGAGCGCTGCTTAATCACCGCTTTCTGGGCCCTTGAGATGACGTTCAAGTAGACGTCGATGTTTGGTCACCCTGCCCCCCACCCGTTTGCGCCACATCCGGAAACTGGACGGCTTGAGTTCGCGGCGCATGACTGCAATGACCTGACTTTCTGTTAGTCCGGTCCGCTCCTCGATTTCCTCAAAACTTGTTCGGTCCTCCCAGGCGTAGCGGATGATGCGTGAGATTAGCTCGGGAGATTGGGGCGCTTTCATGGCGACTGCTGGAGCCTGAGACAGTCGCTCATTTTTTGCCAGAACGGAAAAAATCCGGCCGTTGCCATCGAAAAGGCCGCCTGATCCGACGGCCTGCGCACCAACGTGAGGCGTACTCCAGCAGCTTCAAAGTTGCGGCGGAGACGCGGCAGCATGTCTCCAACCGGCCCCACGAAAGGCATCAAAGCGACAACCTCTGAAAGTGTGTTCGCAAGCGCCCATGCGAGGAGGCCCTGCACCGGATCATCCGCCTCCAAAACCTCCGCCTTGCAGCGATAATGTGCCGCCGCTCGATCCACGCCATCACCAATCACGATGCGCAGAGCGTCCACCCGGGAGCGACTGAGGCCATAGACGGTTTCATACACCTGTTCGCAAACGCACGCGGCCACACAGGCGGGAGCGGCATCCGCGAGCGGTCCTATCTCGGGCGAAAGATCGTCCGCATGCAGCCAGATGCCAGTGCGGTCTCCCGAAGGTTTATAATCCGTCGCACAAGCAGGTAGCGGGTGCCTCAAGTCGTTGGAACGCTGCACCAAACGTGCGCTCACGTAGTTATCAGCGATACGCTCTGCCCCGGCCTCGTTATCCGCCAGATAGCAGGGCGCGTACTTTTCGATGTTTGAGCGGCGCACGAGATACGTTTTTCCCTGCGTCTGAATGCCCGCCACCCATCGCCATGAAAGCGTGTTACTCGCCGGATCCGCATCCAGAAGGTGCCTGAAAAAGAAATCCGCGCCAAGCTCCCAAGGCAGCTGTTCGACGTGAATCCAGAAGCTTGCCCACCACATCCGGGCGTGGTTGTGGAGATATCCCGTGTCGACCAGTTCGCGTGCAATTTTATCCATACAGGCAACTCCACTCCCGCCCGCAGCAACCTGCTCCGCGCGCTCGAGGGTTTGCGCAGGCAGCATTTCCCTGAATACGCGCATCTGCCGCCGCCAATTCGCCCACACATCAGGATGCACCTCCATCCACCCCTTCCAGTACCGGCGCCAGCACACCTCCTGGAGCCACTTCTGCGCGGGCTCGAAAGCATGCAGCTTCAGCGTGCCCTCAATAATCTCGTCCTCGAGCAACGTTCGAAACCTGATCGCAGCGCTAAGACGCGACACGTTTGCGTGCCCATGCTGCACGTGATTCCGTGCATTTGAATAAGACAGCACTTTGGGAAGAAACTGTTCCCAAGATCTCAGTGCATCCTGACGTGTCAGCGGCCCAAGTGAATTCATAAAAAAGGGTGACCCGACGTTACATTCGGGAAGCTTTCCTGAGGCTCTGAGCGGCACCGCACGGCGTTCGATTTCATCTTCATCAATACAGTGCGGCAGCTGTCCTCACCGGAGCAGACCGACTCTGCGAACGACTTGCCGGTGGATCCCTTGGGCGTGATTATTCGAGATTCCGCTGTTCATTCGCACGAGTCCAACCTAGCAGTCTGCTCGAGCGCCTTTCAAGCAAAGCCCATGCGAAACCTCATCCTTATTCTTGGCGACCAACTCAACGCGGATTCATCTGCGCTCGATGGCTTTGACCCGAAATCGGATGCGATCTGGATGGCCGAACTGGCTCATGAAAGCGAAAAGGTATGGAGCAGCAAGCCGCGCACAGCTTTTTTCTTATCTGCAATGCGGCACCACCGGGCCGCACTCAAATCAAAGGGTTGGCGGGTTTATTATCGAGAGCTTGGACGCGATAGCGGAACATGGTTTCGTCCGGATGGAAAATCTCCCAGCAAGGCTGAGACATTCGTCACAGCGCTGGCGGAGTCCGCCGAGGCTCTAAAAGCCAAACGGTGGATCATCGTTGAACCGGGAGAATGGGGTGTCCGACAAGAGATCTCACAGGCCGCGCTCGCAGCCGGCGTTGATTTGGAAATCCGTGAAGACCGTCATTTTCTGTGCAGCCACGCCGAGTTTTCCGCCCATGCTGCAGGGCGAAAGCAGCTGCGCATGGAGTTTTTCTACCGGGAAATGAGACAGCGTCACTCCGTTCTCATGGAGAAAGGCAAACCGGCCGGCGGGGAATGGAACTTCGACAGCGAGAACCGCAAAAGCTTCGGAAAAGAGGGCCCGCCGCTTCACAGGGCCCCGCGCCGCTTTAAACCAGACGCAATCACGCAGGGGGTAATCGCGCTGGTGAATGAGCGGTTTGCGGAGAACCCTGGAAGCCTTGAATCGTTCGACTGGCCGGTCACTGCAGACGACGCGGAGAAGGCGCTGGAGGATTTTATTACGCATCGATTAGCTGGATTCGGCGACTGGCAGGATGCGATGTGGACGAATGAGCCTTGGCTTTTCCACTCACGTCTGAGCGCTGTGATGAACGTTAAACTGCTCGACCCGCGTCGTGTCATCGCGGCAGCAGAGAAAGAGTGGAAGCATGAAAAAGCGCCGCTTGCCGCAGTGGAGGGGTTCATTAGGCAGATTCTCGGTTGGCGCGAATACGTGCGAGGGGTGTACTGGCACCACATGCCCGAGTACGCGCAACTCAACGCGCTGGGAGCAGAGCATCCGCTGCCCTCCTTCTACTGGACCGGCGAGACCGACATGGCCTGCATGCGCGACGCCATCGGCCAGACGCTCCGGTTCGGGTACGCGCACCATATCCAGCGACTGATGGTTACCGGACTTTACGCTCTAATGTTCGGCGTGCGTCCGAGCGAAGTCCATGCGTGGTACCTCGCGGTTTACGTGGACGCCGTCGAGTGGGTGGAACTTCCAAACACCGTCGGCATGTCCCAGCACGCGGACGGAGGGATCATGGCGAGCAAACCCTACATCGCGACCGGAAAATACATCCAGCGCATGAGCAACTACTGCTCAGGCTGTCCCTACGATCCCGCCGATAGCACCGGCCCCAGAGCGTGCCCGTTCACGACTCTGTATTGGGATTTTCTCTTGAAACACGAGACCGCGATGCGCAAAAACCAGCGCATGTCGATGCAGGTTCGAAACCTCGCACGACTCGATGAAAAAAAGCGCGAGGCAATCCGCGCACGCGCCGAGCAGGTCCGCAGCGAAGCGCGCACTTTCTGCGCTGGACGCGTTCGTTGACACAACTCATCGTCAGCCAATGACGGAAGTACAACTCAAGACCGCTCGGCGAAGGCTTATTCTGGGCATCTCGAACGTGGGGTTTTGGGTCATTGTTTCCGCTGCGGGAGTTTTTTTGATTCTCAGCGGCGGAATGGCCGCACTCACCCCAGCCGACCTACTGAAAGTTTTGTGCGGAGCCGTGGCCGTGCAGTCGCTGTTTGATGTCGCCGGAGGCACTTTTTTAATGCCGCCCGATGACCGCGCAACGCGGCGTTTTTTTCTGCCGTGGGTCCGTGGAGTTCTCACGCACACCTCCCTGCTCTGTGCCTCGGGAGTGCTCTGTTACTGGAATCTCAAGCTCTCCGGCGGCTGCTCTACGGCGGTGCTGGCCTCGACACTCGCTTTGTTCTTTCTCCGCAGACATGTCCTGCGGTTTGTGGCAAACGTCCGCACGCATGAGTCGAGTTTCGCTGGATGCGCCGTGCTAGCGGCGAATTCAAGCGACCCATCTTTCACCGGAGAAACCTGCGGAATCGGGCGCTCAGCGGTGATCCTCATTCCGGACCACTGGAAGGCCTCTCTTTCGGACGCGCAAATCAAGACCGTGACGCAGAGGAGGCTGTGGCAAATCGAGAACAACCTTCCGGCACGCGCACTTCTGGCTTCCGTGTGCTGGAGCTTGACCGGTTGCCACGTCGGCGCGCTTGTCCTCGGCTTTGCAAACCGTTCCCCGGAGCAGGCTGTTCTTCTGCAGAGCCTGTGGATGACGCTGTGGGGATTTTTCGGACTACTCGTCCTCCCCTCTTTCAGCCGGGCTTCTGTCTTCGCTGCAGATCGCGCGGCAGCCGCACTGGGATTCGATGTGAAAAGCTGGATTCGCGCCTTCCCATCCATCACAGGCGAGGATGGGAATGCAAAAAAACTCGTGCAGCGTGTTTTTTATCCGATCCCATCGACGGAGGAGCGTCTTCGTGGATTAGCGCATGAAACCCGCCTTCCAATTTTGGGAAATGTCGCCCGCACGAACCTGTTTCTTTCCCTGGCAACACTGACGATCCTGGGCCGGTGCGTCCACTGCAATGCCGGTCGTCCCGAGCTCTGGGTTTTCCCCCCGACTGATTAAGCGAACCGGCACGCCCACTCGCTGTTGGGATTGAGAGTCTTGCGTACGATTCAGGATCAAAAGCCGAACAAGCCAAGACGAATCAAGTAGCCATGCACCACAAAGGCATTGAGTAGAAAACACACCAGCGCCTGCAGAAAACCAGCGAGCGGATCCTTGATTCTCACGCGGACGCCAATTGCCACGATCATCATCAAACTCAAACCTGTCGCCGCAAAGAGCGCACACACTGGGTAGATGTATCCTGCTAGAAGACCGACAGCTGCCGCGATCTGGAGAGTGCCCGTAACCACACGCAGCCTTGGCAACCCGTAACGCGCAAACTCAACCCGCATGGTACCGGTGACGAGGCACCCTGTGCCGTACGCCAGAAAACCGAGCGCAGAAATGGCTTGGGCAGTTTCCAAAAGATGGTTCATTATCAGGAAGTAAAAGAATTAAGAGATGGCCTCGCAAAACCAACCCGAGTGCAAACAATGACCCGCGAATGAAAATTGTATCTATTATTATTCAATCCATCGTCGCCCTCGGACTTCTAAACGTTTGGCTGCTGCGTTTTAATCGGTCCACCCCGTTCAGAGGCGGAAGTGCTCAATCAATGCCAGAGGAATTCGCAGCGTACGGGCTCCCGAAATGGCTGCTATGGACCGTGGGCGTGCTGAAAGTCTCAAGCGCCCTCTGTCTCGTGGCCGGGATCTGGGTTCAATTTTTGGTGATGCCTGCGGCGGCCTTGATCGCGGTCCTCATGTTGGGGGCGATCGCCATGCACTTGAAGGTCCACGATCCTGCGATCAAGTCTTTGCCTGCCGGCGCCGTGCTGGCGCTCACCGCATTTGTTCTGGCAAACGCGGTGTAGGCTCCAAACGTGGAGAGCTTCCCAGCATTTCGAGAACGGTTTTCTCGAGAACCTCTCCAGCACACGCATCGCAGGTCCTTCTCGAAGTTTGCTACTGATTGACAGTGCGCGCTGCGTACGCCCCTCACAAAATCCGCCGCGACCGTACGCCAACGTCGGAGTTATCACACGAACCCCCATGAAACACCCCCTCTTTTTGGCATTGAAGCACTTCATCTGCGCACTGGCTTGGATTATCGCATGCGACGCCGGATCGATCTTTGCGCAGCAGACAAGGCCGAACATTCTTTGGATCACCAGCGAAGATCACGGTCCGCATATGGGCTGCTACGGCGACCAATACGCCAGCACTCCGAACATCGATCGGCTTGCAGCAAAGAGCCTGCGATACCGGCACTGCTGGTCCAACGCCCCCGTGTGCGCGCCGGCGAGAACCACGCTTATCAGCGGCATGTACCCGCCTAGCACCGGAAGCGAACACATGCGCAGCATGGTGGCCTATCCCGCTGGCAAGAAAATGGGCCCGCAATTTCTGCGCGAAGCCGGCTATTACTGCACCAACAACGCCAAAGAGGACTACAACCTCGCTCAACCCGGAAAGGTGTGGGACGTTTCAAACAAGAGCGCACATTGGAAAAACAGGCCCGAGAACACGCCCTTCTTCGCCGTGTTCAATTCCGAGAAGAGCCACGAGAGCAAAATCCGCATCCGTCCGCACACCGCAGTACACGATCCATCGAAGGTTCGGATTCCAGCCTATCACCCTGACCGACCCGAGGTCCGCGAAGACTGGGCGCAGTACTACGATGCCGTAAGCGAAGCCGACGCGGACGCTGGCCAGCGACTCAAAGAACTGGAGGAGGCCGGGCTTGCCGAAGACACCATCGTTTTTTACTACGCCGACCACGGCTCTGGTATGCCACGCAATAAACGTTGGCCTTACAACTCGGGCCTGCACGTTCCGCTGGTGGTTCATATTCCCGAAAAATTCGCGCACTTGCGTCCTCCTGAATACAAAACAGGCGCATTCTCCGACAGTCTCGTGAGCTTCGTCGACTTTGCGCCGACGCTCCTGAGTCTTGCAGGGATCAAGCCACCGGAATGGATGCAAGGTCATGCTTTCCTCGGCAACTACCAGAGCGCTCCGCAGCCCTTCGTGTTCGGATTCCGGGGACGCATGGACGAGCGGTACGACTTGGTTCGCAGCATCACCGACGGCCGCTGGGTTTACGTTCGAAACTACATGCCGCATCTCATCTACGGGCAGCACGTCGACTACATGTTCCAGACGCCGACTACGCAGGTTTGGAAACGCCTTCACGACGAAGGCAAGCTCAAACCAGAACAGGACGCCTTCTGGAAGGTGAAACCGGCCGAAGAACTCTACGACCTTCAGGCTGATCCAGACGAAGTCCGCAACCTGGCTGCCGATTCCAAGCACTCTCAAACCCTCGAAAGACTCCGCGGCGCGCAGCGTGATCTGGCAATTCGTATTCGCGATGTTGGATTCATCCCGGAGAGCGAACGTTTCGAGGTTTGCGCCGGAACCAGTCCGTACGATCTCGGGCACGATGAAACCCGCTATCCGCTCGAAAAAGTGCTGGCGGCCGCCGAACTCGCTTCGAATGGCAAGCCCGACGGCATCAAAGAGCTCATTGAGAACTTATCCGCCTCGGACAGCACGGTTCGCTACTGGGGGGCGATGGGAATCCTCATGCGCGGAAAAGCTGCAGCTGATTCCGCCCGCGACCAACTCGCCAAAGCACTGGAGGACCCCTCATCCGCGGTTGGCATTATCGCCGCAGAATCGCTTGCAAAGCATTCCAGTCAGGATCAGCAGAGGAAGGCCCTAGCGTTTCTAGCCTCCAAGGCCGACGGGAATGCCAGCGACTTTTTTCCAGCGTTGCTCGCGCTGAACGTCCTCGAAGGATTGGGCGCGCTAGCCGAACCTGTGCAAGGAACCCTGCGGTCCATCCAGGGGCCCGTCAAACCGCCGGATCCGCGGCTCTCCAGCTATGTGCCTAGGCTGCTACACGTCCTCACCGAGAGTCCTTCCGCCGGGAGCGGCGAGGTAAAACCAAAGACCGCGAGGAAGCCAAAGGCGCCCCAGAATTGATCGGTTCGCGGTCGGGCGTTTCGCTGGTTTGAGCATCCCCCCAGCGGGCGCCGACATATTTGACGGCTTGGGCGGGGCGGTGACCGCGCCTCCCCTGCCCCCTCCCAGAGCAGGAGCCCGCTGAGTCGCCGGGCGAAAGCAGGCCGCAGATTACACAAGGGGTAATAATTAAATTACATAACACCATGCTGTTGAGTCGCTTTCAACAGACACTTCCCGACACGCACCGCAATCTTGGAATTTATGTAAAAAAACGATCTTTTCTCCTAACCTTCTGTGGTTTTGGGTGTTCACATCATTGGAAACAATTTTCCCCCACCCCGCCCACTTATGGACATTCGACAGCATCTCCCCCGCCCATCCGATTTCTTCAACACCCGCCGCCAGTTCCTGAACCGCTTCGGCATGGGGTTTGGTGCGCTGAGCCTCTCGAGCCTCCTCGGAGCAGGCCAGTCCACGGCCAGCGCGGTCGGCTCGCAATCCCCGCTTGCAGCAAAGGCCGGTCATTTTCCGGGCACCGCGAAGCGGGTGATCCATATTTTCAGCCAGGGCGGTCCCTCACACGTCGATACCTGGGATCCAAAACCCGAACTCGCTAAGCACGCGGGCAAGGAGGTGGAGAAGATCGGAGGGATGCCCCTACCCACGCAGTTCAAGTTTGAGAAGAAGGGGCAGAGCGGAATCGAGGTCAGTGAGATTTTTCCGAAGATCGGCGAATGCATCGACGACATCGCGGTGATCCGCTCGATGAACACCGATATTCCCGCGCACGATATCGCCACCATCATGATGAACACGGGCTCAGGCCGTCTCGTGAAACCATCGGTTGGCTCGTGGGCCTTGTACGGCCTCGGATCCGAGAACCAGAATCTGCCCGGCTTCATCGCGCTGGGTGGCGGGCTGGGCGGCGCCAACAACTGGCGCGCGGCGTTTTTACCGGGTGCGTATCAGGGAACTCTGGTAAGTAGCGTGAGCGCACCTGCGGAGAAAATCATCGCGAATATCAAGAGCTACCACGCCTCCATGGAAGACCAGCGCAAGCAGCTTGATCTTCTAAAAACGCTGAATGAGAAGCATGCGCAGGAGCTCCGGAATGACGCGATTCTGGAGGCGCGCATCCAGTCCTTCGAACTTGCATTTAAGATGCAGACTGAGGCGACGGATGTGTTTGATGTAAACAAGGAGCCTGCCCATATCCGCGAAATGTACGGCGACAGCGAGATTGCGCGCCGCATGCTCATTGCTCGGCGCTTGGTCGAAAACGGAGTGCGTTTCGTCCAGGTTTGGGCCGGCGGCTGGGATCATCACACCGACGTCAAAGGAAACCTCGTAAAGCAGGCCGAAAGCATCGACCAGCCGATTGGCGCACTCCTCAAGGATCTCAAGCA
This sequence comes from Chthoniobacteraceae bacterium, assembly GCA_044376395.1. Lineage (GTDB taxonomy): Bacteria > Verrucomicrobiota > Verrucomicrobiia > Chthoniobacterales > Chthoniobacteraceae > Chth-196. Next base: position 413 of record JBILKY010000068.1, on the reverse strand, counting down.
GCGAGACATGCTCAAGGACACTCTAGTGGTGTGGGGCGGTGAATTCGGCCGCACCCCTCGCCACGACAGGGGTGCACGGGGCGAACCCGGGCGCGACCACCACAGCAAGGCGTTCTGCGCCTGGATGGCGGGCGGCGGGGTCAAGGGCGGGCAGGTGTACGGTGCCACCGACGAATTCGGATACGAGGTTGCGGAAAACAAGGTCCACATCCACGACCTGCACGCCACCATGCTGCATACCCTCGGCTTCGATCACGAGAAATTCACGTACCGCTACAACGGGCGCGATTTCCGTCTCACCGACGTTTACGGAAACGTCGTTAAGGGACTGCTCGCTTGATCGGGCCAATCGACCCTAGAAATCGCGGACCACGCATTCCTCCCGAAGCGCCCTCTACCATCTCCGATCACCG
>JBILKY010000290.1:0-4784 GCA_044376395.1 Chthoniobacteraceae bacterium | reverse complement strand
CGCATGACTGCGACCTCGCCGTGCTCAAAGTGGAGGACCCGTCGTTTTTCAAGGGCACGGTGCCTCTTGAGGTAGGAGACATTCCTGAAATCGAAACGGAAGTCTCAGTATACGGCTACCCGATTGGCGGAGAACGGTTGTCTGTGACACGGGGCGTAGTTTCACGAATTGATTTCCGAAGCTATGTCCACTCAGCCATCGACTCTCACCTGACCATCCAGATCGATGCGGCCATCAACCCTGGAAACAGTGGAGGTCCGGTTCTACAAAACGGAAAAGTTGTGGGTGTTGCCTTTCAAGGATTCAGCGGAGATGTTGCGCAAAACGTCGGCTACATGATTCCCACACCAGTGATTAAACGTTTTTTGACCGATATCTCGGATGGGAAGTACGACCGGTACATGGACCTTTCAATTGGCGTAGTGAACACACTCAATCCGGCGCTCAGAAAAGGTCTAGGGCTTAAAAATGACGACCTGGGAGTAATGGTTTCAAGTGTTGCCTCCGCGGGAGTGTGCCATGGGCACCTCAAAACCCGAGACGTGATTCTGTCAGTCGATTCACTTCCTGTCGCCAGCGATGGCACGGTTGAGCTCAACGGCGACCGCGTACAGATGGCTGAGGTGGCTGAAAGAAAGTTCCGAGGCGAAGCAGTAAAATTCAGCCTGATTAGGGACGGCAAACCTCTGGAAGTCACAGTTCCGTTCTCCTCAAGCTGGCCATTCACCATGCAGTCCAACCAGTTTGACGTTCAGCCAACATATATTCTGGTCGGCGGTTTGTTATTCCAACCATTGTCCCGCAATCTCATCAGCTCCGTGCAGTTCCAGAACCTGCGGATTCATTACTATTTTGAGGCTTTCACACCACGTGAAATTTACCAAAAACATCCAGAAGTGATTGTTCTAACCGGAATTCTCGCCGACCCAATCAACACATATCTGGGCGACTTCAAAGAAGCGATTGTTGAGGAAATCAACGGCGCGAAAGTTTCAACGCTGCGCGATATGTCTGAGCAGCTCGCAAAGCCATCAGAGTTCTACGAGATCCGCTTTGTGGGAAACGGCAGGCCATTGGTGTTGGAGAAATCAGCCATAGACTCTGCACGGGAACGCATCAAAACCAGATACGGAGTCAAGGATGAGCAAAACTTGAATTAGTCGCGCGCCAACTTCACTTCCCTCCCATCTTTCCTACTCTCCTACAATTTTTTAAAGCCCACCCCATGAGCTTCCCTGAACGCGGCATCCTCCTCACCCTCATTTTGCTCTCAACGTCGCTGCACGCCAAAGAAGCTTCGCCAGCCGCCGCAAGCGAACAACAACCGGCCACGAAAGCCGCCAAGAGTGCATCAAAGTCCCCTGCAACTTCGGATAGCCAGTCCCAATCCTCAGCCGGCACTCCCAATGTTGCGCAACGAGATACGGCCCTTCGATTGATGGAAAACATGGCAAGGACGCTGGTGACGCAAAACATTGTGCGGTTGAATGTCACGGCTCAGGCCTTTGACTTCGGTAGGCCGTGGTCAAAACGTGCGCCAATGGCACGCAGAGCGCTCGGAACCGTCCTGCCCGGAGACCTCATTCTTTGCACCGCTGAGGCGATCGCAAACTCGACGTACATCGAACTTGAAAGCCCTGACGGAGAAACCAAGGAACCTGCGACTGTAGCGTGCGTGGACTACGAGGCGAACCTAGCGTTGCTGAAGCCCGACTCGAAAAAATTTCTCAATGGCAAAACAGGGTTTGGTCTGACGCAGGCGCACGTCGGGGATGCACTGACCGCTTGCCAACTTGAATCAAACGGAAACCTCCTCCTGTCTCGGGGACAGATGACTACCGCAGAAGTTCTACGATATCCGATCGATGAATCCGCTTTCTTGGTTTCCCGGGTGAGTTGTCCGCTGCAAATGAAAGACGCCACACTTGGAATTCCTGTGCTCAAGGACGCCAAGCTCGTGGGGTTGATGCTGCGCTACGACGCTCAATCAGGGATCCTCGACACCATCCCAACCGTCGTGATCGAGCATTTCCTGAAAGACGCGAAGGACGGGAAGTACGACGGTTTTCCCCGGATGGGCTGCAGCTTTGCGCCGACGCGAGACCCGCAGCTGCGTCGCTACCTCGGACTCACCGGAACCAACAGCGGGGTTTTAATCACGCAGGTTTCAGCCGACGGGCCATCGATGGCCGCGGGTCTTCAAAAAGGCGATGTGATCTTAGAGATCGCAGGCCAGCCAATTGACTCCGACGGCAACTATCGTGACGCTGATTTCGGCCGCATTTCGCTTGGACATCTTGTCAGCACACGTCACATGCAGGGTGATTCACTGCCGGTTCGCATCTGGCGCGAGGGAAAACAAATAGAGGCAGCGGTGAAAGTCTCGAGAAAGCCCGTCGAGGAATATCTCAGCGAGCCGTACATTATTGACCGTGGACCCCGATACTATGTTCTTGGGGGACTCGTGCTCCAGGAACTGAGCCGGCAATATCTGAAAGAATTCGGGAACGACTGGACTCGAAAAGCGCCGCTTGAACTTTTGCATTTCGACAGAATCCAGTCAGAGCTTGAAGATAGCGGTAAAAAGAAATTGGTCATGATCAGCCGGGTGCTGCCCTCGAATGTCACCATTGGATATGAAGACATTCGTCATGTGCTCGTAAATATGATCAACGGGGTTCCCATTCAGAGCCTTGCAGACATTCCGGAGGCCCTCAAGGCAAGCAAAGATGGCCTGATCAAAATCGAGCTCGCCAGCGATCCGAGCCTGATATTCTTGGATGCGGATGCCGTAGATCAAATTACGCCCGCATTACAGCGCAGCTACGGCATCACGACCATGAGCCGCCTGGAGTGAGGAATTCACGGGTGGCGGGCAAAACAGGCTTGGATCCCCTGTGATTGAACAGGATTCTAGAGCGAACCGGAATTTCTAGTTGAGCGCCTGAGCCCTTCAATTCAACCTTCACTTGGACGCGCTTTGCGTTGATTCGGACCACAGATTCACTCCTTCCATGGGAATTTTCAACAGGCCATCTTTTTATTCAGACAAGAAACGCGAACTGCCCTCTGGCCTTTGGCAAAAATGTCCGGCTTGCTCAGAGCTGATTCATAATCTTGAGCTGCAGCAGAACTTCAGAGTGTGCCCACGGTGCGACCATCACTTTGTGCAGGGAGCGGAGGAGCGCCTCGAGATGCTGCTCGACCCGGAAACTTTCGAGGAACACGACCCCAACATGGTGTCGGTGGACACGCTCAAGTTCACCGGCCAGGCCAGCTACACCGAAAGACTCAGGACTTATCAAAAGAAAACAGGGCTCAAAGACGCTGTCCTGACAGGTTTTGGTAAAATCGAAGACATGCCTCTTGGCATCGCGGTGATGGATTTTAATTTCATTGCGGCGACCATGGGCTCGGTTGTGGGCGAGAAACTGACGCGGATCGTGGAGAAGTCGACAGCCGCTCGGCTCCCCGTTGTGATTATTTCGGCATCGGGTGGTGCGCGCATGTACGAGGGCGCTATTTCCCTGATGCAGATGGCAAAGACTTGCGGTGCGCTTGCGAGGCATGCAGCGGCACGGTTGCCGTACATCTCCATCATGACGCATCCAACCACGGGTGGAGTCAGTGCGAGCTTCGCCACCATTGGCGACGTTAATCTGGCGGAACCGAGGGCAATGATTGGCTTCGCCGGGCCGCGCGTGATCCGCGAGACAACTCATCAGGATCTGCCCGCAGGATTTCAAACAGCCGAATTCCTTCGCGACCACGGTCTCATCGACCGGATCGTGCACCGAAAGGAAATGCGAGGCACTCTATCGTCCCTCCTTTCCCACCTCACCCCGAAGCGGTGAACTCTCTCGGAAGCGCGCTCGACTGGCTTTACAGCACCCAGTTGTTCGGCATCAAACCGGGATTGGCACCGATGATTAAACTCGCTGGAATCCTTGGTATTCCGACTGAATCGGCGCCCGTCTCGCAAGCAGGTGATGGAAGGAATGGTCCAGCCTACATCCACGTAGCAGGGACGAACGGCAAGGGATCCACCTGCGCTTTCATCGCTTCAATATGCAGGGAGGCAGGCTTCCGCACTGGCCTCTACACGTCACCTCACCTGATTTCTTTTCAAGAAAGAATACAGCTAAACGGCAATTACATACCCGAGGACGATGTATTAGAGGGCGTTCTGCGAATCCGGGCGTCTATTAAGGACTGGGATCCACATCCAACTTTTTTCGAAATCACAACCGCACTCGCGCTCGCGTGGTTCAAGCGCAGGGACGCAGACATTGTCGTTCTTGAAACTGGCATGGGCGGCCGTCTTGATGCCACGAATATCGTAACCCCGATTGTGAGCGTGATTACACCCATCGCGTTCGATCACGAAAAGTATCTCGGCGACACCCTCGAGACGATCGCAGGGGAAAAAGCCGGCATCATCAAAAAGTCCCGTGCTGTGGTGAGCAGCCTGCAGCACCCCGCGGCTAAGGCAGCCCTAAATTCCAAGGCTCGGGAAATGGCCACTTCCATTTTATGGGCTGATTCACCCTACAACGGTCCGGTTGGAATCCCGGGGAAAATTCAACATTGGAACGCAGCGCTCGCAACACTTGCGATCCAAGCCTCGACTCTTCCGATAAGCACGCAAACCATGCAAGAGGGATTGTCGAAGACCCAGTGGCCTGGCCGTTTTCAGCAGGTTTCCAAGGATCTTATTCTGGATGGCGCGCACAACCCAGACGCGGCGAAAGTTCTCGTTGAAAATTGGAGGAACTGTTTCGGCA
>JBILKY010000289.1:0-4790 GCA_044376395.1 Chthoniobacteraceae bacterium | reverse complement strand
TGACGGTGAACCATTTGGAGCCGTTGCTGCGGGAGAAGGGGTTGGGCGGCGTTCAGCGCGTGGAGGTGCGTTCGCTCTTGGCGCGCGCCTTCCTGAAGCTGGATCGGCCTGAGAAAGTGCGCGACTTGTGCGGGCAATTGCCGGAAGCGCGTGGCGCAGGAGAGTCGATGCTTGAATTTTCGGCTGAGGGTTGCTTGGCGGTCGCGAGGGCCCATATGCAGCTGTGCCGCTATCATGAGGCCTCGGGGTGGTACCTGCGCGCGCGAGAGAGACAGGCGGATTCGACGGAGTGCACCTTGGGAAACGCGGCTGCTCTGATTTCAGAGGGGCGCTTGGGGGAGGCTGAGGTTGAGTTGAGAAAGGGACTGCAGCTTGCGGGTTCTACGGAAGTACAGCATTCATTCCGGCTGGCTTTGGCGAGTGTCCTGATCGACTCGGAGCGGACGGCGGATGCTCGAGTTTTTTTGCGCGAAGCGCGGCCGCAGCTTGAGGCTCAAAAACAGGCTGTAGCGTTGCTCGAGGCGCGGTTGCTGTTGGGCGAGGGGCGGGCTTCCGAGGGGGAGGCTGCGTTTGAGGCGTTGATTCACACCAAAGAGGTGATCTCTCCCGATGTGTTTCTGGGTGCAATGATCGGCTGCTTGGACGCAATGCTGGCTCAGGGCAAGCGGGAGGCTGCAGTGAGATTGTTGGCGCAGTTTTTCTCTCAGGGCCATGCCGCAATAAGCGCCGGCCGGGAACGTCTCTTTGAGAAGTGGGTGCGGATTTTGAGCGATCAACCGGACGCCTCGGAGGAAGCGCTGCGGAAGGTTGCGGTCTCAGGTAGCACAATCGACAGGCCTCTTGCTGTCTACTCTCTTGGCGAGTTTTATGCGAACGGAGGGAGGGCGGTTCGTGCGGATGAGGAAAGGGAGCGATTTTGCAAGGAGCACTCGGGACATGCCCTGACTTCGCAAGTTTCCTTGTCACGCGCTGAATTCGCGTTGGCAAAGGGCGAATTGAATTTGGCGCGGGAATTTATCGCACACGGGTTGGTATGTTGTGTGGATCCTCGGGCGGCTGCGCTGTTGCGTTTCAAGGATGCGATCATTGATTATCGCAAAGGAGAGTTTGCGGTGGCGCTCGAAAAGTTCGAGTCCTTGTCGCAAGGCGATTCGCGAATCGCGTCAGAGGCGGCGTTCAATGGTGGGCTCGCCGCCTTGAGGATGGGCAATTACCGGAAGGCCGGGCAACTCGGACAATCGTTGGGCAAAAATACAAACTCGAGTTCGTTTGCGGTGGAGTTGGAGCTGGAGACGGTATTGCAGAGGTGTCGCGATGGCCATTCACAGGCAGAGGAATCACTGAAGAGTTTTCTGAAGGCCCATCCCGGACACCCGCGCGAGGCGGATGTGAAACTCGCATTCGTCGAGCTCACTCATCAGCAGTTAATGAACCTGCCGGCTGGATCAGCGGCTTCGCTTGGCCAACCGTTGAGGGCGCGCGCCAATGCATACTTCAAGCAGGTGATGGCCGCCCCAATACCGTCCTCCACCGCTGCGCAGGCTGCTTATTTGGAAGTCTTTTTGGCAGACGCTGAACAACCGCGTGACGATGGTCGTGTGATTGAGTTGGCTGAGGCGTTTGTGCGCGCTTTTTCAGAATCGCCTTTGATTCCGGAGATGCGAATGAAGCTGGGAGAGGTTTACTTCCGTCGGAAAGACTTTGCGAATGCCGAGACTCAATTCGCCACATTGGTCGCCCAGCAACCCGATGTAGCGCTGGCCGAAACTGCGGGATACCTGGCAGGTCAGTGTGCGGCGAACCTTTTGAATCCGGGGTCTGTGGACCGAGCTCTAATGTATTGGGATGAGGTCGCGCGGAGGGCGGGGCCTTTGCGGTGGAAGGCCAGGTACCAGCAGGCTTCCGTCAAGTGCCGGCTGGGGCAGGAATCGGAGGGTGTGGTTTTATTCGACCTGATTCTCAAAGCATCCGCTGGGGTCGACGCAGACCTGCGTTTTGGCACCCTGTGCGGGAAGGCCGATGCGCTTTTGGTCATCGCAAAACGCGACGGTCTTCCGGTGGATCAGGCAGTCGAACAGTACCAACTTTTAGCCGCGGAAGCAGACGCTTTTCCCCACTGGCGCAATCAGGCGCTTTACAAAATGGCGAAAGCTTATGAGGCAAGCAGACCCAAGGAGTCGCTGGAGGGTTTTATCCGTTTGTTGGACGCGACGGGATCCATGGATGCAGGCGAATATTTTTGGGTGTTGAAGGCGGGTTTCGACGCGGCCCGGATTCTCGAGCGTCAGTCGGCATGGAGGGATGCGGTGAACGTTTACGAGCGGATGGCGAAAATGCCTGCGCCACGCGCGCAGGAGGCCGGCGCCCGTGCGCGCCAGATTCGATTGGAGCGGTTTCTGTGGGATTAGCGTATCATCTCGCGCTGATGACAAGGGGTTGGCTGCCATAAAGTGGGCTCTCTGGTTGGAACAGCAGAGGGCGCTTTATGGGCTTGTGTTTTTAAGGTGTCAAAAAAATGCAGGAGATGTAGCCTTTGAGGCTGGGATGGCTGCTTGGCCGTTCCGTTCCACGCATGGAAATAAGCATGGTTACTGCGGGTATTATTAGAAAAGCGGCGAAAAGAATTTTTCGTTCCTTCCTCAAATATGCGTGTGCCGCTCTGTGCGTTTCGGGGTGCGTTGCTGCAAAAAACGCGCCAAAAGAGCCGCCCAAAACCATGGAAGTGCGGACCACCGCCTACACGCACACCGAGCCCGGGGGGAGTTACTCTGCGATGGGTACGCGTCTGCGTTTTGGTGGGTCACTTTCCTCCGCCGCCTCTGACTGGAGTTGGATGCCCGTTGGAACCAGGTTCCGGCTCTTTGACAAGGGAGTATGGCGTTCCTACGTCATTGAAGATTACGGAAGTGCGCTGGTTGGCAAGAAAACCATCGACCTTTATATGCCCACGGACTCCATGATGCGGGCATGGGGTGTGCGTACTGTCTCGATTGAGATTGAGGAATGGGGGTCCGTTGCGATGAGTAGAATGCTGCTGAGCAAACGGCGGGATTCGGGTTTGGTGAGGGCGATGCTCGCGTCCATGCCTGAATCGGACAGCGCGCCTACTCGCTGACTCACGCGGCTCATGCTGCATTGCCCGTGCGCATCACACGAAGCGGGACAGGCTCACTTCGCCTGCATTTAATGTTGTAAACCCACCGTCTTGGGTTTGAACCAAAAGCATTCCCTCATCATCCAAGTCGACCGCCATGCCCTGTGCGGAAGCATGCTCGGGCGTTTCAAAACGCACGATTTTTCCGAGCAAAGTGCTGCGTTTACGCAACTCTTGAATCAAGAGGTCATGCTGCACCGGAAGGCTTTTTAGAACATTTTCGAGGTGGAAAATTAATCTTGCGGCGAGATGTGTTCGGTCCACGGAAGCGCCAATTTCTTTTCTAAGAGAGGTGGCCTTCGATGAAAGCGTTTTGGAGAAACCGGACTGGTTTGCATTGATCCCGATGCCGATCACCGCAAAGGGCCCGTTTTTTGGGTGGCTCCCGGTTTCGACGAGAATCCCGGCGACCTTGCCTTCACCAATTTGGAGGTCGTTTGGCCATTTGACACCGACTTGCTTTGCTCCGGCATCTTCCAGTGCGCGTGCTGCCGCGAGCGCAGCGGCGCTCGGTAAGCGGGTCCACTGGTGTACCGGGATGTGCGGATGAAATACTAACGAGAACCATAGCCCCTCGCCGCGAGCGGACTCCCAGACACGTCCAAACCTGCCTCGGCCGGCAGTTTGGGTTTCGGCTAGCACCACAGCAGGACTCTTGCACCCCGAGGTTCCACGCTCCATTGCCCGGTCGTTCGTGGAAGAGGTCTTTTCAAAAACAAGAATTTCTTGAATCCAGTCGCTTTCAAGACGTGAAAAAATGTCGTCCGCAATCAGTCTGTCAGGGCACGAGACGAGCGAGCAGCCCAGCATGGGGTGTTGCTCAAAAAAGAAGCCTGCGGCTTGGAGTTGGTCTATTTCCATTAGAATTGCATCAATGGAAACACCGCATTTGGAGGCAAGCTCGGAGACTGGCGATGCACCCGCTCTCAGGTGACGAAGGATTTCGGAGGAGACGTTCATCGATTGTTCATCCGCTTTTCTGAAATCGAATTTAAAGCGGTCGCGAACCTAAAAACTAAAATTCAGATCAGCCCACCGAAACACTCGCACACGTTCTGAAGACAGTTTTTTGGCGCCCATCTTCAAGACGTTCTCCTCGATGCCCGGCATGTGTGCGGCACCCCATGGAATGCCCACGTGATTGAATTCTTTCAATGCTGCTATGAGCGCATCGTTGACCTTGGCATTGCGATTGTCCAACAAGTCTGTTTTGAGAGAATCGAGGTTTGGACGCTCAATCATTGAGAGTTGCTGCAAGCACCCGGCTTGGTCGCCATCTGTCCACTTCTTCAGGCATTTGCTGATGCTTTCCAAGTCTCTTAGTGTGCTTTGCGAGAATTCACTGACATCGACATCGCAAGCCCTGAACGTGAGATTTGAAAGGTCCACCAGCGATGGCTGTGTCGCAAGGCCGACAGAGTCCGCCGGTCCGGAGTAGTCCAACCCGTCCCGAATCAGCTTATTACGGTCCGTCACCCCTTCAGGGAGGATCACCGCATCTGTCCGAGGCAAGTCCCTGATCAAATTCCCGTAAAAATCGGGGGAGGCGATGTGAACCGTCGGTAGTAGGTGGATTTTCCTGCCCTGGTAATCGTAGACCCGCTTCTCCGTGTAGAGACCGTCTTCGCTGATGGTG
>JBILKY010000067.1:0-14230 GCA_044376395.1 Chthoniobacteraceae bacterium | reverse complement strand
CCAACGGCCGGATCTGACGGTGTCTCCGTTCACACGTCTTGGTGGGTGTACTGGGTGAAAGCCACAAACAAGGAGAGCGGCGCTGTGCGCAATGGATACTACGCGCTGGAGCGCGAATTGAATGGGAAAGTTGTTACGCCCAAACAGGCTGTTTGGATTTGGAAACCAGCTAATACAAACTTAACCGCCCAAGAGCCGTATTCCGATGATGCTTGGTCCAAAGATCAAGGAGACGACCATTATGTAATAGACGCGGTCGCGAGCGATCGCGGTGAGTTTTCTGTATTAGCATCACGTGATGCAGCGGGAGACGCATACCGTGCTTTTGGCTATGCAATCTCCGGTCGCTTGGAGGAAGAGGGCGAAGGATCGTTGTATGGCGCGCCAGATTCTATCGAGGGATTCTATACGACTGAGTCCGGTGAATTCGTTGTGGAATTGAACTGGGACATGGAGCAGGTGTATCGCATGGACGTGCTTAATGCGGACGGCACCGCTCTTAAGTTGGACGCGGTGAAGGAGGGATTGCGCAAGAGCCTTGAAACTCTTTTGATGGAAGCAGATTAAACTGATCCGGAGGAGTCGGGAAAACGGTCGCGGACGGCAGAATGTCGTAGCAATAGCTCAGGCGGCCGCGACTCCGTCAACATCCGAGTGGTACGGTCCGGAAACGCGTTTTTCGAGCGGGCTGGGCTGGGCGGAACTTATGAATGATTCCCCGGGCGTCAGTTTTTTTGGGTGACGTACGAGTCCGGTCGGCTGCTAAGCGACTTCGGAAATCATGCGTTGCAGGTGTCTCATGCAAATCCTGCTCGCTGGTTCGGCATTCGCAGAGAAGGCGTACCCCGCAGGCAAATGCTGCGACTCCGCGTCCAGCGCAATACTCCGCCAGTGGGTCTCAAGAGTGACCCACCCTTCGTATCCGGAATTTTTTAGCAGCGCGAACTGGCCCGGGAAATCGACTTGGCCCGTCCCGATTTCGATGCAGGTTTTTGCAGGCTGATTGCCCTCGCGCTTTGCATCCTTGAAGTGCACGTGGGAAAGCCAAGGCAGAATGGCTTTGAAATCCTCGTGCACTGGGTCGTTGGTGCCCTCTAGGTACAAGACATTGCACGGATCCCAAACCACGCCGAAACGCGGGTTCTGGGGAAGCCGTTGCATTACTGTCCGCGTCTCCGGACCCGAGCCGGCGATGCAGCTCGCTTCATTTTCAACGCCGATCAGAATTTTCGCGTCCTCAGCGATCGGCAGGAGTTCCGCGATGTGGTCGGCTGCCCTCAAGAGATGCTCCTCTTCGCTGTGCGTGCCGCGCCGCAGGAAAGTGAAAATCCGAACCATTTCGGATTCAAGCTTCACCGCAGTTTCAACCGCCCGCTTGAAAAGGTCGCGGTGTTGAGTGATCTCACTTTCACTAAACAAGTCGCATTTAAACACGGGACTGGCACATCCCGCGATCTTGAGGCCGGCGTCGCAAGCTGCCTTTCCGACTGCTTGAATATCCGAATCTGTCAGGTCCTTGAACGCCCGCCCAAAGAGGCTCCGGAGCTCAATGCCATCGAGGGCGAGGTCCTTTGCAAAGGCAATCACAGCGTCCAACTCCTGGGACACTTCGTCGGTTAAAATCGCGAGTTTGAAGGGTTTTTTGCTCATGAATAAAGGGGCGAAAGAATGTGGCTGGGCAGAAAGCGCGGGAGGGAACAGGACCTTTTAAAGTAGGGAGGCGGAGTGTAAGTCAATGTAAAGTGTCGCGTCGCGGTGCTTCCTGAGTGCAGAAGCTGGGCAATCCCCGTCAATCGCGCCCCGGAGAGTGCGCTGTACGGCATTCGCTTTTCGCGGTCCGGGCACCACCACGAAAATTTTCTGGCCGGACAAAAGAGCAGGCACTGTCAAGGTCAGCGCCGTTCTGGGTACCGCATCAAAGTTTGGGAAACAGCCGTCATTCACCTGCTGCTGGCGGCAGGCATTATCAAGTGCAACAACTTTCACCAACTTGGGATCCTCCAAGTCCGCGGGCGGGTCGTTAAACGCGAGGTGTCCGTTTTCCCCAATCCCAGCGCAGACAACATCAATCGGCGCTTCTGTCAGCAACTGTGCGTACCGCTCACACTCTTCGTGCGAATCCTCGCTCTCGCCGCGAATCCCATGAAAAGCGGCGGGCTTGATTTTGCTGAGGACGTGATCCTGCTGGTAACGCCGGAAGCTCGCGGGATGCGTCGCATCAATGCCAACATACTCGTCCATATGGAAAATTTGGACGCGCTCCCACGCAATCGATTTGCTCAGCAACTCATTCAAGAAGCCGGATTGCGATGGCGCGCTTGCCAGAATGATCCGGGCTTTGCCTTTGTCCTCGATTGCCGCCGTGATGGCCTCGGCTGCATCTGCGGCCGCGCACACGTCAAGAGCTTCGCGTGAGCCAAATTTCTTTACGCGAAGCGCATCGATTTTAAAGCTTTCCGCTTCAAAGTGGGAGTGCATTGCAGTTGGTGCCTGAAGGTGAGTGAGTACGACTGGATGAGATTTCCCAGAATCGCGGCAGCCTGATTAGGGCAACGTTTCAATGAAAGTCAAAAGATCGGCCATCTCTTGGACGCTCATGCCTGTTTCGATTCCTTCCGGCATGAGGCTCTGCCCTCCGGAGGAAGTCTTCTTGATCTGACTTCTCTTGATTGTCTGTGTTGCGCCTCCAGCCATCTTCAGTGTCATTGCATCGGCCGTATCCTCCGCGATGAAACCAAGCAGCGATTGCCCGTCGTTTGTCTCGACTTGGTAAACAATGTACGCGGAGGCCACTTCCTTGTTCGGTTCCAGAATCGCCGTGAGCAGTGCCTCGCGGCCCTTGGTTTTGACTGTCACGAGATCTGGTCCAACCTCGATGCCAGACCCAGCTGCACGGTGACACGCCTGGCAGCGTTGCATGAAGAGCGCTTTGCCGCTTAGGGCTTCACCGCGGGCTGGGATGGATCCCGCATATTTTGCGAGGGCTTCCGCTCGCGATTGCGGAAGGACGGACGCAAGCGCTTGTCGTGATATCTTAACGATCTCGCTGTTTTTGCTTTTCAGAATCGCTTGCACTTGGGCGGCGCTCAGATCGTGCGCGGAAACCTTGTTTTCTTGAATCGCTTTCAGCAATTCAATGGTGTTTTCGTCGCGGTCGGTGAGCGTCGAGATCGCTGCGTTTTTTGCGGTTTGCTCGAGCTGGTTCCAGAAATTTAAAATCCTCGGAGCGGCCGCGGCTTTCAGGATCTTGCTGACCCCATGGATCGCCGCCGTTTGGACTGCGTCCGGGGTGTTTGACTGAAGGCAGCCCTCGAGAGCGGGCAAGGCGATATCCCGGGAGGCAAGCGTGAGAAGCTCGATCGCTCGCATTCTCTCCTCTGTTGACAGTCCGCTATTGAGGGCGTCACGACCGGATTTTTGGAAGATCGGTGAAAACCGTTTTTCGACGTCGGCTTTTTCAATGGTGGTGCCTGCTCTAAGCAGTCCATTTCCCAGGGCTTTCAGCAGCACGGGGTTTGTGGAGCCATCCGTGAGTTCTCGGATGATTTCGATGCGGGCAGACGGTGATGCGGTTGCGGTTTTGAGCTCCACTAGCTGCGCCTGAAATGCCAGCGCGTCCGGCGATGATTTCGCTCTGATTTTAAAGGGTTCGTAGAGTGTGTTCACGAGCGCCTCCTCCGGAGCACTTAATACAGCCGGACCGATCCAAGGATGCGCATGATCCTGCGCAGCGATTTCGAGCAGCGCACCCGTGAGTTGCGCGTCTTTCCGCGTTTCAGTGAGTGCAGCCAACGTCAGTGCCAGTTCAAATCGGACACGGGGTGATGCATCATTCGCGAGTTGAGGCACTGCTTTCACAAGCTCATCACGCTCCGCGCGGGAGTGGAGTTTTTCAGCCATCGCATGCTGTCCGGCGAGTCGGATGGCACGCTCTCTGACAACTGCATCCTCGTCGGATAGGGCTGCTGTAATCTGCCTGATTCCGAGCGCCCCGATGCCATTAAGCACGCCAAGCGCATGAAGCTTGGCGGAAGTGCTGCGGGTGGCTGCGATCGCGCTGATGCGGTCCGCAGAATCACTCGCACGCCGCTCCACCAGAAGGCGATGCGCAGTCTCACGGTGCCATCCGTTGGGGTAGTTCAGCATTGAGACAAGGGTGCCGTTGTCAGCGTCCGCGAGCTGGACTTTTGCGCCGATTCGCGGGGCTCCGGCTTTTGGCGTGATCCGATAAATCCGTCCGCGATCCTTTCCGCTGTGCAGGTCGAGGTGTCGCTTGATCTCATCCGGAATCGACCAGGGATGCTCGATGACCTCGCGGTACATGTCGCACACGTAGAGGCAGCCGTCGGGGGCGTTAGCAAAGTTCACGATGCGGACCCATGTGTCGTTGCTGGCCGCAAATTCAAATCCGCGCTCGTCCTCAGGGCGCTCGCCTTCGAGATTCACTCCGTCGGATGCGAGTCGGATTTTCTTGCGGTGGACAAGTTGTCCCCCCGCATCGCCTGTAAAGCTGTTGTTCACAAAGTCTGGTCCGTACGCATCACCTTTGTAGATCGTGGTGCCCGTCGCTCCTGTGAAATAGCCGCTTACCCGCCCGCCGCCCTCGACTCCCCCGGGCACTGTTCCAGCGACGCGCCAACGCGTACGGATGATCCGCCAGGGTTCATCGGGGCTGATGCGAAAGACCTCGGCGGCGCCTCCATCGAGCGCGATGCTGCGCTTTGAGGGCGGCATGTTGAAAAAAGGTTTTCGCTGCGTTTCAGGGGTGTAGACCCAGTGCTGCAGGTGGTCTGAATTTGAGCACCCGAACTTTCGCCCGAATGTGTCGTAGCTCATCCCGTATTGCGCGCCTCCGAGCTCGAACCCATGCTGATGGGTGAGGGGATCAAACCAGAAGTCGCGCCCTGCGATTTCCTCCGATGCAGTCTCTGGGCGCGCGAGGTTTCGGATCTCGCCGCGGTTGCCGCCTCCTCCGAGGAGATGAATTCGGTTGTCCTGCCCCCATTGCATGCTGTTGAGCATCCCCTGCACATTGAGCACTTTGAGACCCGTGCCGAATCCGGTGAAAATTTGTTTGCGAAAGTCTGCCTTGCCATCGCCATCCTTGTCCTCGAAGCGCCAGATGTCCGGAGTCGCGGCGACGTACAGTCCGCCGTTGGCCCAGATCAGGCCCGTGGGCCAGGGGAGGTTGTCCGCGAAGACCGAGGATGACTCGAAGAATCCGTCGCCATCCATGTCCTGCAGCATGGAGATTCTTCCAAGATGCGGCTGGGTGTCGCGAAACTCCGGGTAGTCAATCATCTCGCAAACGAACATTCGCCCGCGCTCGTCGAAACAGATGGCCACTGGATCCCGCACCAGCGGTTCGTTCGCGGCGAGTTGCATTTCAAACCCGGATTTGATCTTCCAGCTCTCGATGGCTTTTTTGGCCTCAACGGCAGCGTACCTAGGCAGGTCTTTGGCGGGATTTACGGAGACAGCATTTTTTGTGGTGCCGTACTGTTCCTGATAGGTGGTTTTGGTTTGGATAGAATCTTTGGCAAAGGAAGTTGCGACGCAGAGAAGCGGGATCAGGGCGCGCTTTAGGGGGTGCAACAGAAGAGTCATGCCGGCAAATTTGGCATTCCGTATACCGGCGCGTCAAGGATGAGGATTCTGTTTCATCCCGCCAATCCGCGGCTTTCTTTGAATCCACTGCGCGATCCGTGGCTCGTCACATTCCTCTTGTTCGGGCGCGGGGCTGCTTCCCAGCGGTCCACGCGAATAAAGCCGCATGGAAGTGATCTGCTGGGCTCCGCTGACTCGTTTTTCGCTCTGCGCTACGAGAACTCCGACCCGCGTGCGTAATTTGCTGTCACTTCGCAGCAGTTCGATTCTCAGAGAGGAAGTGGAGCGGGGGCAGGGAATCGAAAGATTCAACGTTGCACTGAACATCAGTGACTTAAGTTCGAATGCTCGTTTTCCTGATACTTTCCTGACAAACTTGACTCCGTTCGCAAAGTCAAAGCGTGATCCAATGAAGCGCAAATCCTGGTAGGGGCCAAACTTCTTGGGGTCGTCTCGGTGTCGTGTTAACTTTCAAATATGAGCGCTGTCGAATTTAACGTGGAGCTCAGCTCGGGCGGGTGGCTTCACATTCCTGACGAAGCTGCCGCCCAGTTGCCCAAGGATGGTTTGTTCAAGGTGATCATCATGCAAGCGCTTGCTGCCAATGATTCTGAGTGGAGGAGTGCTTCTTATCGGCAATTTTTGCGTGACGATGCTCCCGAGGATGCAATCTACGATTCTCTGGCCTGAAGGTTAGCTCTGTGTTTGGCGAGGTTCATTTGTTTCGGATGCCCAGCACCGATGGTGCTGACGGTAAGTTACGGCCCGTTTTGGTGCTGTTCGATCTGGAAGCGGATGCGGTTGTTTGCAGGATTACGTCCGTTTTAAGAACGGGTGTGCTTGATGTGATTTTGTCCGGATGGACAGAGGAAGGCCTCCTAAAGCCGTTCGCGGCTCGATTAGATCGAATCGTAACCATGGAAAAAACGTTGCTTGTTAAAAAGCTTGGGAAATTGAGCTCTGCGGACCTTGAAGCAGTGCGAATGAGGTGGAATTCATTGATGAAACTTTAAGCATGCCGGGGAAGGGGAGCTGGCTAAAGACATCCCAAAAAACACGGCACGCGTTTTGATCCTCGATCATTTGGTCTTTTAGATTTCAGAGTAACCCGATCGCAAACTCACGACATTCAGTTGTATGGCTGCATAGAAACCGGGTCCTTTGGAAACTGTGACGTACTCGTTGCCGATCACGAACTGTGACTCACCGGTATCGACTGTGCTGTGTATCTCGTGCGATCGGTGCCAAAGCCCCGGACTTTTCGGCTTTTGATCTCGCCGCTCGTTTTGCCGATGGTCACCCAGTCTTTGTTTTCAATCGTCGGAGCGTTGAAGTTTTTCCCTTCCTACAGTCAGTTTCTGGAAAGTTTCCTCCCGTCCGATCCCACATTCTACGGGGATCAGTTCGTGTTTTACGCCAATCATCATGTCCGGCTCTGGGCCGGGCTCTCGCTAGTCGCCATCATTCTTATCCAGAGCATTATCCGAAAACGCATCCGCCCGTGCTGATGAAAAATGTGCTCCACCCTGCGACGCAGATTTAACGCGGCCAACAACGATGTCGTGCTAACTACCTGCGGTCTGGAGGAAAGCTCAAAACTCCACCATTTGACCGGTGTCGGCAGGTTTGGATTTGAGATCGGACCGGTGCCGTTCAAATCTTCACGGCCGATTGATCCGGACCAACTGCCCCTCCAGCGATGAAAGGGATTGCACGGCGAGGTGAATCCGCAGGGCCAGCGCTTCAAAATTTGGATCTTCAGAACAAACAAGGATGCCGTGATGAATCGCTGATTGTTTGTGTAAGCGAACAAAGTGCAGACGGTTGAATGTCAGGACGGCCCGCGATTCTTGCCGGGCAAATTCGAGGACTTGTCCGTCGGGAATCCGCTGATTCGCCCTACCGGCCTCCAGAGAGGTGAGCACATCATAGCCCAGTGAGCGGAGTTGTTCGACGGCTCCCAGATGAAAGTTTTCGTTGGAGTAAAACTTGAGCCGCACGAACCTAGGCCTCCTCGTTTTGTAGGATTGCCTGCTCAATCTCCGAGCGGTGGGAGAGGACATATTCCCAGGCGGTTGCCAAGTCCTGTTGCCGCAGTGAAGGGTAGTTCCTCAGGATAGCCTCGTCTGAGAGGCCCAACCGACGTGCTTGCTCCAGTGACCAAACGGGTATTCGGGTGCTTGCGATGCATGGATCCCCACCGCAGACACCCTCCGTCTTCTCGACTCCAGATTTATGGAGCGCCTGACGGCTTTTGACGAAGAGAAGGAAATCCAGCAACTCCCTCTGCACCGGTTCTGGCGAGGATTGAATTTCGGCCCACAACGTCTGCGTAACATCGCTCATCACGGCCACTGTATTATAAATTCAAACAAGGAACAACCGGCAACCCTCACCCTGCGGTTTCACAGTTCTCGGGCGGGGGATAGAGGCCCGAGGATTCTATCAGAGAATCCCCCCACGCAAACGGGACATCCAAGCGCATCGTTCTCGTGACCTTTGGTTGAGCAAGCAGGCTGAACCTAATGAAAAGCGGATTCTCACTAACCTCCGTCTCGCTTTTTAACTAAATTAGTGGCCAAATAGGGGTATGACATCCGATGTCCAATGCTTGCCCTCCTTCTCGTCGGTTGCCGCCGTTGCGTCCGGTTTGCTCACTGCCCCGACCACGTTCTGCCCGGCATTCCCTCCGAGGCCGCCCAAGGGTACGCGCTGGGGCGGGCGTGCAAAGGGCATGCCGAACAAGGTAAACCAGGCAATCCGGGAGGCCATCCAGATGGCGTTTGAGCAGGTGGGGGCGTGGAGTACCTAGTGCGGTTGGCGCAGGAGGATCCGAAGACATTCGTGCCGCTGCTCATCAAAACGATGCCTCCGGAGCCGAAGGTGCCACAGGAAGGGGGACTGAGCATCCACATCGATCTGACGTAGTGAATCCGGGGGGCGCGGTGCGGCGAATGTTCCGCGGGGGAACTGTGCCATTAAGCGGGGGTGCTACCCCTCCTGAAACGCGCTGGAACGGGGAGGGATTACAGGGGACGTTGTCACGTTTTGTGTCAAGTTCGGCCTGTTTTGGCGGGACGGAATCTGTGTCAGTACCTGTGGGAAACGAGTTGGAGCGGGTGAAGGGAATCGAACCCTCGTATGCAGCTTGGGAAGCTGCCGTTCTACCATTGAACTACACCCGCAAGGTTGAACCCGCCTGACCGCACTGCCCGTCCTCTCGCGATTCACTCTATTGCCACGAAAGAATGCCCTTATCCTTGTCGTTTCCAAGCGAAAAAACACCCACTCCTCCAGAGATCGCCTTTGAGTCCTCCGGCAAGTTTAGGGTCGTCCCCGTGTACTGGAGTTTTCCATCAAAATCGCCGTCCATCAGAACCCCATAGGTCTTCCCCCACGGGTCAAACAGGCTGCCCTCGGCCAAGCCCCCAGTGTAGCCAGTCCCAGTTTTCGATTTTTTCGCAGTCTTGTTTTCGTAATACATGACCTGCCTCGGGTTGAGGGTGGCGTCCGTCGCGGTGAGCGCTCCGATTACCTCAGAGTTTCCCGGGGCTGCCGTTGAAGGCTCAACCGTCACATCATCCCGCCGTGCTGTGGGGTAGCGGGAATAGTCGCTGTAGAACGCCTTGATCGCCGTGGAAAGGCCTGCGCAGTCGTTGCGCGCCTGCGCGTTTTTGGCTTGGTTGCGGATCGCTGATGCTCCCGAGACCCCCAGGCTCATCAGAATCCCCAGAATCGTGATGACCACGAGCAGTTCGATCAAAGTGAATCCGTTGGCGGGCCTGAAAGAGGAACGATCACGGCTGCTAGGGACTTCCCGTCGCATGTGCGATCCACAGAGGCTGGATGTTTGTGGGAGGGGATATTTGTGGGCGCAGGCGGTTCTCTCAGCGCTTGATGCGTAGGGGGTGGAGTGATTTCGCGTCTCAATCATAACGTTCGTGGGAGAAGGGGGCGGCGCTGTGGGGCGTGGCTGCCGAGCAGTGCTTTGCATTATGGTTCGCTCCGGAACCAATGACAATAATTTAGAAATTTTTCGCGCCGGTGGGCAGGTTGCGGATTTCGACTTGGGGTGCGGAACGTGTTGGCGGAAGGGCTGCGGCGATGCTGTCATTCGGCTCGGTTTTTGTTTCGCAGATTTTCGAGTGCGACGTTTGCGCGCGGATTAGCTTCGCGCGCCGGTCAGCTAATGGGCTTGATCGCACGGACTGGGGCGGCGGTGCCGAGGGAAAGTCGATGGTGGAATTGCTAAAAGCGGCGCCAGTGAGTTCCAGTGAGTTCATTATTGTGTGTTTGGCTTTCCGAAATGAAAAAAACCCCTTTTTCTCGATTGTCCTTCGTAGAGGGAGTGGGGAGGGGCGGCTTTGCATGGAGATTACCAAGGATGTTTTCGGTAGAGCGGAGGGTGTGGATGGTCTCGGGAGGGATGGGGCGGCGGGAGTGCTGGAGGGGGTGCCCTGCCGGATCGCTATCGTTCACGACTGGCTTCCGCAGATGGGCGGTGCGGAAAAGGTGCTCGCACAGATCCTGAAGGTTTTCCCGTCGGCCGACGTCTTCACGCTCTTGGATTTTCTTTCGGCGGACGATCGGAGATTCCTCGCGCGGACCCGGGTGAGTACATCTTGGGTCCAGCACCTGCCGTTTGCGCGGACGCGCTACCGCCTGTATTTGCCGGTCATGCCCCTCGCCGTCGAGGGGTTTGACCTCGCCTCGTATCCTCTCGTGATTTCGAGTTCTTACGCCGTGGCGAAAGGGGTCATCACGGGCCCAAACCAGCTGCACTTGTGTTACTGCCATTCGCCGGTGCGCTATGCGTGGGATATGCAGGAGCAGTACTTGATGCATAGCAGGCGCAACCGCGGCATGAGCGGCTTGGTGGCGCGGATGATTCTGCACTACATTCGGCTTTGGGATTCGCGCACCCCGAACGGGGTGGATTCGTTCGCGGCGAACTCGCGTTTCGTCGCGAGGCGGATCTGGAAGGTGTACAGGAGGCGCTCGCGGATCATATACCCACCCGTGCCGCGCGGTCCGCTGGTGTCTCGGGTGCAACCCTTGGCGGAGCGCAAGTTCTATGTGAGTGTGGGCAGACTGGTGCCGTACAAGCGGGTGGATTTGATTGTGGAGGCCTTTCGCAGGATGCCGGGCCGCAGCATCAAGATCATCGGGTCGGGCCCCCAGTCCGAGAGTTTGCGGGCGCGCTGTCCGCGCAACGTGGAGTTTCTCGGGCGCCAGCCTCAGAGCGTCGTAGACGCGTGTCTTTCTGGGGCCAGGGCGTTTGTGTTTGCCGCAGAGGAGGACTTCGGGATTGCTCCGGTTGAGGCGCAGGCTGCAGGGACCCCGGTGATCGCCTATGGGAGAGGGGGCGCGCAGGAAAGCGTGATTGATGGGGTGACCGGTGTCCTTTTCGGGAGCCAGACGCCGGAGGCCATCGTGGAGGCTGTGGAGCGGGCGGAGGGGATTGAGTTCTCGTCCGCGGCGCTCAAGTCGAATGCCGACCGATTCAGCGAGGAGCAGTTTCGACGGGAAATCACGAGGTGGGTGGACGAGGAGTGGGCGTTATTTTCATCCGGGGGCGAGGCGGGTTCAGGAGACTCTGCGTTCGACGAAAAGCGGGAGAGCGATGGGGCGCTGCAGGAGGCTTGTTGCTGCGTGTGACGCGTTGTTAGTGGTTAGCCGTTGGGGTGGAGGGAGGTGGGGAGTGACGTCGGTTTGCGAATGTTTTTGATGTCGGGCTTTCGCATGAAAGTGCGCTGGATTCAGGTTTGCAAGCGGGGGTAAAAGGGTGGGTATGGGAGCAAGAACGGTCGTTATCACGGGATGCACGCGCGGGTTGGGGCGGGCGATGGTTGGGGAGTTCCTGCGCGCTGGGTGGCGGGTTGCTGGGTGCGGGCGCGATGCCGAGCAGCTGGCGGCGCTCGAACGGGAGGGTGTGGAGTCTGGCGAGGCGCATTTCTTCGGGAGGTGCGATGTTTCCCGGGAGGGCGATGTGGCGGCTTTCAGCGCGGAGGTGATCGGGCGCTTTGGGGCGCCGCAGCTCGTGCTCAACAATGCGGCGATCATTAATGCGAACGCGCCGCTATGGCGAGTGGATGCGCAGGAGTTTTCCCGGGTGGTGGACGTGAATCTGAAAGGAGTTGCGGCGGTGATGCGACATTTTCTGCCAGCCATGCTTGATCGGAAAGGCGGGGTGATTGTGAATTTTTCCTCCGGATGGGGGCGTTCCACATCCCCGGAGGTGGCGCCGTATTGCGCCACAAAATGGGCGGTGGAGGGTTTGTCTCAGGCGGTTGCGCAGGAGACCGGTGGACGGGTCGCGATTGTGGCGCTTAATCCGGGGATTATCGATACGGACATGCTCAGGAGCACCTTTGGTGAGGGGGCCGCGCATTATCCGGATGCGTGCAGTTGGGCTAAGCGCGCGGTGCCGTTTCTTGCTGGTCTCGGTTTGAAGGAAAACGGGCGCTCGCTGAACGCGCCTTAACCCGGTTTCGTGGGCTCGAGGTGAAAGGCGGCTGTTTTCGAATTCTGCGCAAGTGTGAGTTGCTGACTTTCCGCGAAGGCTCTCTCAAATGCGCTCGCGTTGCCGACCTTTCAAAAAATGACTGGTGAAAGTAAGGCGGGCACACACGTTTGCCCCCTCCAGTCCGCGTAGTCGGCTGGGCACGACGTGCGCAAACTTCTTCGGCCGTCACCTTGAGAATTTCTGGCAGACCCGCCTTCTGGGAGGATGCGCCTACAGACTGCCGCGCACGGTTTTTCCTGTGACCCACTGGCTTGTCACCTGGGTGGCGATCGGTTGCCTTGGAATCCCGCGCTGGCCGTTGTGGATCATGGAAACCAACAGGTCCACCGCTGCCTCACCCACAAGGTCGTTACGCTGGTTCATGCCTGCCCAATCGGGATGCTGTGAGCGCCACTCGTACTGGATCAAAGCGACGTCTTTTGGGATTCGCAATCCGCAGCTTTTGAGCCAGCGTTCCACTTCGTGGTAGAGCGTGAAAATCACATCCGGCCTGATTTTTTTGAGCCATGACTGAAAGCAGCCGAGGTCGCGGCGCGCATCCTCAATACTCGTGAAAGGGGGCAGCCTCGGTTCGTTTGCGCGAAAGGTCTGCTGGCCGATGAGGAAACCCGCCGTGAATCGCCCGTCAATCAAAGCGTCGATGACCGGGTCGAGGACCAGCGCGGGCCGGCGGTAACCGATCGCCCACGCCTGTTCGTAGGCCCGGAGCGCGAGACTGTACTGGTCAGCACCGGCAAAGGAGAGCTCGGGGCCGCGAGTGCGAACCCCCGTGACCACGGCGGGGAACTCCTCCCAAACTGCTTTCATCCGCTTGGGCAGCCGGTTGGTTCGCAGCAACCCGATCACCAAAGCGCCCCGGATTCCGCGCGCCCTCAGGATTGATGCAAGGCGCTCTCCGCTCATGCGCGGATCGTGCAACCAGAACTCGTCTAGCGCGTACCCGAGCATCTCGGCGCGGCGCCGGGCTCCGTCCACGTAAACGGGCAGGGTGGGGTGCGTTCGAAGCGCATCGCGGTCCTCGTTGGCGTTTAGGAGCGCGAGCGTGGCATCGAAGCGCGAGGAGCCCGTGCGGCGCATCTCCGCCATGAGGCAACCGATCGCCGCGTTCCGCACATAGCCGAGGTTGCGAGCGCATTTTTCAACCAGCGCGCGCGTTTTCGCGGAGATTCTCGGACTGCCACGCAGCGCGAGGCTGACGGTGTTTTTTGACACACCGGCTGCGGAGGCAATCTGGGTCATTGAGGGCCGCTGATTCACCCGAGTATTACTGTCATACAAATCTGTCATGGGCAAGCCGCGCAGGTTTCCATAAAAGCCAACCACTCGGCGCCCCGAACCTGCGGCTCCGGACTCCTCACCTCTTCACTCCAACTCGCTCCAACATTAAAATTCCCATGAACCATTTCCCAGAAATTCCCCAGATTCGCTACGAAGGCCCAGCTTCCGATAACCCGCTCGCCTTCCGGCACTACAACGCCACTGAGATGGTCGGTGGCAAATCCATGGCAGAGCACTTGCGCTTCGGAGCTGCCTATTGGCATGTCATGCGCAACGGATTGTCAGATCCATTCGGCGCTCCCACAGCCTTGATGCCCTGGGACGACGGCTCTGATTCCCTTCAGAACGCGCTGAACCGTGTGCCGGTGTTTTTTGAGTTTTTGGAAAAGACCACCATCCCGTTTTACTGCTTTCACGACCGCGATATTTCTCCCGAGGGTGCGACGCTCGCCGAGACCCACAAGATTCTTGATCGCGTGGTGGACGCCTTCGAAGCGCACCAGAAAAACTCCGGCAAAAAGCTGCTCTGGGGCACGGCCTGTTTGTTCGCGCATCCGCGCTACGCGCACGGTGCGGGCACATCGCCCTCGGCCGATGTGTTCGCGTACGCAGCTTCCCAAGTGAAGCATGCCTTGGAAGCCACGCATCGTCTGGGAGGGCAGGGGTATGTGTTCTGGGGTGGCCGCGAAGGCTACGCGACACTTCTAAACACGAACATGAAGCGGGAATTGGATCACCTGGCGGCGCTGCTGCATCTCAGCGTGGATCATGCGAAGAAAATCGGCTTCAAGGGGCAGTTCTACATCGAACCAAAGCCGC
>JBILKY010000288.1:0-4815 GCA_044376395.1 Chthoniobacteraceae bacterium | reverse complement strand
TATCTGCGTTGGAAGCCTCGCTGAACAAAATGAATCTTTTCGTGTATTTTTTGTTTCGAATGGTTTCATGGTGCCTTGGCGCGGTTCCATTGTTTTTTGCAATTAAAGTGGGGCGCGCTGTGGGCGCTTGTGCGTGGTGGCTGTGTCGTCCTTACAGCCGATTAGTCGAAAGAAATCTTGAGATTGCTTTCGGTGATAAAAAGACCCGCTCTGAGCGATTCAGATTAGGCGCTGAGAGTTTCGCGCGGCTTGCTGGCAATGTTGCGGCTGGAATGCACTTATCCCGTCTGCCGGTTGACGCTATTGTGCGTTTTGTAGAATGCGAGGGGCTCGAACATGTGCGGCGTCAAATTGCGCAGGGACGCGGCATGGTCATGGTGATTGGACACATGGGCAATTGGGAGCTGCTTTCACGCGTCTTTCCTGCGGTTCTGGGGTGCAAGTGCGGGACAATTTTTCAAAAGCTCAGCAATCCGTGGATGGATGCTGCGGTTCGTCGTGAACGTTCAAAGGAGGGCCTTTTGCTTTTTGAGCGTAAGGAAGGGTTTCATGCGGCGCTGAGTCTTTTGCGTGAAGGGGGGGTCGTTGGAGTTCTGGCAGACCAGCACGCGGGTGACCCTGGGCTGTGGTGCTCGTTTTTCGGAAAGCTTGCTTCGACTTCTCCATTGCCGGCAATGATGTCTGCTCGAACGGGTGCCGTTTTGATGGCTTGCGGTATGGAAACGCTTCCGAGCGGTAGGTGGCGGTTGGTGATTGGTGCACCCTTTGGTGGTGATGATTCGGGGTTGGAGGCAATGACTCTCGCGGCAAACGAGTCAATTGAGGGGCAGATTAGGCGGTCGCCGGCTGACTGGTTGTGGGCTCACAACCGGTGGAAGACTCCCTACCCGGATTTTCTTCTGGCAACCAGTAAGCGCGGCTGTGTTGGAAGGGGGCTGACGCAGCGGTTTAAACTTTTGGTGCGCTCTCCAAATTGGCTCGGCGATGCAGTCATGGCTGTTCCTGCGGTGCGAGCGATGAAATTAGCGCGTCCCGATCTGGAGTTAACGGTTTCGGTTCCAGCGAAACTTGTTGAGTTTTGGAGGGCTGTGAGCGAGGTGGATCGGGTGATTGAAATTGCGGCGGGTGAGTCGACGATTTCCGTCGCAAATCGGCTGCGTTCTTTTCAGTTTGACGCGGCTGTCGTGCTTCCAAATTCGTTTCGGACCGGGCTGGAGGTGTGGCTCGCTGGGATTCCTCGGAGGGTGGGTTTTCCGGGCCACGGCAGGGCATGGTTTCTTAATCAAGTTTTCCGGAAGCGCTTAAATGTTCCGACCGAAGCATTTCAAGCGCCCCAGGGGGTGGGCTCGGGTGCGCATCAAATCCGTCATTACATGCGACTTGCGGTACATGCTGGGGGGCGTGAACTTGCTCCATCGGAATGGTTCCCAGTCGGGCGGGTTCGAGTGATGACTTCTCCTGCGGATGGGGCGCCTTGTGCCGATTCGCGGTGGAGGCTGGCAGTCTGTCCTGGGGCGGAGTTTGGACCGGCAAAACGCTGGTTCCCAGAGCGGTTTGCAGCAGCCATGCATGCGATTTCCGAGCGGCATTCATGCGAGTGGCAGATGGTGGGGGTGCAAAAAGACAATCCGGTGGGTGAGCAGATCGAAAAGTGGCTTTCTGAGAACTCTCAAGCGGGAAACCAGGGGGGCACGGTTCGGCTGAAGAACTGGATGGGTAAGACGTCCATGGGGGAGTTGATTGATCTCCTGCGGGGCTGCGATGCATTGCTGACGAATGACACGGGTACTATGCATCTCGCTGTGATGCTTGGGGTTCCAGTTGTATCAGTGTTTGGCTCGACCGACCCTGCGGCCACGGGCCCGGTTGGCCCGAACCACAGGGTGCTGCAGCACAAGGTGCCGTGCGGGCCATGCTTCCTGAGGGAGTGCCCCAAGGACTTTGCTTGCATGGAAAAAGTAACTGTCCAAGAGGTGGTTGAAGCTGTGGAGGGAACATTGAAGGGTCTTTTGTCGTCAAAAAAGGTTCTCCCAGCCGATGGGTCTGATCTAATGTTAAGCTCCCTTTAAATTGTCGAATAACTATGGCGATCACCCTGCCTCACCGTTCAAACGCGGATATTTTGGAATCCCAGTACCACCAGTGGCTCCAAGACCCCTCCTCAGTTGACTCGACATGGTCTGCTTTTTTCGAGGGCTTCCAGCTTGGAAACGCAGTCGAAAAACCTTTAAAAAGTTCCGCAGCAGCCATCTCCGCCCCGGATGGGGGGGTGCAAACAAAGGTGGATCAACTGGTGCTGGCCTATCGTTCACTCGGCCATTCGAAGGCGGACTTGAATCCGCTCGCTAAATCGGCGCCGAAAAGCCCCGCGCTCGAGTTGGCTGCGTTGGGGTTCGCGGAAAATGATCTGGACCGACAGGTGGCGTCCCCGCTTTTCCGTGGCGGTAAAAGCACTTCACTCCGCGACTTGATTGCGGGCTTGGAGTCAATCTACTGCAGGCGTATCGGGGTTGAGTTCTCGCACATCCAGAATCCGAAGGTGCGGGAATGGGTGCGCGAGAAATTTGAAGCGGCGGCCTCCAATCTCTCGGTGCCCGCGGAAACGCAGCGTGAAATGTTGAGGCAGGTGCTGTCTGTGGAAAGTTTTGAAAAGTTTTTGCACACGCGTTTTGTCGGGCAGAAGCGGTTTTCAATCGAGGGTGGTGAATCCCTCATGGTTGCGCTTTACGGTGTTTTGGATAGCTGTCCGCGCTTGAAGGTGGAAGAGATCGTGATGGGCATGGCTCATCGCGGTCGACTGAGTGTCATCAATGATTTTCTTCAAAAACCCGTTTCGGTGATGTTCGCCCAGTTTTCGGAAAACTACATGCCTGACACTGTGGCAGGAGATGGAGACGTGAAGTATCACTTGGGCTACAGAACCAAACGCGAACTGAAGGGAGGCTACCAGGTGTCCGTTCGACTGGCGCCAAACCCAAGCCATTTGGAGGCTGTAAATCCAGTGGTCCAAGGCATGGCGCGCGCCCGCCAGCGGGTGCGCGGCGATTCGGAGGATCGATCCAAGGTTGTGGCCATCTTGATTCACGGCGATGCAGCTTTTGCGGGGCAGGGGGTTGTCGCAGAGACTCTCAATATGTCTCAGCTCGAGGGATACCGTACGGGTGGAACCGTTCACTTCGTTGTGAATAACCAGATCGGTTTCACCACACTCCCTGAGGATGCGCGCTCTTCGCGCTACTGTACTGACATCGCGAAGATGATTGATGCGCCGGTTTTTCATGTAAACGGCGACGATCCCGATTCGGTCCGAGTCTGCGCAGAGTTGGCCATCGAGTTCAGGCAGACTTTCAAAAGCGATGTCGTAGTGGATATCGTTTGTTATCGTCGGCATGGGCATAATGAGGGCGACGAACCGTTGTTCACGCAGCCAACGATGTATCGTGACATCGGCGCGCATCCGACCCTTGGCAACTTGTACCGGAATCAGCTGCTGTCTTCGGGGATTCTCTCCAAGGAACAAGCTCTTGATCTGGATCGGGAGTTTGAGGCGAGGTACGAGGCTGCTTTTGCGGAGGTCAAGGCAGCGGAGCAGAACAAGGAGTTGACGAAGTACTCGCAGTCCAACTCGGTGTTTCAACCTCCATACTCTCATGATCGGGTTGAGACCGCGATCTCCAAGGCGACTTTAAACAAGCTTTGCAAGGCGCTTAGCTCGGTGCCCGCCGATTTTCAAATGGTGGCGAGGCTCAAGAAGATGTTTCTCGAGAAACGGGAGAAGGTTTGGAAGGAAGGTGGTCCGTATGACTGGTCCTTCGGAGAGGCGCTTGCTTTTGGATCGTTAGTTTTGGAGGGAACGCCGGTACGGTTGTCGGGGCAGGATTGCCGGCGTGGCACTTTCTCGCATCGCCATGCCTTCCTTTACGACGAGCGTTCGCGCGAACGCTACTGTGCAATCCAGAATCTTTCGGCGAAGCAGGCCAAGTTCAACGTTTACAACTCGCTCCTAAGTGAGGCTGCCGTCTTGGGCTTCGACTACGGCTACACACTGCATTACCCGGAACTGCTTTGCCTTTGGGAGGCGCAGTTCGGGGACTTTTCAAATGGCGCCCAGATCATCATCGATCAGTTTCTCTCGGCTGGGGAATCAAAGTGGCAAAGACCGAGCGGTATCGTTTTGTTGCTCCCGCATGGATACGAGGGGCAGGGCCCGGAGCACTCCAGCGCGCGCCTCGAGCGATTTCTCCAGCTTTGTGCTGAGGACAACATGCAGGTTTGCAACTTCACCACCCCCGCGCAGTATTTTCATGCATTGCGCAGGCAGATAAAGCGTGATTTCCGCAAACCCATGATCGTGATGACTCCTAAGAGCTTGTTGCGCGCCCCTGAATGCGTGTCTAGCGAGGCGGATTTCATCTCCGGGCATTTTGAGGAAATACTCCCTGGACCGCTGCTTGGTTCCGCTGAAAAGGTCAGCCGAGTCATTCTTTGCTCCGGAAAAGTTTACTACGATCTCCTGAAGCACCGAGACTCAAACAAGCTGTCTGATGTGGCGCTTGTGCGAATCGAGCAGATTTACCCTTTGCACGACAAAAAACTCGCCCAGACCCTCAATCCTTACAAAAAAGCCAAGACATTCGTTTGGTGCCAAGAAGAGTCTGAAAACATGGGGGCGTGGAGCCATTTGCGCACGCCGCTCTCGAAAATTATCGGCGCTCCAATTGTCTACGCGGGTCGCGATGCGAGCTCGAGCCCAGCGGTCGGCGCTCTGTCGCTCCATAGGATTGAGCAACGCAAATTGGTGGAAGATGCTTTTAC
>JBILKY010000287.1:0-4824 GCA_044376395.1 Chthoniobacteraceae bacterium | reverse complement strand
GAAATGAATTACGGGGCAAAGCAAGGCTCCGCGT
The DNA here is from genome assembly GCA_044376395.1 of Chthoniobacteraceae bacterium. Lineage (GTDB taxonomy): Bacteria > Verrucomicrobiota > Verrucomicrobiia > Chthoniobacterales > Chthoniobacteraceae > Chth-196. The sequence goes on along the minus strand of JBILKY010000287.1, from coordinate 4,790 downwards.
CTACTTTCAAAGGCACCACCTTGCTCAAATATCTCCGCACCGGAGCCCCTCAGAGTCTCGCCCTTTATCTGCGGTCCGTCTTCGGAAAATCCAAGGCGCGCATCAAGCCATTAATCTGACTCCTCACCCCCTTGCGAATCCCGCGGTTTTCACAGACGCATTCAAGCGCTTATTGCCTGTCCCCGTGCCTCCGCTCCCGTTTGACATTTCTTAAAAAAACAAAAGCGATTCGTGGCAGTATGAAGACCAGTTCCTTGCGCGAGATGAAGGCCAACTGGTGCTTGATTGAAGAACAGGTGCGATCGGGAGAAGCATTTGAGGAGGTGAATCGCGGAAAGCCGACCGTTCACATCGTGCCTGCAGCGCCCCGTAAGGTCGGGAAATGGGACGACCATCCTTCGGCTGCCATTGTTTCGGGTGGAGCTTCGGCGGAAGCAGCAGTCGCCACTGACTGCGGGGGCCGGTTCTGATGCGGTATTTGGATACAAGCGCCCTAGTGAATCTCTATCTTCACGAGGCTGGCTCTTAGGAAGTGCATACTCGGGTCATTTCTAAGGATCTTCCGCTTGCAGTATGTGAAATTCAGGAAATGCAGCTCATCAATGCGCTGCATCTAAAGGTATTTTCGGAGAAGATCACGCATGAAGCCGCTAGGCCAGAGTCGCAAACGGCAAGCATTTGCTCTTCGCCCCGCTTTCACAACCCGCGCGCGCGGTATCGTCGCGGGGGGCGCTAAAAAATCCGTCCCCGCGGCCACCAGCAACAAGCGCCCGCCTTCACTAATGGGAATCCTTGTCGCGAAGTTTTGGAGCCAGGAAATATACTTTATCGCCCGTCGTTTTGACTGCTAGGCGTGTACCTTCTGGGCTCCATTCCAAGTAGTTTGGAGCGTTGTGGAAGAGACCAAATTCCTCCAGCATGTTTTCTGTGTTGAGGTCCCAAATTTTGACGGTGTCGTCTTTCGAGGCAGTCGCGAGGACATTTAAGTTTGGGTGCCACGCGACATCGGTCAACTCCTCATCATGGACCCTGAGCTCGCGCTCTATCTCAAATGTCACCGCATTACGGATACGCACTCGTCGGTCGGTGCCTGCCTCTGCAAACTGCTTTCCGCTGGGTGACGGCGAAATGTTTGATGCCAGCGGAGCGGGCGTCTTTTCGCACGAGCCATCCAGAGCATTCCATTTAATGATCATGCGCCTCAGAAGTCGGTATGTGGCTCCAGGACTTGGGCTCACTAACGCAACTTCGAGTACTTGATTTTGGTTCAGCCACCTGGGGACCGTATTTTCTATCCTTTGAGGAGGAATTCCGTTCGCCTCTCTATCAACTTTTGTGATTTGTCTTCCTGTAACAGGCTCGCAGACAGAGGTTCCAAGCCATAGTGTGTCTCCACCCGGGTTGAGTGCGAAATGATAGGGCAGGGGATTGATGGATATGCCCTCTGAAATCCGGGTCAAAACAGCACCCTCGGATGCGACCATGCTCAGCGTTGGTTTGGAACCCATGGCGGCGATTCCAGACGCGATCCGTGTACCATCTCGGTTGGACGAGAGATAAAGGGTGGAATTGTTGGTGAGCTTTTTAAACAGCTCCAACGGTTCGGAGATCTGTGTCTCTAAATTTGTGGAAACGACCTCTGCGCTGTTCTGTCCATTCTTGTTTTTCACGGGAACCGCCTGACGGACGATTTTATTCGGCGAACCCAAGAACGTGAAGCCAGTCGAAGCAGGATTTGGGATGGGAAAAGAGGCTGTTTCGGAGGGACGATTCAGTGTCCATGTTTTTAGTGTGGAGCTTCGCGATAACGCGAACTGCCTCTGGTTAGGATCCGAGTCCAACTTCCATTCGCGGTAGTCGTCACGAGGGATTTCTACGGGAATCGATTTTACGAGTACGCCGCTCTGCCCGTCCCAGACGCAGACGGTTGCGGATTGCTCGGATATGGGAGTGAGGGTGAGTATCAGTTGAAGGGCGTCAATGTACTGGACCGAAATGCTGTTTTCACGAGGCAAATTGGTTTGATAAATAATCGCCCCACTTCTTGCGTCAGCTTTGAAGAGTGTGTTTTTAGTGAGATAGAAAAGCGCGGTGAAAGCAGAGTCTGCTGTGATCTGCAGTATTTTTCTGTCGGTTACTTTATCGTTTAGTTTAATGCTCTCGGCGACCGTTCCTCCCGTACGGGGGTCTAGTGAGAGAATCTCCGCAGGAGCAGAGGAGACAACCTTGAGGGATCCGTCTACTTTTGAAAAACCGGCCGTCAGTGGAGAGGTTATTTTTAGTGTCCAGAGTATCGTCCCCGTGGATGCGTCGAGCATCTGTAATCCCTGATTGGGTCCCAGCACCAGGATCAGGGAACTATCCGGGCTGAAGATTAGACGTGGACGTCTCCCTCCAAGTCCCATCAGGAGAGTCTCATCAGTTCTGACGCGCGCAATGATTGTCCCGGAGTCTAGTCGGATCAAATCTGTGAAATAGCTAGGATGCTCCGGGGAGGTTCTTCCTGAGGCGTTTGGTTTAAGGCCGCGTGCCAGGATTTTTCCATCAGGGGAGATGGCGGTTATTAAAACCTCTTCCTGAGTTTTGAAGCCGCGCATGACGGTTTGCGTTCCTCCGGTGATCAGGTCGTGTTTTAGAACCGATCCTTTTCTGGATATGGAGATGAGCTTGCCCTCTTCGTTTGGAACGAAAGCGCTATCAGCGATAAGGTTGTCTCCACTCGGAAATTGGATGTGGCTGGTCGCAGAGGCGATTTTTCCGGAGAGGTAGCGCCATGCCTGATTCTGAAATTCACTGCCAACCGACTCCAGGGCGATTCTTATTTTCTCGGCATCACTGTTTTGCTCCGCTGTTTCCGCCAAGGCGATATTCACCTTGGCAGCTTCTTGTCTGGCGCTTTGATTTTCCGCCTGCGCTTTCTGCTCATTCTCATGTGCGCGCTTCGCTTGGGCCTGTGCTTCTTGCTCGTTGGTCCGGGCAAGGAGCGCCTGTTCGTCTGCGCGGCGTGCTTGAGCCATTGCTTCGCGTTCGCTGGCAGCTAAACGCATTGTGAACACTGCCGCTGTAATCAGTAAAACGGCCACCATTGCAGAGACAGCCGGATTGCGCTTCACAAGCAACTGTAACTGCACAAAGAGCGTGGCGTGTTCCGCGGTTGTGGCGTAACCGCGTTGGTACGCTTCGATATCTGCAATCAATTCGTCAACCGTCTGGTAGCGGTCCTTGCGATGGCGCGCCAATGCCATTTTTGTGATCGCTTTCAATGCTTCTGGCAGCGACTCATTGACGTGACTTGGTTTGTAGGTGGTGTCCTTAGGGTTCCCTCGGCGGGGTAAGGTCATGGTAGTCGTTTCACCCTTTTTGACCTTCTTCAGGATCTGTTGAAGATCTGAGCCGCTGACCGGGGCGCGATGCATAAGAATGGCGTACAAGATTCCGCCGAGCGAATAGATGTCGGAGCGCTGGTCGAGTCCGCGGAACATGCCTTCAGCCTGTTCGGGAGACATGTACTTAGGGGTTCCTTCGATATAGGGAACTGTCTCAGGGCCAGGCTCGTCGTCCGCTCCGTGCTCTGCCGGCGTGGAAGTGCGACGAAACACCTTTGCCAGTCCCCAATCCATCACAAGGACTTCGCCGAATTCTCCAATCATCACATTCTCAGGTTTAAGGTCGCGGTGGAGATAGCCTTTCGCGTGAGCGAATGAAACGGCATCGCAAATTTTGCGAAAGATCTCCATCAACCGCTGCAGAGTGTAAGTCGCGATTGTGTCGGAGTCGCCTGCATCCAGCAATTTAATGATCGCTTGCAAGGTACGTCCATTGACAAGTTTCATGGAGTAGAACGGCCGTCCCTGTGAGTCTGTGCCAATGTGGTGTATGGGTACGATATTGGGGTGCGCGAGGTTTGCTAGTACTCGCGCCTCCCGCAAAAAGTGAGTGTCTTCCGCGCGGTCGTTGACGGTGCTCACTTTAAGCGCGACTTCGCGCGCAAGATGGGGATCTGTGGCGGTAAAGATCTTACCCATCCCGCCCCGTGCAATTTCCGACTTTAGAGCGTACTGCATTTGCACTGAGACATTGTCATCGATGGGCACCTCCTCAGTGGTCATCGCGAAAGCCATCGTGCTCTCGTTCAGTTCAGCCGCGGTGAAGCATGCTGTTTTGTCGGATTGATGCGCGCTTTCAGGATGTGTTTGCCGCGGTTGCGTGAGTTTGGAAGTCCGCTCAGATTCGCTCCCGCTTGTTGGGGCGGGTGAGGGATACTCCAGCTTTAGCTCCGCCGCGCCCATGCGAAGCGTGACCGGATAGGCCATTTCCGTGGAGCCGCTGATTTGTGTTCCGTTAACAAAAGTTCCGGTTGGACTGTCCAAATCTTCCACTAAAAGGGAGTGCTCTCGGAGGGTAATCTTGCAGTGCCTGAAGGCCACCCCGGGAACCTCGATGGATAAGATATCGGAAGCACTGCCTGAGCCGATGATCCAAGTATCCTCGCTTAACTCTAGGGTGCGAGGCTGCGCGCCCGGGGTTGTGAGCGTTAGCGAGATGGTGATCACATCGGGATGTTGGGCAAAGGTCTCTAATGCGAGCAAACAATAAAATAAGTTTGTTGCATAAAGCTCTTTTAATAACGCGGATTTTGCAAACTTGCTTAAAAAACAAAGTGGATTTCAGAAATCGCCTGTTCAGAAATTGCCGGTCCCCAAGCTCACACTTGCTGAAACAGAGCCCTCCACGGAATAACAAACGGGTAAAGAATCACGATGAATGTGAATGAACTTGCGATACCCCAG
>JBILKY010000286.1:0-4826 GCA_044376395.1 Chthoniobacteraceae bacterium | reverse complement strand
TCGGACCTCGGATGCCCGCTCTGCTCTCTGGTTAACCTAATTTGCAGTGTGGCGTCCTCCGCAACACGCTCTGTGAGTTGCATGGCGTCACGCGCCTGCGCGATGCATTTCTCGATTTCTTCCTTCAACCAAACCGCATCCGACCTCGCCCCCTCGCTGAGGAGCTCCAGACGCTCCTCAAGCTTTGAAAAGTGCACCCTGACTTTACCCGCCCCCAGAAGCTGGATGAAAACCTTTTTCAACCGGTTCTCCGAGCATCCCATCTCGAACAGATAAGCCCGGATGGTCTCCTGAATGTTTGTGTTCAGAACCGCCGTTGCAGCCGAGCCCTCTCTCGGCGCGAAGGTCCTCTCCCTTCGGAGCAATGTTTTTTCCGCCCAACTTTGTTCAATCATGTGTGATGCCACTGAACTCTATCGCATGCCCACATGGAGTCGTACGCCCCGCACTGGGGACTCGCTGCAAAACAGCCGCGTCAAATCGTTCTTTTGGGCGCCTGAATGATAATTTTTTGAGTCAGGTCGTAATCGGGAGCCATTGCCGTATCCGTTTTCGCCATCGACGCGATGTAGTTTTCCACCAGCAAAACCGCATCGGCACGGTTCATGATGTCGGCTTTGTCCGCGAGTTGCAGGCGCTCGCTGTACTCGCGAAAATCTAGCCTCACCTTACCCACGGTCAGCAACTGCACCACCACACCGAGGGTGTGGACACTCGTGTACCCCATCCGCAGGATGTATTCGTCGATTTTGTCGGCCAGCGTGAGCTGCCCTTCGATGACTTCGCTGGGCTCGGTCGGATGCGTGGTGGTCTTGGTCTGCTTGATCTCAATTTCACTGGCGGACTTGGCGCTCATAGGGAGATGAAGTGGGGTGGATCTGAATTGCCGAACCTTAATAGGCAGGAAGAACAAACAGCTCTATGTGCGTTATAATTAACTGCTCTGAGCAATACAACCAAACGCTTGCCCCTTGCTTTTAATTAATTCCGACCTTGCAACGCATTCGCCAAAATCGCGGGTCCACGGCGCCCTGCGTGGCTGAGGCGCTGCGCATGCCCAAAAAAACGCCCCTCACGCCCTTGGAAGCAGCTGAACACTGGGTGGTTCATGAACTTGCAAGGGACTTGCACCTCCCCCGAGCGCTCTCGTCTTCCATAAAACGCACATCTCCAACACCGCGCCCACATCGATCTGCAGGTGAATAGGCCCGTACCGACCGATTCTCGCGGAGGCCAAGTCCAGAAGCCTGCACCCCGGGGCCAACCGTCGCCCGTGGACAGGGTGCTCCGGGAAGCAGGCGTGTTTGTCAAAATGAACGAAGGCTCCCGCAAGCTGGATCAACCCTTGGTAAAAACTCCTGTTTTCATCGACGCACCCCAGCCAAAGGACCTCCAGAACATCATGCGCCTCATAGTACTTGCGACCGTTGAACAGTTGGAAAAACGCCCGGTATTCGCGGGGTAAATCCGAACTCGGATCGGGGTCCCAAGCGGCCATCCAAGCTTCCAGGCGGGCGTTTTTTTTCATTCGCAGTGCGCTGCTAACATCCTAGACTCCGAGAAGGGTGAAACACCAGCGGTCCCACTCATTCTATGGTCAGCCTCGAACCAGCCAAGTCGGACTGGTTCGCCCCGGAGTCTTTGACTCGCCCCCTCCGGGAAGCGCGCGACCACCTCGATGAAAGCCTCCCTTCCCCTCTGTCTAAGCGCCCTCGCTTCATTTCTTGCGGTGGGTTCGGCCCTGTTTTCAGCGTTTGAAACGGCTCTTTTCTCGCTGCACTCCCACGAACTGGAGCGCCTGCGCAGGAACAAAACCCGGTACGCAGAAGCCCTCTCCCTGCTGCTCGCGAACCCGAAACGGCTGCTGAGCGTCATCCTGCTCGCCGACGTTTGCATCAACATCCCCCTGATCCTGCTTTGCCAGTATCTTTTGCCGCGGGAAGACCGCCCCGCAGCCTCGTTCTGGATCAAAACGCTGCTGCTGCTGGGAATCGTGGTCTTCCTTTGCGACTTGCTTCCCAAGCTTGCCGCGCTCAGCAACCCCTACCGGCTCATCCGCCCGGCCGTTAAAATCCTCTCGCCCCTCATGACACTGCTGGAGCGCCCGGCGGCCGCCCTGCAGAGGCTTAGCGATCGGTTCGCCGAAATCGTCACGCCGGAACCTCCCAACGGCACCGTCTGCCTCAACGACGAGGAAATGGAGACCCTTGTGGAGCTCGGCGCCGAAGAGGGCGCGCTGCATCCAAGCGAATCCGCAATCATCCAGGAAATCATCAGGCTCGGAAACAAAACCGTGCGAGACTGCATGACTCCACGCGTCGACGCAGTTTGTTTGCCGGACGATTTGCCGGTCGACGAACTCCTCGCGCAGCTGCGCAAAAGCCGCTACCGGCGGGTCCCAGTCTACCACGAGACCCCCGACAACATCGTGGGCATCCTCGAAGTCCGCAATTTCCTGGAGTTCCCCGAAACGCATTACACGGAAACACTGACGCCACCGTCCTTTGTTCCAGAAAGCATGAACGCACTCACTCTGCTGCGTTCCTTCCTGCGCCTGCCGCAGGCGATCGCAATCGTCGTCGACGAGCACGGCGGCACGGAGGGAATCATCACGCGCGCAGATCTCGTCGAGGAGGTGCTCGCGGACGCTCTTCCCGGCGCAGAACGCGACCTCTACATCGAGGCACTCGGAGACGAAATGCTCGTCGCAAGCGGCAATGCGCGACTCGAAGACATCGCAGAAACGCTGGAAACGGAAATTTCCGCGGACGGAATCGACACCATCGGAGGCCTCGCGTTCATGTTGAGCGGCCAATTACCAAAGCCCGGTACAACCCTCCACTCGGGGTCCATCCGGATCACCATCCGACGCACCTCGCGCAAACGCATCGAGGAAGTGCTTGTGGAACGCAATAGCGGCATCCTTTCATCGGGAGGCGACTTGTGATGGAAACCTGGCTCGCAATTTTTGGATGCCTCGCAGTCTCGTTCATCTTCTCGGGCATCGAGGCCGGCATCCTTTCCATCAACCGCGTCAAGCTGCGACACCGGCTGAAGCTCAAGGATCCCGCGGCGAAAGTGCTGAACAAACTGTTGGCGGATCCTGAACGCACCCTGGTCACCGTTCTCATTGTGACGAACCTTATGAATATCTGCGCGCTCACGCTGGGCGTGCAGATGGCGGTTTCCGCGTTTGGGAACTGGGGCTATCTCCTTTCACTCGTCATCGCATTGCCCGTCTGGATGCTCGGAATCGAGCTGCTTCCAAAATCTGTCTTTCGACGATTTCCTTACACAGCCCTCGCGTTTTTGTCGGGGCCGCTGCGCCTCGCAGATTACGCGCTCTCGCCCATGCACGCCATCGGAGGACGTCTCACACGGCCGCTGTTTTTGAAACGCCCCGCGCAAAGGCTCAAACTTTTCGGAGGGCGCGAGGACTTCAAATACCTCACCTTTATTTCGGAAAAAGACGGGGCAATCACCTCTCAGGAACGCGGACTCATCCACTCTGTCATCGATTTTCGCAACCTCACCGCCCAACAGACCATGGTGCCGATTGAAAAAATCAAATGCATCTCTTCCAGCGCGACGCTGATGGAGGCGAGGGATCTGGCAAGATCCCTCGGCGTGGACCGGCTTCCTGTCCGGGATGAACAAGGAGACGTCTGCGGCATTCTCGACCTCCATGAACTCGCAGTGCGCGACCAGTGGCACGGACGCGTCGATTTGTTCCAAAGACGCGTGCTCAAGGCCGACCTGCAGGACTCCGCCTACGGGCTTTTGCGCAAGCTGCGCGCAGCTCGCATTCCCATGGCCGCCGTCCGCAACGCCTCGAAGGAAATCGTGGGGATGGTGATTTGGGATGATCTTGTCCGGATTCTCCTCTCAACCGAAGGGGGAGGGTCGGCCAAAGGATCCAAAGCGTTGTGACGCACTCCCGCGAGGCACACCGACGCCGCGCGGCGCACTGACGTCATGCGGCTATGCCTTGCCCGCTGGTTGCTGGTTCGCGTGCGCTCCGTAATTGTGCACCACGGAGGCTCACCGCGCCTGCAACGAATGGCCCTTGAAGAAACGCACGATCAACTCCGCAGCACCTTCAGGATACTCATGGCCGCCCCGGTGCGTTGCCACCACAAGCGGCATGCCCTTGCTTGAATCATAGAACGACGCAAGCAGCGCTCCTGCGCCGCCCCAAGGCACGGCATCCGCACTGCACCCGTTCACGCGCTTTACAATTTCAATGGAGGCTCGCTGCCACTCCGGTTTTACCAGCGGATCGTTCTCGCCAAGAATGTGAATCACCGGAATCGGCGTCCCTAAACCAGACCGCCGCCCCTTCGAGCTCGCTGAGGGAGCGATGGCAGCGAAAACCCCGGGACGCTGCTCCGCGAGCAAATAGGTCATCCCACCTCCATTGGAATGCCCTGTGCAGTAGATCCGATGGCTATCGATTAAAAACGCGCCGCGGAGGTCTGCAAGCATCGCATCGAACAGTTGCAGATCGCGATCCTCCATGGCCCCGAGCTCAGCCTGCCAGCCGCTCCTCTTTCCCTCCGGATCCGTCAACCGCCCGGGAGTTGGCAGGCCCTGCGCGTAGACAAACATCGCTTCAGGCCAGAGCGCCTCAAGTCCCCACCGCTCGCATCCGCGGGCCGTCCCGCCGTGCCCATGCCAGCCGAACACCAGTGGCACGGCGGCTGCGCCAACCTGAACTGGAAGCTTCACGACCGCGGTCCGCCGGACGCCGCCGACTGTCCATTCCCGTTGCTGCTCAACCCGGGATGCGCCGTGGCTTTCAAGCGCCGCAGGGAAAAACCAACAGA
>JBILKY010000285.1:0-4832 GCA_044376395.1 Chthoniobacteraceae bacterium | reverse complement strand
GCTGATGCTCGCGGGATTCATGATCCAAATTCCACTCACACACCAAGCAGCGGGTGTACTCGGAAAACAGTTCTCACCAACTCTTCTTGCTCTCTCGATTGGATTCGCGGGTGCGCTACCCGAAATCCTAAGGCTCGCCCAACGACGCAGACAAACACCATCCGCTGCTGATCCCGTGGACGAGCCAGCGAACGCTTCTCTGCTCACTCCCTCTGCAAGCGAAGCTGATCTGCTCACCTCCCCCCCTATCGCCCAAGAGGCAATGCATGCGCCAATGCATGCGCCAATTCATGCGCCAATTCATGCGCCAATTCATGAGGCCGCCGCTGCCTGTACGGATGAAGGTGCGGTGCAGGAAAAAACCATTATCACAGCCAGTTCACAGGGTCCGGATTCCGCAACCCCTGAGATTGCGGTGGAATTGCCGCTTGCAGAGCTTCCGTCATTAGAGGAAACAGCGCCGAAAACGCAGGAAACAGCCGCCACCGAAGGGAGCAGCGCGCCGGTCGTCACGGACGCCATCGAGGCTTCCGCAGTTGAACTGGAGTCGACGGTGATTGCATCCAAGGCAAATGAAGCGGGCACGGAAGCCACCGCCGTTGAGGAAGACCTTGAGCGTGACCTTGAGCGTGAAGATGACCCAGCTCCCGCACCACGACGCGCAGTTTGCACGGTGATTCACTGCGAGCTCGCCAATCACGCCCTGCTGGTCAACTCGATGCATCCGACAGAGTTCACGACCTTGCTCAACCAAGTGATCAACGCATTCGAGGAAATGGTCGGCTCCCGGGGCGGCGTGAGCGACCGACTCTCCGGGGACTCTTTGCGCGCCTTCTTCGAGACCCCGCCCACCGACCCGGCAATGGGGCAAAACGCTCTGCACTGCGCGCTTGCACTCAAAAACCGCTTTGGCGCAATCAGCCAGGCATGCGAATTAAAATCCGGCATTGATCTGGATCTGCGCATCGGCGTCAACACAGGCGAAATGGTCATTGCACGGTTTGGCAGCGGCGTCCGGCACTTCGACGGAGTTGCGGGCGAATCCGCCGAATGGGGAGGACGACTGGCGAGCGCCAACCTGTTGTACGGTTCCCGGATCCTGATCGGCGCGAGCAGCCATCTGCTCGCCGGCGATGGCTTTGAAGCAAGGCCGATCGACCTGCTGCAAAGAGAGATGCCCCCGGAACCTCCGGAGGCCGTATTCGAATTGCTTGCCACCAAGGGCGCGCTTTCAATGGACGCGAGGGAACGGCTCAACCTCTACTGCGAGGGTGTCATGCTCTTCAGGGAACGACGCTGGAAGGAGGCTGCTGCCGCCCTGCGCGCGGCGCAGCCAAAGCGCTCAAACGACGACGCCATCGATCTGCTGCTACACCGCATCAGCGAACAGGAGACGCTTGCAGAATTCACCGTCTAAGTGCATGGAGTGTGGCACGCACGGATGAAACGCGCCGAATACCCACCCCAGCTCAAACTGCTGATTGCCGAACTAAAGCGCCTCCCGGGCGTGGGCGCGCGAAGCGCAGAACGCATCGCACTCTGGATGCTGCAATCCCCCGACTCACATCCAACCACCCTCGCGCGGGCCATTGAGACCGCACAGGCATCCGTGCACCCCTGCGCGCAATGCGGTTTCTTCACCGAGGCCGCCCTGTGCTCGCTTTGCGCCGATCCCGGGCGGGATGCCAAAATCCTGTGCGTGGTCGAGCAACCCACAGACATTCTTCCCCTCGAGCGCTCAGGCGCGTTTCACGGGATGTACCACACTCTGGGCGGCCGCATCTCCCCGCTGGATCACGTCGGCCCCGAATCGCTCAGGATCTCGCAGCTCGTCGAACGCATCAACACCACACAGCCCGCCGAGGTGATTCTCGCGCTCGGCGCCGATGTGGAGGGCGAGGCGACCGCGCACTACATCGCTGATATCCTGCAGACACTCCCGGTGCGAATCTCGCGACTTGCGCAGGGCATCCCAGCCGGGTCAGGCTTGGAGTACGCGGATGAACTCACCTTGAGCCGGGCGCTTTCGGGAAGGACGCAAGTCGGGGCTGGAAGGCTCTAATTCAAAGGCGCACATGTTTCGCACCCGGTATTCCATCCCGAAACTGCCAGCCCCTCCGCATAGCGCGCAGGAAACCGTTTCAACCGCTCCGACGCAACTGCGCTACTCGCGCTACGACAACAACAAACTCGAGGAATTCAAGATCGCCTCCGTCGATGAAATCCCGGACCCGACTCCGGGCGGCCCGGTGCTTTGGGTCGAGGTCGACGGCCTCAGGGACACCGCGCTTTTACAGGCGCTTGGAGACCGCTTCGGGCTCCATCCGCTCGCGCTCGAGGACGTGCTCAACCTCGGGCAACGGCCCAAGGTCGAGCCCTATGAAACGCACCTCTTCATCGTACTACAAATGATGTCGATGCAGGGTGATAACGAGATCGCGCGCGAACAAGTCGCCCTCTTTCTCGGACCCGGCTTTCTCATCAGCATCGAAGAAGATCCGCTCACCGACACCTTCAAGCCAGTGCACGAAAGGCTCCGCTCGGGCCGCGGATTGATCCGCAAAAACGGCGCCGATTACCTGACCTACGCGATCGTGGACGCGGTGGTGGACCAACAGTTCCCGCTTCTCGAACACCTCGGCGACGCCCTCGACATGCTCGACACCGAGGTGGTCAACAACCCATCGGGCAGGCATGTGCAGCAACTCCACGAGTGCAAGCGACTGCTCGCACACCTGCGCAGGTTTGTCTGGCCCGAGCGGGAAGTCATTAGCGCTCTACTGCACGACGAAAGCGGCCTGCTCAAACGCGACACCAAAGTCTACCTGCGCGACTGCTACGATCATACCGTGCAGATCATGGACCTCATCGAATCCTACCGCGACATGGCCTCGGGTAATATGGAAATGTACCTCTCATCCGTGGCACTCCGCACCAACGAGATCATGCGGGTACTCACGGTGATCTCCTCGATTTTCATTCCCCTCACGTTTTTAGCCGGTGTCTGGGGCATGAACTTTCAGGCCGAAACCCAGGGACAAGCCCTTCCATTGAACATGCCGGAACTGCGGCATCCCTACGGCTATCCCCTCTGCATCGCGATCATGGTGGCCATCGCACTGTTCCAGCTATTTTATTTCCGCCGCAAAAAGTGGCTCTAACCTGAACTTCCTCTCCATCCGATGCGCAAACCTAACCGCGAACTCATCAGCCAGCAGGAAGCCATGGATGCGGTCAAAGCCGTGTACACAGAGCTTGAGAACCGCCCCGTGGAACGCGACTGCCTGCGGCGCACCGAGTGCTGTCAATTCAAGCTCACCGGCAAAACTCCCTACCTCACCGCCGGCGAGGCGCTCGTCACCGCGACCGCCCTGCAGCAGAGCGGCGTGAACAAACTCCCCGCCAAGCAGGATGGCAGCTGCCCCTTGCTCAAGGCGGAAACCGGCCGCTGTATTGCATACGAGGACCGGCCGTTCAGCTGCAGAACCCATTTCTGCGCCGCAGCGGGCGGGCCCTATTCGCGAAAAGAGGTCCAGGATTTAATCTGGCGCCTCGAAGACTTGGACACCCGTCTTGGAGGGGTCGGCGCCCAGACTTTGCCCGCAGCCCTCAAAGAAGCGCTCCCAAAAGTGATGATCCACAAGGGCGACTTTCTGAGCCGCGTCCACTCCAAGGCCGCTCCACGGGCGAGAGGCCGCGGATAAACAGCATCTCGCGACTGAGAAAAGCGGACTCAGCAACGCGGGGAGAAAACCCCGCGACCACACAGCATCCCGCCATCCCGGCAACTCAGGGCCGGACCACGCCCACACGCCCGTTAAATCCGCCGATAAGGATCGCCGCAAGATCCTTGTCGGTCTTGCCAACAGCTCCATCAACCGTCTTGCCAAGGCCCATCGCCACATAGGGTACAGGCTTCGGCAAAGTATCGGGCAGTCCATTCTCCAAAAGCGCTTCTCCGCGCGGGGTAAACAAAATCAACTGGTTAAACTCCATGCTGCCGGTTTCAGAGTTCCCCACCCACGCGACTGAGACGGAGCTCGGCGGCGACTTGATGAAGTCACCAAAAGATGCGGTTTCGTTGGTCTGGGTGCTTACTTTCTCGGAAACCAACTGAGGCAGCGAACCCAGGTCCAAGATGCTCACCCCCTCCAATCGGCGCAGCGACGCTGCGGGAATCACGCGATTGTCCCCCGTGAGACGCTTTTCCCCCATCTTGCCTTTGAAGGTCATCACCCAAACCTCATCCTGTCCGCTGGGCGTCGAAGGCGTCCCACTGGACTTTTTGTTCATCAAACCCACCCAGAGGTAGGTGTTCTGAACCACCGCCTCCATCCGGGCGTTTTCAAAAACCGCAGTCAATGCACCGATCGCCTGGTCCGTCTTCTTGCCCTTCAAAATCCCAGACATCGTCGGAGCCGCAAAACTCATCAACAGCATCATGATGCTGATCACGATCATCAACTCCACCAGCGTGAACCCCGCAGCGCGCACTCCCCCGCGCCCCGCCACATCGGAAGCCTCCCGGTCGGAGCCCGCGCACTTGGGGGCGCCTGCGTATGGAAATCCAGCTGGGTTCATGGGGAATTGAACTTGAAGTCTACTCGGGGATTCAAACGGTTGCAAACCCCCGCTTGCACGGGTCCCGGAAAACGCGCCCCATCCGAAAACACGCGCACACAGCTTAAAACACTTCCGCGCAGCCTAATAGAGCTTCCGCATGTTGCTGGGCAGGATGTTCAGCTCCGCCCGGTACTTCGCAACAGTACGCCGTGCAATCGGGATGCCGCGCTGCGCAAGCTTCTCCACAATCTCCTTGTCGCTCATCGGCG
>JBILKY010000284.1:0-4833 GCA_044376395.1 Chthoniobacteraceae bacterium | reverse complement strand
AAGGCTCCCTTACGACATTGAAACCGCGCAGAAGAAGATCATCGCCGCAGGCTTGCCCGAGCGGCTAGCGCTCCGGCTCGCGGAGGGGCGCTGAGTTTTCCGCGCAATTTCTGAAGCAGACGCCCCCGGCAGGCGTTGAAATTATTTTCGCTCGAAGCGTTATGAATCTGAAATGGAACGGTTCACCACCCGATTCCATTCTCATCCTCAAACCCAGTTCGCTCGGGGACGTTGTGCACACGCTTCCGGCGGTTGCGGCCCTGAAGAAATTCTGGCCGGCATCCTCCATCCGCTGGCTGGTGAATCCCGAGTGGGCTCCGGTGCTGGAGGGCAATCCGTGCCTGGACCAAGTCCTCATCTTTCCGCGCGCTGAGTTTCGCGGACTGTCTGGGGCGTGGAGGATGTTTCAGTGGGCGCGCAAGTTCGGCCGTGAACACGGGGCGGTGCTGGTGCTGGACTTCCAGGGGCTTTTGCGCTCCGCGGCAATCGGGCGGTTTGCGCGGAGAGGTCTTCTATTGGGACTCTCAGATGCGCGCGAGGGGGCGGGTTGGTTCTACGACTCAACAGTCGGCTTGGAAGGGCATCCCAAAGTCGCGATGCACGCCGTCGACCGTTACTTCAAGCTGGTGGAGGCGTTGGGAGTGCCTGCGCTCAGTTCTAAAAAACTTGAGTGGCCTCTTCCTGAGGCGCCTTTGCCGGCGGGGTTTTCTGCGGATGAACCCTATGTGGCGCTGCACCCTTTCTCACGCGGCAACGGCAAATCCATGTCGATCCCCGATGTGCGGCGGTTGTGCGAGACGCTCGCTCCTCACCGGGTGGTTCTCCTCGGACGTTCGGATATGGAGGTGCCTCGAATGGCCAATGTTGCGAATTACCTGAACAAAACCTCAATGGCGGAGCTCATCAGCATGCTAAAGCGCGCCGCCTGGGTCGTCAGCGTCGACAGCGGCCCGATGCATTTGGCGGCTGCATTCAGTCCGCGAGTTTTGGCAATGCACACTTGGACCGATCCCCGCAAGGTTGGGCCTTACCCCGAAGACGCCTGGGTTTTGAAGGAGTCCAAGATCCGTCGCCGCGGTGCGCCGGATGTGGTGGCGGCGTCCGCGCCCGACATGGAGGCGGTCGGGAACTGGGTGCTCGGGAAACTCGCCGCTCGCGTACTGCAGTCGGGCAGGGCAGGCTAGTTCGCACGGGCGGGGATCTGGCTCGTGCAGACGTTTTTCCTACCCACCTGCAACCGCACTCCAATATTTTCGAGCATCATTTCACGCGCTTCTTGCCCTTATCTCCCCACTATTTTCCATGTCACCGCTTTACCGCAGAGTCGTCTCTTACTTTCTCCCGCACTGGTGGCCGACGCTGATGGCGTCCTTGCTGACGGTCATCCAGACGCCCTTCAACCTGCTAAAACCGTGGCCGCTCGCGTTTTTGGTGGCGGAGGTGCTTCCCGCCATCGGCAAGCCAGCACACGGGCTTTCACTCACTTTTTGGAAGTACCACTACGCACTTACTGACTGGACCCTGCCGCAAATCATCGCGGGCTGCAGCATTTCGGTTGTGGTTTTTCACGTCATTTCGGCGTGGCTGCACGTGGTTTCGCAGATGATGTACTACCGGGTCGGGCTGCAGGGCCTGCTAGATCTGCGCACGGATTTGTACTCGTACCTGCACTCGCTGCCGCTGAAGTACCACGACGCGCGCCGCAGCGGCGACTCCACCTTCCGGGTCGCGTATGATTCGCAATCGCTCCAGGCGTTTTACTCGAAGGCGATCTTTCTTTTCCAGAGCGCCAAGGATCTCGCGAGCATTCTTGTGACCATGTGGGCGCTGGACGTGCAGGTCACCCTGCTCTCGCTCTCGGTGATCCCTGTGATGGTTTTCACGTTCAGAATGTTTGCCACCAAGGTCCGCGACCAGTCCACACGCATCGCGGAGCGCGAGAGCGCGGTGCTGAGCCTCGCGCAGGAGGGACTCAGCTCGGTGAAGATGGTCCAGGCCTTCGGCCGGGAGGAGGACGAGGTGAAGCAGTTTTCCATCTCCGCGCAGCAGAGTCTGGATGAAAACATGCGGATGCAGCACATCTCCATGAGCAGTTCGATGATTGTTGCGACGCTCTTGATGGGCGGCACAGCGGCGCTCTACTGGCTTGGCTCGCTGCACGTGATGAGCGGCGCGTTGAGTGTCACAAGCCTGATCGCGATCACCAACTATCTCGCGCTGCTCTACCAGCCCATCGATTCGATCACCTCAGTGGGGTGGGATTTGGAGCGTGCAGCCGGAAGCGCGCGACGCTGCTTTGAAGTGCTCGACCACACCGACGACGTCGCCGACAAGCCGGGCGCGAAGGAAATCAAGGGAACGCGCGGCGAACTGGTTTTTGAGGACGTCAGCTTCGGTTACACCACCGAGAGGAACATCATCGAGCATGTGAACCTCAAACTTCCCCCTGGGCAGACGGTTGCTTTCGTGGGAACCACGGGCGCGGGAAAGAGCACGCTGTTGTCGCTTGTCCCGCGGTTCTACGATCCTACCGGGGGCCGGGTGCTTTTGGACGGGATGGATCTGCGCGATCTTTCGAAGAAATCGCTGCGGGCCCAGATTTCGATCGTCCTGCAGGACACCTTGCTGTTCTCGACCACGGTGAGGGAGAACATCGCCTACGGCCGCCCCGGCGCCACCGAGCAGGAGATCATCGAGGCCGCCAAGCGCGCGCAGGCGCACGACTTTATCATGGCGATGCCCAATGGATATTCGTCTCAGGTGGGAGAGCGCGGCGGCCACCTTTCGGTCGGCCAGCGGCAGCGCATCGGCATCGCACGCGCATTTTTGAAGAACGCGCCGATTCTGCTCCTCGACGAACCCACCTCGGCCCTGGATCCCACCACCGAGTCCGCGATCATGCAGACCATCGAAGGCCTCATGCAGGGGCGCACCACGCTCATCATCACGCATCGCCTCGCCACCATCCACAACATGGACAAGATCGTGGTGCTGGGTCCCGGCGGAGTGGTCGAGGAAGGACGCGGCCCCGAGCTGGTGAAGCGGGGGGGCTTTTACGCGAACCTCTACCACTCCGCAAACCTCGGACACCAAAGCTAAATTCCCGAATCCCGCCTGCATCGTGGCGGTTGCCTTTCCTCCACCGGCCTGCTAAGTCCCCCCTAACACACGGAATTTTCGCGGCGCTCCCGCGCATTGGGAACTCCACAAGAACGCACTTCATGCAGAAGAAGAAAATCATCGTAATGGGTTTCATGGCCGGCTGTCCGATCGCCGGCGTCCTCTGGCAGCATATCCACTATATTGTGGGCCTTCAGAGGCTGGGTTACGACGTGTATTACATCGAAGATTCCGCGCGCCTGCCCTACGACCCCGTCGCTTATGAGGTGAATGAAAGCTATCGGTACGCCGCGAAGTTGATGGACACGCTGGCGAGGGAGTTTGATTTCGAGGGAAAATGGGCCTACTGCGCACGGTACATGAAGAAGCCGGAATGCGTGGGGATGTCGCTCCAAGCAGTCCGCGATTTGTACGTTGAAGCGGAGGCAATCCTGAACGTGTGCGGCGCCCAGGAGATGAACGAGGACCTGCTGAAGTGCCAGCGCCTGATTTATGTCGAGAGCGACCCAGGCATGGAGCAGCTGCTCATCGATAACGCCGGCGGCAAGGTCCCCGAATACTTGCAGCGCCATCATGTGCTCTTCACCTTCGGCGAACTTGTGGGCGAACCGGATTACATGGTCCCCAGCCATGGCGTGCGCTGGCTTCCGACACGCCAGCCAGTTGTCACCGACTTTTGGAAAACCGACGGGCCCACGCGCCCGGGTGCGCGGTTTACGTCCGTCGCGAACTGGAACACCAGCGGGCGAAAGGACGTCGTGTGGAGGGGCAGCAACTATATCTGGAGCAAATCGCTGGAGTTCCTGAAATTCGTCGAGGCTCCTGTGCGCGCCGGTGAATCGTTTGAGCTGGCGACCGAGATTTTGGATGAACACGCCCACAACCGTTTTCTAGCGAATCGCTGGGAGTTCGCCGACTCCCGGCAGACATCCATTGACTGGCACCAGTACCGCCGTTACCTGCAGGAATCCAAGGGTGAATTCACGGTCGCCAAGGATCAATACGTGCGACTAAAGACCGGCTGGTTCAGCGACCGGTCCGCTTGCTATCTCGCTGCGGGCCGTCCGGTGATCACGCAGGAAACGCAGTTCACCAAGTTCTACGGCGGAGGCAAGGGCCTGATCGCCTTTGAGACCCTCGAGGATATCGCGGAGGCCGTCAAATCCATCAACGGGGATTATGCCGCTCACTGCAAGGCTGCCTACGAAATTGCCGCCGAGGAGTTTGAAGCGACAAAGGTCATCAAGTCCATGCTCGACCGCGCGGGCTTGTAGGTCGGACGGGCAAAGGTCGGTGACTGCTGCCGCCGGCGCGCAGACGGTTGGAAACCGCTGCGCAGAACGCGCTTTGAAATAACGGAATTCCGGTTGGTCTGACCGCGCGCTTTTGTGCTAGCTTTTGTGAACCATGCACAAGAGTAAACTCCCGGGAATCGCTTTTGGGGCACTGCTGCTGCTCTTAGGTTTTGCGGTGTGGTACATCCTGAAGCCTGATCCCTCCGCGACATCCACAGCACCTCGAAACGCAGCACTCGATACAACGGCGTCCACTTCGGGAAGTGAGCTGGGACAACCGTCCGCGGATCAGGGCCCTGCTTCCGCAAAAAACGCGCCGAAACCCCTGAACCGGCCGATGCCGGGCTCGCCTGAACGTTCGGATGAGGGCATTCCGGTTTGGGAACGCAAAATCGACACGGCGCTGCGTTCGCAAGGG
>JBILKY010000283.1:0-4859 GCA_044376395.1 Chthoniobacteraceae bacterium | reverse complement strand
CGGGAAGCGCGTGGTTGCCGCGGCGGCCGGCGCGAGGCACTCGGCTGCAGTGCTCGAGGACGGGCGCTTGTTCGCTTGGGGTTCGACGGAGAACGGGCGCTTGGGAATCGGATCCACTGCATCGGCCACGGTGGCGACTCCGGTGGACGTGACCGCGACCAGCTGGGCGTTTGTGGCGAAGAAAATCCGGTCAGTGTCGATTGGAGCGAACGGGGCGCACACGCTCGCGGTGGACACGGAGGGGAATGTGTACGCTTGGGGTGCGAACACTAAGGGCCAGCTCGGCCAGGGTGATTTCGCGGCTCGCAACACGCCAATGGCTGTGCTGAAGACCGCTACGGGAATCAACGCGCCTGTCACGATGGTGGCGGCGGGCAGTGAGCACAGCTTGGTGGTGGCAGGCGGCAAGGTGTACGCATGGGGCCGTAACACTTCGGGTGAAGTCGGGGATGGCGGGTCCTTCGACCGCACAAGCCCCGCGTTGATTCAGGGCGGCGCGCTGGCAGGGAAAGTGGTTCGGATGGTGGCTGCTGGTGAATCCCATTCGCTTGCGGTGGATGATGCGGGCAACGTCTACGGATGGGGATCCAACCTTGAAGGCCAGCTTGGGCCTGGTGTGAGCGCTGGCGTGCAGAGAACGCCTGTATGGATTTCCAATGGCTCGCTCTCCGGGGCCAAGGTGGTGTCCATCGCCGCAGGAAGCGGACATTCGATTGCACTGACCGCCGACGGGAAGGTGATCGTGTGGGGTCAGAACACCAGCGGTCAGCTGGGCAACCGTTTGACGACCGGTTCCTCAACGCCGCAGCAGGTGGCAGTGGCAACCGCCGGACTTACGGGGGTTGTTGCCGGTGCGAACAACAGCGCAGCGTTGGGAGGGATTTACTTCGCTACGCAACCTGAATCGAAGGTTGGACTGGTCGGTTCGCCAATTCCTGTGACTGCGGTGGCGCGTCTGGCTGGTGATATGGCCGGGATGCGCGCTTCGGAAATCACTTATCAGTGGACGCCGTCGGGATCGCCGGTGTCGACGGGGTCCAGCTCGAATGTGACGGTGGTGACTGGGGACACGGCGTTCTTCGCAACCGCCTCTTATCCGCTGTTTGGAATCAGCCGCGTTTCAAATACGGGGACGGTGAGTTCGGCGCCGACGCTGGCTGTTGAGTCCGCACCAACGCTGGTGAGCGCACCGCTGAGTTCGGTGGTTTCTTCCGGTGGCACGGTGACGCTCGTGGTCACTGCGTCCGGCACGGTGGATTCGTTTATCTGGCAGAAGAACACAGGGACGGGCTGGCAGAATGTAAGCGGCAACGTGAACACGGCGACGAAGAGCACGCTGGTGGTGGCATCGGTTAACGCCGGCAGCTACCGGGTTGCGGCGAGCAACTCCCAGGGCGCGCTCGTGGATGGTTCCGGGAATGTGGTGACTCCGGAGGCCGTGGTCAGGACCTGGTCCGAGATGGCTGGCACTTATCAGGCGCTCCTCAAGAACTCGGCTTCGCCAGTGCCTGAAGGGGATTCCGCGTCGGATCTGCGTTATCCGGGCCGCGTGACGCTGACGGTTTCTGCGACGAGCAGCTTCAGCGGTGTCTTGGATTACCAAGGACAGGCGCTCACGCTCGTGGGCAGCTTCAACCCGAATGGCACGTCCACAGTGACCGTGTCCCGCGGTGCGCTACCGGCGGTTTCCTTCCAGCTGAGCATCGGTGATATGGATGCGAAGAACTTGACCATCACAGCCGCTTCCACGGAGACGCTGCGTTCTGCGGGCACGACGGGGACCGCGTGGTTTGAACAGAGCGCGCTGAGCCCGACCACGCTGAACGCTTCCGGCACGCTCAAGCGCACCTCTCCGGCCTCCACGATCGCGAGCAAGAACTTCGGAGCCGTGCTGGCCACCTTTGAAGGGACCGCGGCGAGGACTTCGGGCCACGCGGTGCTGATGGTGAGCAGCACTGGATTGGTGAAGATCGCAGGGCGCTTCGGAGACGGGTCGGATGCGGCGATGACCGCTTCAACTTATCTGCTGAGCGACGATACCGCGGCGATCTACAAGGCGATCGGAACGACCGGCCACCTCGCGGGCAGCGTCAGGCTGCGCGTGGTTGATACGGCTTCCACCGACAATAATGCGGTGCAGCCTGCGGACGGGGATTGGGAGCTGAAGACCACCGTGGCAAGAAGAGTGCGTCCGTTTGGAAGCCTGTACACGGCGCCGACCTCCGTGACTTCCATGACTGCGACCACCATGCTGGGGGCTTCTTCCGCGACGGTAGCAAACTTTGGCGCCTACACGGCGGCTGGTGCGACGCTGCCAGCGGCCCTTGGGACTGGAACCTGGGGCTTGAGGGTGGCCACGGTGATCCGGCCCAACACCTCGGTGGATGATGCTTGGAAGTTCAGCGGCGGCACCCAGATGAGCACGCTCAATGCGGCGAGCGAGGTGAGTTTGACTCCTTCGCCGGGTTCGCCGCTGCGGACCCTGTCGCTCAAGGTCACCGCCGCCGGCGTGGCAAGCACGCGCAGTGGCACGGGCGTTGTTCTCCAGAACGATGTTTGGCAGGGCGGCGTCAAGCTGCCGAAAGGCACCTACGGGCTGACCTTGAATGGATCAAATTGGATCGAGTGGTGCGTGCGCTAATTGCGGCGGGGGCCTGGCGGGCGCGGGTGTGCAACCAGCGAGCCGTCGAATGGAGCCCTCGACGGGCATCACACACGGGTGATCTTCGGGCCGCCGCAGGGGATCAGGCTAAGAAATGGGTTCGAGGCGGATCATTTTTAGTGCCGATGAGTTTCCTCCCTCCTGCACTCCGCCGCACCTTGCCCGTTCTGCCCGCCCTGCCTGTAATATGGTTGTGCGCGGTGCTGGCTGGGGTTGCGTGCTCCGAGGGCGCCGTGGCCCAGAAAAGCCCGGTGTATGAGACGGAGATCCGTCCGATCCTCAAGGCGCACTGCACTCATTGTCACGGCGAGGAGCCGAAGCCCGGGGGCGGCGTGGACCTGCGTCTGCGGCGTTTCATGAACGCAAAAACCAAGGATGGTTCGCCGATTCTCCTTCCCGGCAAACCTGAGGAAAGCGAACTGCTGCGCGTCATCCACGACGGGGAGATGCCGAAAAAAGGGAAGAAGCTTTCGGCCGACGAAATCAAGCTGCTCGAGAGCTGGGTGCGCGCGGGGGCCAACATCGGCGCGCCCGAGCCCGAAAGCCTGCCGCCCGGTCCGTATATTACCGCCGAGGAGCGGAAATTCTGGTCGTTTCAGCCCGTCGTGCTGCATCCGGTGCCCAAGTTTGAGGACGCGCCGCAGCTGGAGCCTGTGGACGCGTTTGTGCGCCGCGCGCTGAGGGCCCAGGGGATGGATTTTGCGCCCGAGGCTGACCGTGCGACTCTCATGCGGCGAGTGTCGCTGGATTTGACCGGGCTGCCACCGTCGCCCGAGGAGGTGGCTGCCTTCGTCGCGGACAAGCGCGGGGAGGCTTACCAAGAGTTGGTCGAGCGGCTGCTCGCCTCGCAAAAATACGGCGAACGCTGGGCGCGGCACTGGCTGGATGTGGCCGGATACTCCGACACCAACGGATTTGCCGACGTGGACTCCGTGCGCCCGAATGCTTGGCGTTACCGGGACTACGTGATTCGCGCGCTGAACGCGGACAAGCCGTGGGATCGTTTCATCCAGGAGCAGCTCGCGGGCGACGAACTTGTCGCCGCTGCGCACGGCAAGGTTGGCGAGATGGTGCATGACCCGGCGAAGTTCGACGCGCTTGCCGCAACCGGTTTTCTGCGGCTCGCCCCCGACGGCACGGGCGATGCGGTGCCGGACATGAATCTCGCACGCAATCAGAACATCGCCGATACGGTGCGGATTGTTTCCACGGCGCTCACCGGGCTGACCGTGGCGTGCGCGCAATGCCACGACCACCGGTACGACCCGATCACGCAGGCCGACTACTACCGCCTGCGCGCGGTGTTTGATCCCGCGCTGGACTGGCGAAAATGGCGTACTCCGGCGCAGCGTCAGGTGTCGCTTTACACGCAGGCGGACCGTGAACGTGCCGCGGAGATTGAGAAGCAGGCGGTGGAAATTGACGCGGCGGCGAAGACGATGGAGCGCGGTTTTCTGGACGAGATTTTTGAGAAAAAAATTCTCGAGCTTCCCGAGCCGGAGCGCGAACCGTACCGGCTCGCGAGGTCTTTGGAAAAAGCCAAGCGCACGCCGGAGCAGGAGGCGCTGTTGAAAAAGTACCCGTCGGCGCTCGCGCTGTACGCGTTGGATTTGTACGACCCCGCCCTCAACAAGAAAGTGCTGGAGAAGCGTGCTGAGGCGACAAAGCTGCGGGCGACAAAGCCCGTGGAAGGCATGCTGATGGTCGTGACGGAAGTGGCTGGCGAAGTGCCTGTCAGCCAGCTGCACCATCGCGGGGACCACGAGCAGTTGCGTGAGGAGGTGACGCCGGGCGAACTCGCGGTGCTCGGCGGGCCTGAGCTTGTGAAGCCGAAGCCGGAGCTGCCGACCAGCGGCAGGCGCCTTGCGTACGCGCAATGGTTGACCTCGGGCAGGCATCCTTTGGTGGGGCGGGTTTTGATGAACCGCGTTTGGATGCATCATTTCGGAAATGGCCTCGTCCGGTCCGCGGGTGATTTTGGAAAACTGGGCGAACTGCCCTCGCATCCCGAACTGCTCGATTATCTCGCGGAAAAGTTTGTGCGCACCGGATGGAGTCTGAAAGCGATGCACCGTGAAATGGTGACTAGCCGCACGTATCGGCAGGTGTCGGCGCATCCGGATTCGATTGCGAAGGATCCGGAGAACGTGTGGCTGGGACGGTTCCGCATCCGGCGGCTGGACGCCGAAGCCGTGCG
>JBILKY010000282.1:0-4865 GCA_044376395.1 Chthoniobacteraceae bacterium | reverse complement strand
CGTCAGTCCGTCATTTGCTTTTCTGCGGCTTGGCGGATGGCTTTACCTTGCTGGGCCCTGACTTTGAAGTGGTTTGCAGGCTTGCCAGTGATTCCTTTTCAGCCGCAGAGAGACCTTCTGCTGAATCAATCCATTTTTGCGCTGCCTCTGGGTTGGTTCGCTGCCAGTTGCGAACCGTCATCATTAAAAGGCCCTTTCTGGAGTCGCTCGCTGGGAGTGTAGAGGCCCAGAGAGTAGCTCCCTCCGGGTCGCGTGCTGCGTTTCGTCCCGCGAAGGAGAGCACGGCTGCGTCCCTTGCCGCACTGGGAGGCAGTTTGTCTAACCAACCCGCGACAGCCTCCAAGTCGCGCGTTGACCATTCCCGAGTAATTCCCGAGTACGCGGATTCTCTCGCGAGTCCCTCTGGAAGCGTGTCTGCCCATGCCACGGCTTGAGCTGGGGACTGCTTGAGTAGTCCGGCAGCCACACTCGCCGATGCTCGTGAGAAAGTTCCGTCCGGATTTTCTGCAATCAATTTTTGTGCTGCCGCAAGGTCGGTGGATGCTATTTGCGTGATGACAGTATCCAAGGCTGTGTCGCGTGTGGTTCCCTCTGGCAGTGATCGGGCGAGTGTGATCGCCTGTGGCAAGTCGGATTCGGCAACGGTCTTCAGAGCACGAGCGACTAGTGCATTACGGTCCTTTTCGTTTGTGATCTGGTTAGAGAAATCGAGCGCCCGTTGAGGATCGTATTTCGCTACGCGCTCCAAAATAAGCTCGCGTGCCTTTTGTCGTTGGGGGCCCTCCTCTAGCGCTGTAAACCATGTGAGAGCGCTGGACGGGTTGATCTTTACCCAAGATGAAAAAAAGGAATCACCGACGAGTTTTTCAGATCCGTCCGCCCAAGCCTTTGCTGCACTTAGCGGGTCCACCTCTGCCCAGCGTCTTTCGATGGCCCGCTGTGCGATCGAATTGTTCTCCTTGCGAGCGCGGAGGAGAGCCGCCTCAAAGTCATTGCGTCCGAGCTCACTAACTGCCTCATAAATCAGAAGATAGCGGCGGAGATCACTCTTTTCCTGATTCGCAGTTGAGATGGCGTCCATCACCTCAATTGTCGAACGTGACCCGCCTGCTCGAGAGGAGGCGCCAAGAAGTCGCGATAGTTCTGCCTCGATCGCATCGTCACTCAGGGTATCTTCCAGCGGGCTAACGGTTGGGTCTGGAGAAGTGTCGGGGTGAGCGGTGGAGGTGACCGCGCGCTCAACGCGAACCTTCGCCAACTCGTCGGATGGGGCTGCTGAGAAAACGCTCCGCAGCCGTTGTCCCAGTGAGATGCCGCCGAGAACTGCTGCAATGCCAACCGCAGCCCATAAGAGTGTTGAGTGAGAGCGGGTGGGGTTCACGAAGAAAAGGGGGGCTGCTGCGAGACTACGTGATCAGTTCCCAGAGGGAAAGTCCCGAGCAAAGCCACCTTGCGGGGTTGGGATATGTAGAACGCTGCCGGGATTGCCGCCTTGGGGCCCAGCGGATGATTGGTGTTCCGTCTTGAGGGCGTCGGGGTTTAGGAAAACCAGCGGGCGCATTGAAAGTGACTGGGCTCGGGGTTTAATGCTAACTTGAATTGCATGAAAAGTCTCTCTGAAGCGCTGCTTTATGGAATTGCGGACCTCGGATATTTAAATTCGGACCATTTGGAATATGTGGTTGAAAAGATGATTGAGGGTGGGATCGATGTGCTGCAGCTCCGGGCCAAGGGCGTGCCCGAGGAACAGATTGAGTCGCACGCGCGGAGATTGGTTGCGATGACCGAGCGGGCTGGGGTGCCATTCATTATTAATGATCACCCGGAGTTGGTTCCGTCGGTAGGAGCGCAGGGCGCGCATGTCGGACAGGAAGATTTCGAGGTGAGCGATGCACGCTGGCGAGCGGGTAGGGCGTTGGCTTCCGAAGTGGCGTTGCCTCTGATCGGAAAGTCGACGCATGGCGTGGATCAGGCGCATGCTGCGGTCAGGGAGGGCGCGGATTACATTGGATTCGGCCCGCTCTTTGCAACCCCAACGAAGCCCGGGCGCCCCGCAGTGGGGTTGGGCAGCATTCGCGAGATCCAGGAATCCATTAGTGTTCCAGTGTTTTGTATCGGAGGAATTAAGATGGAAAATCTAGAAAGCGTTTTGGACGCCGGCGCCAGGCGGGTCGTTATCGTATCAGGCATTTTACAAGCCTCGGATCCCGCGGGGTATTGCGCACAGGTGAAGAAGACCCTGCTTGAACGCAACAATGTGGGATGAGGTGGGGCTGCGATCCGTTGCGTCGAACGTGTTGGCGTGGCTAGTCCCCGTCAAATTTAGGGGCCGTATTTTTGCCATCAAGCGCTCTGCATTTCATTCGCGCGTCCAGGACAATCGGCAGCCCGTCCAGAAAAACCAAGGGATTGATGTCGCACTCCTCGATCTCAGGGGCAGCTGAAGCGAGTTTTCCGAGCTGCACCAAAAGGGAGCACAATGCTTGGAGATCGATCGCCCGAAAGTGTCGCGTCCCTTGCAATGCCTTGAAGACCCGGGTCCGCTTAAGCCGGTCGGTGATGAGTTTTGGCGACAGGGGAGGCAGCAGGATGGTTGTGTCGTGAAGGGTCTCCGTGAGGGTGCCACCCGCACCAAAAATCAACACGGGTCCTGATTCGGTGTCCTGCCTGAAACCGCAGATTAGTTCAACGGAAGGTTCTTTGAACATTCGTTGAACTGTGACACCTGCGAAATCACTCTCACTTACACCGCTTTTTATCAGGTTCCATGCCTGTGTGACGGCCGTAGCGTCTGGAAGGTTCAGTTGAACTCCACCAACATCCGACTTGTGAGACACAGTTCGAGATTGGAGTTTGAGGACCACTGGAAAACCAAGTTTCTTCGCAAGACCGATCGCCTCCTCCTGGGAGTCAGCAATGCATGTTTCAAGTGAAGCGATGCCGGCCTCGGCGAGAATTCGTTTTGACTGGAATTCCGTCAGAACCAGCGGCGAGTCATTTAGGCACGACAATAAGGCTTTTCGGGCGGGGAGCATCGGATCGAAAGGTTGGGCGCACACGGCGCGCCTTTCCTCCAGCAGTGGAAGCTGCTGTTTCCACGCCGCCAAACGCTGCCAGGCAAGCGCAGCCTGGTCGGGGTATTCGTAGTTTGGAATTTCTGCGGAACTGAGGGCCATTCTTGCCGCTTCCACTATCGTTCCGCCCATCCAACTTGCGATGATTGGCTTCTTGGTCGATGACCGAGCCTTGATGAGTGCTTCTGCGGTTCCAAGCGGGTCTGTCATGTATTGTGGAGTAAGAATCGCCAGCACTCCGTCAGTGTCTGGATCGTCTAGAACAAACCGCAGCGCATCCGCGTATCGATTCGCGTCAGCGTCTCCAAGAATATCCGTTGGATTGGAGTGGCTCCAATGAGCC
Source organism: Chthoniobacteraceae bacterium (assembly GCA_044376395.1). Taxonomy (GTDB): domain Bacteria; phylum Verrucomicrobiota; class Verrucomicrobiia; order Chthoniobacterales; family Chthoniobacteraceae; genus Chth-196. The sequence continues at coordinate 1,448 of JBILKY010000282.1, read as the reverse complement.
GGGAGGCGGGCGTTGAGCAGATCGATTGAAGTTTGAGAGATCCTGCTTAATGAGCCGCCAGATCTCATCAAAGCATCGGTTGCAAGCGCGGCTGGACCTCCTGCGTTAGTGAGGATGGCAAGCTTCTGTTTTTCCGGTGCCGAAACGTGCGACGCAAGTGAGGTGATGTCAAACAGCTCGCCGACTGTGTCCAGTCGGATCACGCCGGCCTTTTCAAGCACAGCATCCATCACCTCGTCGTTTCCTGTCATGGATCCGGTATGTGTCGCGGCGGCCGCTGCCGCTGCATTTGTGCGTCCCACTTTAATGGCGAACAACGGCTTTGCCCGAGATGCTTCCATGGCTGCATCCATGAAACCAGCGACGTCGCCCAAAGACTCGATGTACATCACAATGCTGCGTGTTCTTGGGTCGTGATGGAAGTGTCGGATTAGATCGCCCCAGCCGATGTCAGCCATTGCGCCAAGCGATACGAATCCGCTGAACCCAACGCCCGCTTTTAAACTCCAGTCAAGTAGCGCGGTGCACAGCGCCCCGCTTTGGCTGATGAACGCAACAGACCCCGCACTCGGCAGCCCTGAGGCGAACGATGCATTCAATCCTGAGTACGGCGATATCAGGCCTAGGCAATTCGGGCCGAGTATTCTCACACCTTGGCGCTTTGCTTCGGCGGTTAGCTCGGCTTGAAGTTTTTGACCCGCGGCGCCCGCCTCATTGAAGCCGGCCGAAATCACGATGGCAGTTTTGATTCCCGCTTCAGCACATTCGCTCACCAATTGGGGAACCGTTTCTGCCGGTGTTGCGATAATGGCAAGGTCGACTGGGTCTTGTATTCCGCTGGAGCGCGGCACTGCGGTTTGGCAGGGGAAGCCAAGAACGGTGGGACGTTTTTTGTTTATGAAAAAAAGTTTCCCTTTGAAGGAGCTCAGATTTTTAGCGAGGGCATGTCCAACACTTCCTTCGCGCTCTGAAGCGCCGATCAGTGCGATCGAGCGAGGGTTCAACAGGTGGTTTAAATGGCACTCGGATGGGCCTGTCTTTTTCTCTAACACGAGATTTTGAGTGTTTGAACCCGGCATCTTTCTTCACCTGACCTTTTCGCGGTTCGATTCTCAGGCGAGATCTTCCGCTGGGTAGGTCCAGATTTCACTCAAGGTTGGATGGTAGTGGGGGATCTTCGCCAGATCACCGGCACTGGCACGGAAGTGCATGGCAACAACGATTTCCTGAATAAGCTCCGCTGCATGCGGCCCGACGACAGTCGCACCTAGAATTTCACGTGTGTTCTTGCATGCAACGAGCTTCACAAATCCATCGAGGCACCCATCCACCATGGATCTGCCGTGGTCGTTGAAGGGGTAAGACGAGCATAAAACGTCATGGCCGGCTTGGATTGCTTCTTGCTCGGTAAATCCGACCGACGCGAATCCTGGCTCGCTGAAAATCGC
>JBILKY010000281.1:0-4872 GCA_044376395.1 Chthoniobacteraceae bacterium | reverse complement strand
TCGCGGTAAGCCGTGGCGCGAAACGCCATCAACTGTCCACAGCCCGCGCCAAAACCCGGCGTGCGCGTCTTGCGCATTGCGTCGATGGGCAAAAAACCGAGGAGGATAAAATGGATCATTGGAACGATGAGTTTCTCGCAAAAAGTCTCGGTGCGCTGCAAGGGAACACCCGAAAGCAGATCCAATTCCTCTCGAAGGAACGCACCGGCGATCCTCCAGAGGGCATCGCTGCGCCGCAGCCTGACATCAGCGTCAAGAAATACGAGGACATCCCCCTTCGCGGCCTCCGACAATCGCTGGCAAGCATGCTGTTTACCGGCCCATCCATCTGGCAATCCCACCCCGCTCAGCAACCTTACCCGTGCGTCATTCAACTCAACGGACCGTACCACCTGCGCGGTGCGATCGGTTGAACCATCATCCCAGACCAGCACCTCCAAATCCACGCCCTCGCAACGCAACACCGACTCCAGAATCTGCCGGATATTTTCCTCCTCGTTCCGAGCCGGCACCAACACCGAAACCGAGGGCACGGTCCGCAACGCAGGCTGCCCGAGCGGCCGGTAAAGAAACACGTTGCGCGCCATGATCACCGCGGGCAATGCGGCCGCCATGCAGCAAAACATCATGAACGTTTCGCTCCACTCGGGCGGGATTGCGGATATCAGGTCCATAAAAAACGTGGCTCAACCCTCCGCATGGTTCACCTGCACGCGGCGTCCCTGCAAGACTCCCTTCACCCTGCGCCAGAAATCATACGCAAAAGTCGTCCCGCCCGCGCCCTCCATCAACACCTCCCACTCCGTGCCCGCCCCGCCAAGAACATCCGCCCTCAATGCGTCCTGCAAGGCTTCGAGCCTCGCCTCCAGTGCCGCATTCGCAGCAGCCGCCGCAGGCAGCGCAGCCCCCTCCAGCCCCGCACCGGCCCGTTCCGCCAGAACCGATCCCAAAACCGGCGCGCCAAACCTCGCGTGAATCTCCGGCAAGCGCTCCTGCCCGAAACCGTACTCCAGCGCCAGCGGAACAAAGTGCACTTCCGGTAACCGTGCGAGCAGATGGGACAACCCGGGTGCGAAATGAACCGGCCGCTCCCGCACATCTGCGAACCGCCCCTGCGGTGTCAGCCACAGCACCGACTCGGGCGCTGAAAGCAGCCCCTGCGCAACGCGCAAAAACCGCCGTGCTCCAGCCCCCGTGCCTTTCTCCACCCCGAAGAGACCGATCCATTTGAAGAGACCGTACCGCGTGATCTGTGCGTCATCAATCGGCCCGAAGTGCCGGTGCCCTGGCAGAAACCGGCGGGCAAGCCAAAACGCGATCAACGGGTCCCACCAGGACGCATGGTTGAGGTAGACCACGAGCGGCCGCTGCGCATCCCCGACGGGGCGCCAGCCGCGCGCGCTCAATCGCACCGCGCGAAACTGCCGTCGGAGCATCCAGCCCACATACTTGGAAAACCCGCGCACGAACCAAGGCCGCACGCCGGCTGCCACCGCCGTCCAATCTCGCTGATCACTCGCACTCATTCTGGGGTGTCCAAAAACCGCGCGCGCGAAACTCGCCAAAGCACAGGTTCAAAGCAAGGGTTCCAACCAAGCTACGCGACCGCCCCAGCCCGCGCCTTCTCGCAAACTTCGTCAGCATCCAGCGCATCGGCTGCGATCCAGCCGCTCATGAGCGCCATGGGCATCCCTGGCCCGGGATGCGCCGACCCACCCGCAAGATACAACCCGGCGATGTCCGGGCTTCGGTTGCTGGGCTTGAATGTTCCCGTGAAACGGCCGTGGCTCGCCAGTCCGTAGATGGCCCCATTTAGAACCTGGTAACGGTCGTGGATATCCTGCGGAGTCAGCACGCGCTCGGTGACAATCCGTTCCTCGATGTCAGGCATTCCGCCGGTTGTCCGCAGCTTTTCCAAGATCACCCTGCGGTACTCGGGGAGCATCCGGCTCCAGTCATGGCGCGGCCTTAAGAACGGAGTGTGCACAAGCACGTAAAGCGCTTCTCCCCCCTCCGGCGCAACCTCGGGCTCTGTGGACGAGGGCGCACACACGTAACACGTCGGATCCGGCGCAGGCTCGCCCTCCTGATAAATGGCCTTGAACTCCTCATGGGGATCCTCACTAAAGACAAAATTATGGTGCAAGAGATGCTCATACCGCTTCTTTAACCCGAGATACATCACCACTCCGGAACAGGCGGGCTCGTAATCCTTGCGCCGCTCAAACCGCGTCCCAACCTTGCCGCCAATCAAGTCGCGATGAGTCCGCACGGTATCGCGGTTGGACACGACGGCGCCCGCAGGAACGCACTCGCCATCGCTTGTTTCAACGCCAACCGCACGCCCCTCCTCCACCAAAATCCGGCGCACACTCGTTCCCGTGTGAATCTCCACTCCAAGCTCCACCGCAAGCTTCCGGAGCGCCTCCGGCACCGCGGCCGTGCCGCCGATAGGATAAGACACCCCCTCGCTGGACTGCATGTGCGCGATTCCGCACAGGACGGCCGGCGACTGCTCGGGGCACGAGCCCACGTACTGCGTAAAATGATCCAGCATCTGCGCGACTCGCTCGTCGGAAACATACGAACGCAGCAACCCCGAGACCGTACGACCAAGCCGGATCGAAAATACGTCCGAAAGGGAGCCCGAGGTGAAGAGATCCTCAGGCTTGAACATGTCGGCGAAACCACCCACGGGTTTCCAGAAGAACACACGGTCGGAAATCTCCGACTGCTTCTGGGACAACGCCAGAAAACGGCGGAACCCGTCGCCTCCTTCTGTGCCGGGAGCAAACGCCTCGATCTTCTTCGACATCTCAGCGACATTGGCAACCAGATCCAGCGTGGTGCCATCTTGGAAAAAACTGCGCCACTGCGGGTCCAGCTTCACGAGTTTCAACACCGATTCAAGGGGCCGGCCGGCTTCGCCAAAAATGCGGCGCAACACCGAGGGAACCGTGACAATGGTGGGCCCCATGTCAAAGCGAAACCCTTTATCGCAGTGCACCGCAGCCTTGCCTCCAACCCAAGAGTTGCTTTCAAAAACACGAACGCGGTACCCGCGCGCCGCGAGCGTACACGCTGCGGCGAGCCCGCCGAGTCCTGCGCCGATCACGGCCACTGTTTGTGATTCTTCGTTGGTCATATATTCACCCTCCGTTGCGAGTTGATCATTCAGTCCTGTTTTTTGTTCTGACTTTTTAAATCGTTGCGTTCACGCATCTGACACCACTGCCGGAACCCAAGCTTTGCAGCAGCCAGCATGGCGCGCCCCCGCCCCAATACCGTGCCTCCGTGTAAAACCCTGATTAGCGCCAACAATAGCGCGGGCGGCGGCACCTCCCCCGAGAGGTGCGGTGGAATCCCGCCGAGCCTCGTCTGCACCACCTTCACCCGCGTCATCTCCAGCAAGCCCTCCGCGCCGCGAGTCACGCCATGACCGCTGCGCAAACTCCCGCCGAAGGGAATCCGCGGATCGGCCGTCGGCACGATCACATCGTTGACCACGATGCAGCCCGCACGGATGTTCGCTGCCAAGTGCTCCGCCGCTAATTCGCTGCGGGTGAAAATCGTCGCCCCCAGCGCGTAAGGACATGCGGCGTCCGCCGCGATCGCCTCCGCATCGTCCGCGACGTGCATCACGCTGAGCACCGGAAAGAAAAAATCACCGTGAAAGATCGATGCGGTCTCATGATCGACAAACGCGACAACCGGGGTCGTCGGGTGATGCAACTCTCCACCCTCAGCGCCGTGCAAAAACCTCACGCCTGCTGCCCTCGCCCGCGACAGCACGGCAGCCAACCGCACACGATCCCTCTCCGCCACCGGGGAGCGGGGCAGAGACGCCACGGTTTCGGAGAGAACGCGCTCGAACTCAACCGCCACCTTGCGCGCCACAAACACCCTGCGCGGAGCGATGCAGGTGCGGCTGTTGTTGAACGCCAGACCGAAACGCAACGCCGCGCCAACCCGCGGGATTTCGGCATCCTCACGCACAAACATCGCATCGCATCCAGAGAGTTCCGCCACCAAGGGGACAACCCGCCCGCTGAGCGCACCAGCCACCCGGACGCCCACATCGTGGCTGCCCGTGAAAAAAACCTTGTCCAAATCCTGCTCCACGAGCTCTCTGCCTTTCTCCTCGGAATCGGACAACACATGAAGAACCCCGCGCGGGAGCCCGCATTCCAGCAGGACAGACAAGAAGGATCGCGCCACCCCGGCGCACCCAAAAGCGGGCTTCCAGACCACGGCGTTCCCCGCCACAAGCGCCTGAAGCACCTGCACGGCCCCCAAAAAAAGAGGGTAGTTTGACGGCGATATCACCCCGACGACCCCGAGCGGTTCCCGGCGGATTTGCCCTTCGACACGACCCAACCACAACGGCTTTCCCGAGGATCCCAAAATCTTGGTCGAAAGGATGCACTCTGCGTTCCGCTCCAAAAACCGGCACGCTTCCATCAGCGGCAGCAACTCCGCCGCAAGCACCTCATACACGGAATGTCCAGGGCAGGAACCCTCGACCGCAAGATCGCCCGCGCGCTCAGCAAGCCGCACTCGGATTCGCCGCAACATCGCGAGCTTCTCGCCAATCGCGTACCTTGCCCACACCCTCTGTGCAGCACGGGCGAATGCAACGACCTGCCCGACACCCTCGAAATGCTCATCCGCGAGCACGCTTACCCCCGCCCCACCACCATCCCGCTGCCCCTGCGCGCCATGGTGGCTCCCAAGGTTCATCACTGAGCTTGCGGCGGGGAGCGCAGTCACGAGGTGAACCCTTTCATTGACAGATGCGCACCCTGTAATTTCTCACCCCTACGCTGCTGTTTGCGACCTGAAGCAAGGCATGGCAGACGCGCAGAGAGGAGC
>JBILKY010000280.1:0-4888 GCA_044376395.1 Chthoniobacteraceae bacterium | reverse complement strand
TCATCTGCGCGGCATCTGCCTTGATGGCTGCCTGCATTTTATTCTCCAGCACGAGGAAATCGATCGCGCGCTTGCGTTCCGCCGGAGTGGGCAACCGCTGGAGCACGAGTCGGTACACTGCCGAGATACCCTTGTCCGTGTCTTTCTGTACAGAGACGGCATTCACAATTTCAGGCCGTTTGACGATGTTTTGTACGATCGCGGCCACAAAGGAGCTGTTCATCAGGAAGAGCGCCTGCTGCGGCACGATGGTCGATGAACGCTTGCTGTTCGGGGCTGTGGGATTGGCCATGTCGAACTGCATGAGCAAATCAGGCATGTTGGCACGGTCAATGTAGGCGTACACAGAACGGCGGAATACGTAGGGCTCCTCGGTGACATTAAAGGATTGACCACCCGGCGATTTGTCCATGATTCCTGCCATGCTGATGAGCGAGTCGCGGAAGCTTTCAAAGTCCAGCCGGCGCACATTAGAGCGCCATAGAAGCGAGTTTGACGGGTCGATTTTCGCATAGTCACTCGCCCCACCCTTGAAAACTGAGTTGCTCGATTGCTGGTAAGCCCTTGAAAGCATGATCGCCTTGTGCAGGCTTTTGAGCGACCAGGCGGGTTTTTGGGGGCCGAGGTCTTGGACAAGCCAGTTTGCAAGAAAGTCGAGTAGTTCAGGATGTGTCGGCTTCCCAGCTTGGTTGCCGAGATCGTCTGGTGTCCTCACTAACCCTTCACCGAAATGGTGCATCCAAACCCGGTTAACAATCACCCGTGCAGTGAGCGGATTGCTGGGGCGCGCAATGGACTGGGCCAGCTCCAGCCGTCCGCTTCCTTCCTTGAAAGGTGTGGGCTGACCGTTCTCGCTTAGCACCTCGATGAACCGGCGCGGAACAACCCGCGGCTGTTCCCCCGGTTTCGGCGGGTTGCCTCGGATGAAAAGGGGTGAGTTCTTCGGGGTCTCAAGGTCTTTGAGGACCATAGCGCGGACAGGACCGCCCTTGAATGTGAGTTTGAACTTGTTGATTCCTGCAAAGTCAGCCGCCTTCTCAAGAATTCCGCGCATTTTGGGGTTGGGAAAACTCGTATTCCCTTCCTCCATGAGGCGTTCGACGCTGATCTCCGAGGCAGGAACAAGTTTCAGCGGGAAGACTGCGGCATCCATGGCTCCTTTCTCGGGAGATTCCGAAACGGTCTTCGTCTTGTCCATGAAAGTCGCATAAAGCGCCGGGACCTTGGGCTCTATCTGTGCGAAAAACTTTCCGACCAACAGTGCAATTTCGTGAAGGTCGGAGGGGAGCGAAGGCTGGGCCTTCAAAAAATTGATCACTTCCGAGTTGTGTTTGCTCCAGTACTTCCCATCCATCATGTCGCGAATCGTCTTCTCGCGATTTGCGCTCTGCGAAGCCAGCTTCACAAAAGGACCGTAAATGTCGTCCGAGCTGCGCAACCGGTTCGATGACATGATTGCACCGTTCACTACCGCCGTGGCATCCGTATCCAGCCCCGCTTGTTTCATCAGTTCGTTCCCGCGTTTATTGTCCTCCGCGGTGGACTCCTTGCGCGTGAGCATCGCGGCCTCAAAGAGGACAGCGGCGTGTTTACGCATTTTGTCCGAATATTCGCGCTGAATCCGGTAGAATTCGCTGTAGGCCTTCTCTTCAAGTTTCGAAAGGTCCTGCTGGAATTTCAGGAAAGCAGGCGAATTCGGGTCGCCGGCAATGAGTGGCATTTCATTCCCGACCGGCTCGGCGCAGCTCACAAAAATTCCGCGCAAAGCGTAGTAATCCGCCGCGGTGACCGGGTCAAATTTATGATCGTGGCAGCGTGCGCACGCGATTGTGAGCCCAAGGAACCCCCTGCCGATTACGTCAATGCGGTCGTTGATGACCTCATCCGTCATTTTACCGAATCTTTGTCCCACGGTCAGAAAGCCGAGGGCCGCGAGGTTCTCCTTTGGGTTGTTCGGAATTTTATCCGCGGCCAGCTGCTGCATGATGAACTGGTCGTACGGCAGGTCTTTGTTCAACGCATTGATCACCCACTCGCGGTAGGTCCATGCAAATGGGTAACGGTATTCTGTGATGCGGTCTGCTTGGTTTGTGAGGTCCCCTGAAGTGTCGGAGTATCGGGCTGTGTCGAGCCAGTGCCGGCCCCAGCGTTCACCGTAGCCTGGATCATTGAGAAGTTGATCAATGACGCGCACATAGCCGTCGGGGCTTTGGTCGCGCACAAAGTCATCAATTTGCTTCGGCGTCGGAGGCAGTCCCGTCAGGTCGTAGTAGACGCGGCGCAGGAGTGTTTCTTTATCAGCCTGCGGCGCGGCAATCATGCTTTTCTCCTCGAGTTTCGCGAGGATGAATTTGTCTATCGCGTTGGTTCCCCATGACGCGTTCTTGACTGCGGGTGGGGTTGGCTTGGAGAGCGGCTGAAACGCCCAGTGGGCTTTCTTGTCTACCTTTACCGCAGTTTTCGAGGGCTCGCGGGGATCCGGTGCGCCGATGCTGATCCATTTTTTGAGATCGGCGATCTGCTCGTCGCTGAGCTTCTTTTTGGGCGGCATTTGCAGATCGTCCTCCCAAGTCACAGCCTTGATCATCAAACTGCCTTTGACATTCCCGGCCTCGAGAGCAGGACCTGTGTCGCCGCCTTTGAGCACGTCCTCTTTGGAGTCCATGTTGAGACCGCCTTTGACTTTTCCTTTCTCACCGGAATGACACTCCAGGCAGTGGTTGGCAAGGATGGGGCGGATTTTGTTTTCAAAAAATTCGAGCTGCTCCGGCGCAATTTGCACGGAGACGGCAGCGCTTAAAAATCCGTTGAGCGCAAAAAGGCACGTGGCAGCGAGTTGTGCGACCGCCGATATTTTCTTTGGAAGAATGCTGGTGCTCATAATTAAAGGCAGGAGTGGACGATGGTCTGTGCCGAACTAATTTTCAGGCGATGATTTCTTTCACAACGTTTCCGAAGTTGTCGGTCAGGCGGAAGTCTCGGCCGTTGTAGTTGTAGATTAATTTGGTGTGATCAAATCCCATTAGCGCAAGCATGGTCGCGTGCAGATCGTGGATGTGCATTTGATTCTCTGCCGCTCTGCCGCCGAATTCGTCGGTGGCGCCGTACGTTGTCCCGGGTTTCACGCCGCCGCCTGCCATCCACGTGACCATGGCTTTCCCGTTGTGGTCGCGGCCCGGACTGCCGGCGCCGCCGCCCTGCTGGGTGACTGTCCGTCCAAATTCACCGCCCCAAATCACAAGCGTGGAGTCCAAAAGTCCGCTTTCTTTCAAGTCGGAAAGCAGTGCTGCAATGGGTGCGTCCACTTCGGTGGCCGCAGCCTTTGCCGTCACGGCGATGTTTTCGTGATTATCCCAGCCGCCGGTTCCGATCTGGATAAAGCGTACACCACGCTCGACCAGACGGCGCGCAACAAGCATTTTGGCACCGTTGGCCCGTGCGCTTTTCATTGCGTTGCTGTACGACCCCGTTGCCGGCCCCATGTATTTCTCGCGGGTTGCCTCGCTCTCTTTTGAAATGTCGAATGCGTCGGTGGCTTCAGTTTGCATCTTGAACGCGATTTCAAACGCTTGAATTCGCGCATCGAGCTGGTCGTCTTTTTGCAGCTTCATCGCGTGCTCCATGTTTGAGGCCGCCGCGAAATTGATCTGGCGCCGCTGCCGATCCATGGTGCTGAACTCGCTTCGGATGTTTGCGAGGATAGTGCTCAGGGGAGCTGTCGGTTCGTAGTTCACGTTGCAGCCTTGGTAAATCCCAGGGAGAAACGCGCATTGGCGAAAGTAAGGGCTGCCGCCGAGAGAAATAAACCCGGGCATGTTCTGGTTCACGCTTCCGAGCCCGTAAGTCACCCATGAGCCGAGGCTGGGTTTTGGCAACTGTGGTGATCCCGTATGCAGCATCTTTGAGGCAATCTCGTGGTCGGGAATTTCGGTGAAGAGCGACTTGATGATCGCCATGCTGTCCACGTGCTTGCCCAACTCAGGGAAGATTTCGCTGACTTCGATGCCGGACTTGCCTTGTTTTGAGAATGTGAAGGGCGAGGCGAGTGCGACCCCCTCGTAGCCGGGAATTTTCTGACCGTTGGCTTTGGTGAGTTCGGGTTTGTGGTCCCATGTGTCCACAGTGGACGGTGCGCCCCCCGCGTGGATTTGAATGACCGCTCTTACCTTCGATTTAAAGTGCGGCGCCCTCGGCGCTAGCGGACCGCGAGGACCTGCGGAGGCTGCGGGGTTGAGTGAGACCGGAGCCCCGTGCAGGTCAAAGGGATTGATGCCAAAGAGAGCGGCTAGACTGAGTCCCCCAAATCCTAATCCTGAGCGAACTAGGAAGTCGCGGCGTGAATTGAAAACTGCACCTTCCGTGTGAATCAAAGGAGAGCTGTCGGGGCCAAAACTGCAGCGGTGTGAGAGGGGTGATTTCATAGTTGGTCTTTTGCGAAAGCCTTAAACCTTCCGGTTAACACAATAAGTATATTAAAAAATGATCGGGAGAAAGGGAAACCCCTTCATTTCATGCGGTAGTACATCCCTCGCAGGCATTCGGAATGGTGCCGGGCGCAATGTTTTTTTTTGTCAAAGTTTGCCGTGCATCGCTCTGCGGGGTCGCGTCGCGAAAAACGTGATCAGCGCAAAGGTTATCCCAGAGCCAGAAAGCCCTAGGACCATCGCCGGCGGAATGGGAGCTCCGCTGTTACTCTGGAAATAGTTCGAAATCAGGTTCTTGCATGCCATAAAAGCCTGCGAATTGTCGCGCTCAAACACACAGTAGCCTGCCCGGGCTGTTCCGTGCGAACATGGGCTGGGCACAGCTCCGCTTATGCAACGCTGTTTGAGTAACGAGCTTCTTACTCGAAGCGTACGGCGGTCCGGGGTCCTCAGGCGGACGGGAG
>JBILKY010000279.1:0-4889 GCA_044376395.1 Chthoniobacteraceae bacterium | reverse complement strand
TTTGTGTGAGCGGTTGTTTTGAAGTGCGTGTGGTAACTCACTTTCAAACAAATTGTTCCCCACAGAACGATGCTTTTTAATTTAGGAGTTCGGGTTTAATTCCTCAAAATTAGCGACAGGCCGGGGTTTGAGGCTATTTTTCGAGAATTTATTGAGTCGAAATTAATTCCATGCAGATAAAATTTAATTTCCATAAAATAATTAATCTAAAAATATTAAAGCCTTGCAGTGGTTTGATTTAAAATCACCGAAAACCTATTTCTGGTTTCGACATGTGACGGGACTTTTTATTTCTCAAGAAATCATCCCAGTAATTAAATGGAAATTGGACTAATTACCGCTTGGATCAGAGTTTTACGCTGGGTGCCGTAGAGCAGTAAGATCCGCGGGGTTGAGATCGCATGGATGTTGCAATCATTGTCGGAGCCGCAGCCTGGCCGCTAAATCCGCTGGTGACACAAACACCATCTGCTTACCTCGTTTACGTTGCTCCAGGATTCCGTGTTCAGGCAGCCCCATCAGGTCCTTCCTGGCAGTCTGGTAACCCACAGGCCCCAGAGAACTATGGGGACACCTGACATAGGCCCACCAAGCACTGCCTCGACGCCCTGGTTCGGTGGACGGGGGGTGAAGTTTTGGGAAAGCTTGTCCGCGACCATTTATTACTAAAATCGGACTAATTAGTAATAATTTAGTAATTTGCGGCTCTCAAGGCAGCTCAACCCTGGGAGTCTACAAAAGTCAGTCGCTTATGAAAGAAACCAGGGGTAATTATTAAGTCGTTGTCTCGGTTGAACCTACTAAATTCCCAATAATTACGGGACCATTAAATGCCATTCTATAGGTATAATGGTCTATCAGAGTAAACTGAGTGCACTTGCGCCGCGCAAATTTTCCACACTGATTATGCCCCGCCTCAAGAACCGCCTCCATGAACGCTTTGCCTGGCTCATAGCCGAGGGCATGGACCGCAAAGCTGCTTACGCGAAAATCTGCCCGCAGGTCACTGACCCCGCGACGCTTGGCTGCAAGCTTTACCGGCGACCGGAGGTGAAATCACGGATATCTGAAATCCAGGCCCAGGTTAACAGTCGGGCATTGATGTCCATTGACGAGAAGCGGGACTTGTTACGTCAGATGATCGAGGGAACGGTGCCTACCAAAGTCTCTAGGCGCAAGGATGGAAGCGTGGAAGTCGTCTACGACCGCCTGGGGGCATTGATTGCTGACGCGAAGATGGCCGGTGAATTTGACTGTGCAATTGCCAAGGATCAGGAGCCTGTTTCAGGTATGACTTTCGAGATGTACCATCGGAACCACCCGAATCCGCCCAAGGAGTGGCTGGAGCGGGAACTGGTGATGCCGGGACTAATTTAGAAAACTGAGCCGAAAATCGTCTTCAGGCGAATACGCTGAGTGGGGGCAGCTCAGGCGCATGTCTTGCAAGTAGGCCCATCGAGCAAGAATCAGGTTTCTGAAGATGCATTCTCGCAGTTGCCTGGAAATGGAACGAAAACACCTCGGGAAACGTCGAAAACCTCGGTGCGACTGTTCTGACTTCTGTTCTGACTTTCGTATTTTTTGGGGTGGTAATTATGCGTTAACTGTTGATTTTCAGTAAAAAAGTGCGCAGCGGGTGGCGGTAAGCCGAATTCTGTCACGCGGGGTCCAGGGACTCCGCGCGTGACGGTCATTTCTCTCGCCCCGCCGCAGCGGAACGCCCTGCCGAGGCAGGGTGCGACTAATACCCGGGAACGGCCCCGCTCGAAAGCAAGGCTGGCCAGACGCCAGACGCCCCCTGTTTTGTCTTGCACCACACGGGGTTTTTCGTGCCCCGCCGGTTGCCCGTCGGGCGGTGGGCTCTTACCCCGCCTTTTCACCCTTACCCCAACATCCGAAAATGCCGGGGCGGTTTGTTTTCTGTGACACTTTCCGTTGCCGGAAGCTTTCGCCTCCGGCCCCCGCGTATTCTACACGGCGTGTTGTCTGGAGGTGTTCGGACTTTCCTCTGTCAGATCGCGCATCCCAAGGGATCCGCCTCTGCCAGCGACCGTCTGCCACCCGCTGCAGGAGGGACACTAACTTGAAATCTGTTCCGCGCAAGAACGTGCGCGTGGATGCAGTGTTTGCCTCGGCCTCAGGCTGGGATATGAACATGCAGTGACCAATCCCAGCGACTCCTGCCCCCTCAAAGAACGGCTTCTCCAAGCCTGGGACGCCGCCGAGTTTGTGAGCCTGACGCTCAGTGTGCCCACCGCACCGGAATCCGGCGTGCGCAAAATCAAGGTCCGTCCGGTCCTCCTCAAAAAAGGCTGGTGCTTTTCCATCGTTCAACGCCGCGATGCACAGGAAATCACTCAAAACCTTCCGCCCGCAGAGGCCGTGGAATGGCTTGATCAGGAATTCACGGTTCGTTGGAAGGAAGCGCACATCTTCACTCTCACCGGCGATTTCAAATTCCGCCGCGAAGAGCGGGGCGGAGTCAAAGTGCGCAAGTCGCGGCCCGCTTTCGCCCAGGCGCCCGATTTTTCGCACGACAAGGAGCGTCCACTGCGGAGCGCTTACGGGAAGGAGCCTTTTCTGCGCCGGCTCGGAGTCACCAACGACGCTGGGCAGCCCCGTCCTGGCATGGCTGGAAAATTGCGACAAATCGTGCGGTTTGTGGAGCTCCTTGGCCATCTGGTGGATTCATGGTCGGAAAATCCTCCGGGCCCGCTGCGCGTCGCAGACATGGGTGCGGGCAAGGGATATTTAACTTTTGCGATAGCCCGCGCGTTTGCTGCGCGCGGGTGGGAAGCCTGCATCGTCGGGGTCGAGGCTCGCACGGAGCTTGTGGAATCGGGAAATGCGCTCGCGGCAGAGCTGGGTTTCGCAAACCTGAGTTTTGCTCAGGGCCTGATTGGCGATTGGGTGCCCGCGGACGGGTTGGATGTGCTCGTCGCTCTGCATGCCTGCGACACGGCGACGGATGACGCGCTTTTTCACGGGATCAAAGCGGGGGCGCGCCTCATTTTAACTTCGCCATGCTGTCACAAGGAAGTGCGCGCCCAGTTGGTTGCACCCGACTGTCTGCGCGGGGTGTTGAAACATGGGATTCTCAGCGAAAGACAGGCGGAAATCATCACGGACGGGATCCGTGCACTGGCGTTGGAAAATCGTGGTTACGAAGCGCGCGTGTTTGAGTTTGTGGCTGCGGAACATTCGGGCAAAAACCTCATGCTCTCGGCGATGCGCAGAACACACAGTAACCCCGCTGCGTTGAAATCCTCGGATGACTTGCATCGTGTGCTCCGCGAGTTTGGAATTGAACGCCAGCGGCTGGTCGAACTTTTGCAGGGAACCTACGAATGAAATACTGGAGCGCTCATCAGATTTCGCGCCTCTCGAAAATGCGCGAAGGGTTCATCGGCGGAACCGCAGGCGATGCGGACTATTGGACCTCGATGGAAGACCTTGATCTTTACGAAAAAACTTTCGCGCAGCGCATCGCATGGAAGTGGGATGCGGTGCTGGGCGAACTGGAATTACGGAAGTGGGCGCCCTCCGCATCGCGGGTTGTAGACTTCGGGTGCGGTTCCGGGGTTGCAGGACGCAGGGTTCTGGATCAATGGAGCGGGCAGGTGAAGGAGGTGGTGCTGCTGGATCGTTCGCCGATGGCCCGGAGTTATGCCGCGAAATCACTGCCTGCGGATGGTGTCGAGGTTCGCGACGGTGGGACGGATCTTTCGCCGGAAGTCGCTGCGGATTCCCTCGTGCTTGTGAGCCACGTGGTCACGGAGTTGAGTCCGGCTCAACTCGCGAAATGGACGGACTGCGTCGCGGGAGCCAGCGCTTTGATTTGGGTGGAGGCGGCAACGCACAATGCGAGCAGGCGGTTGATCGAATTTGTCCGCGAACCTCTCCTGAGGGCGGGATGGAGTGTGGTGGCCCCTTGCACACATTCCTCGAGCTGTCCGATGTTGACTCCGGAGAACGAGCGGCACTGGTGCCATCACTTTGCGCGGGTGCCTTCGGTTGCGCATCAGGATCCCGCATGGAAGGAACTTTCGGCCGCGGTTGGCGTGGACTTGCGGGTTTTGCCGTACAGTTTTCTTGTCATGGAAAGGGGCGTCGGCGGGCAGCGCGGTGCGGCGATGGGTGCGTCGGACGGTTTTTGCAGGGTGATCGGCGCTCCGCGACAGTTTAAGGGATACCTGAAGGTCTTGCGGTGTGGGGAGGGAGGACTTGCAGAGGTCGTTCTTCAAAAAAGGGATGCGCCGGCCGCTTTTAAGGATTTGTCCCGGGAGGAGGGTGTGCCGCTCTACAGTTTGCAGGAAGAGTCCGGTAAGGTGCTGGAGGCAAAACGCTTTGGGCAATCCGGCGACGCCTGACCCCCGACTTTGCCGCCAAAGGGCTGGTTTGATCTCGGGCCCCTTGCCATCTGTCCGCGCGGGTTATTGGGGCTTATTGGCGGACGCAACCTCCGCAAGCTTGCTGTATTTTAGCAAAGAGGATAGTCTGTGGGGTTCCACGACTTTGTTTACGTGCTTTTTATATGAGTAACACTATTTCATCTCCCGAGCGTTCGCAAACCCCGAGCGCTGTAGATCAAGGCGAACTGATCAGCGGCGCTGATATCTTGGTCGCATGCTTGGAGCGGGAGGGGGTTGATACGATTTTTGCATACCCCGGTGGGGCTTCGATGCACATGCATCAGGCGCTGACCCGTTCCTCAAAGATCCGCACTTACTTGCCGCGACACGAGCAGGGGGGTGGTTTTTCTGCGGAAGGTTATGCCCGCGCGACCGGGAAGGCCGGCGTTGTCATGGCGACTTCCGGACCTGGCGCGACCAACCTGGTGACTTGCATCGCGGACGCCTACTTGGACTCGATTCCGATGGTGGCGATCA
>JBILKY010000066.1:0-14587 GCA_044376395.1 Chthoniobacteraceae bacterium | reverse complement strand
GCGATACCGATTCCAATGTGAAGCGGTGGCTGGGGCAGTTCAAAAGCGCGCCAGGCGCCGAGAAGGTTGAGGAGAAAAAAATCGGCAGCCGCAAGGTGACCGTTGTCTCGACCGAGGGCGTTTTCTCTTCAGGAATGCCGGGAGCGCCTGCGAGCGCGCAGGAAAACTACGCGTTGCTTGGAGCGATCATGGAGGATGCGGGGGGAACCGTGTTCATCAAGGTCACCGGCCCGAAAGTGACCGTGCAGGCCGCTACGCCGAAGTTTTTCGAGTTTTTGGCATCTGCGAAGCCCTAGCGTTCAGCGGTGCGCTGAATGGCTCTGGGTCTGGATCTGGGGCAGTGGATTGCTTTATCGATTTGATTTGAATGAGCCAGTTTTACGTTTCCTCGCTGATTGAAATCATCCATTACCTGAGTGATGCGTTGCTGCAATGCGATGCGAACACTCGTGTTGCCGAGTTGTTCTGCGACGAGTTTGATGACGTGGACTTTGAAATGGTGCTTTGCTGCTTTGAAGCGACGCACAAGGTTGGATTCAAAGAGGAACTCGTGAATATTCCGATTGAACAGTACGAGGAGCTGTCGTTGGAGGAGTTTTTGGAAAACTATCTTGATCCGCGCGAGCAAAAGGATTCGCTCTTCGTGGCAAAGCGGTTTCGGATGTTCGAGGACGCACTCACCCGTGCGATCGCGGAAGAAGGCGCGCCCGAGGGCGGCTTCGAGTAACGCTGCTGCTCGAGTAAGGCTGCTGCTCGAGTAAAGCTGCGCAGAGAGATTCGCTGAAGTGTGACCGAGGGCTCAGAGCGCGGCTTTTCTGGGCCTTTGTGTGCAATCGGGCATGGCCCGGCACCTGCGCTGGGAGTGTCCGTGTCAGGTGCCCGCGTCAGCCGATGCCTAGCCGTTTGGCGGTGATCAGCAGCCAGAGTCCCACGCCGGCCAGCAGCAGCAGGCCGCCGAAGACCATGAGTGGCACGATCGATGGCGTGCGCTCCCGCGGGGCGACGGCGTCCTCCGGCAGGGGAGGGACCGGCGAGTTCTCCAAGTACTGGTACTGTTTGTGATGGATCGCGCTGTGCCCTTCGAGCGCAGCGGCCTGGTCGGATACATCGACGTTGAGATGCTTGCCGTAGATGTTGAGAAATCCACGGCCGTATGCATGGCTTGGAAACTGGCTGAAGTCATCTGCCTCGAGAGCCGCGAGTTTTTCGGGGCGGATGCGTGTTGCCTCCGCCACGTCGCTAAGAGAGAGACCCCGTGCGAGGCGCGCCTTTCGAAGTCGTGTACCCGTGCTGTCAGCCATGAACGTGAATACTGCTGCTCCGCCCTCGGCTCCTAAAGGGTGTCAAGATCCACGAGAATCTCACGCGGCTTTGCGCCTTCTCCTGGACCGACGTAACCGCGGTTTTCAAGGATGTCCAAAATGCGCGCGGCGCGGGTGTAGCCGAGCCGCAGGCGGCGTTGGAACAAAGAAGTGCTCGCCTTCTTTTCCTGCTGCATGATCTCAATGCACTTGTCGACGAGTTCCTCATCTTCGTCACTTATCTCCTCACCTTCTCCATCGCCGCCGCCTTGCAGACGGGCCTGAATTGAATTCTCGAATTTCGGGCCGCCTTGGTTGGAGGAGAACTCGACCAGGCGTTTGACCTCTTCATCGGTCACCAGCACGCCCTGCGCGCGGATCATTCGCGAGGTGCCCGGAGGCCTGTAAAGCATGTCGCCCTGGCCGAGCAGCTTCTCCGCGCCGTTCTCGTCGAGGATGACGCGGGAGTCCAGCGCTGAGGCCACTTGAAATGCAACGCGACATGGCACGTTTGCCTTGATCACGCCCGTGATCACGTCCGCGCGCGGGGTCTGCGTTGCAATGATCATGTGGATGCCCGCGGCGCGTGCTTTCTGCGTGATGCGCGCGATCGCGCTTTCAACATCAGCGGGAGCCGTCTGCATCAGATCCGCAAGCTCGTCCACGATGATCACGATGTACGACATCTTTTCGGGGATCCTCAAGTCCGTTTCACGCGGCACCCTTACAGTGGTCATGGCCGCTATCCGCTCCTCGACAGGCTTCTCTTCGATTGGAATCTCGTGATCCTTCGCGCTTTCTTCGCTGTCCTCGTCATCGCTTTCTTCAGCATCAGCGTCGTCCAACTCTTCACCGTCGTCGGTCTCCTCTTTCGCGGCCTCGCCCTCGGTTGCTTCGCCGCCTTCCAGGTTTTCCTCGGCATCCTCATCATCCGAGTCGGATGGTTCGAGGACAGCACCAGCATCCTCAATAGCGGACTTCGGATTCATCGCGTTTGCCAATGCGAGTGCTTCCTCCTCGTCTGGCTCGCCTGACTCATCCAAGTCCACGCCCTTCGCGTTTAAAACAACTGCGGGCCGCAGGGCTTCATCAAACAGCTCGGGCTGCTTGGCCTTCTTCTCCTCGTCCAGTTCCTTTTGTGTCTTCGGCTTTGGCCGTGAGTTAAACGAAGCGATGTTCCGCACCCCGGTTTTGGCAAAAATGGCGTAGCGTTTTTCCATCTCATCCACAGCCCAACGCAGCGCGAGCAGGACTTTCTTCGG
This sequence comes from Chthoniobacteraceae bacterium, assembly GCA_044376395.1. Taxonomy (GTDB): domain Bacteria; phylum Verrucomicrobiota; class Verrucomicrobiia; order Chthoniobacterales; family Chthoniobacteraceae; genus Chth-196. Next base: position 12,024 of record JBILKY010000066.1, on the reverse strand, counting down.
ATCCGTCACCACCGGTACCACAAGGTGCGGGAGCGTGTTGTACATCTGCATTTCAACCACCTTCGGGTCGATCATGATGAACCGGAGCTCCTCGGGAGTGAACCTGTAGAGAATCGACGCAATGATGGCGTTGATGCAGACGCTCTTTCCCGAGCCCGTCGTGCCTGCGACGAGTCCATGCGGCATCGCGGCGAGGTCTGCAACGATCGTCTTTCCATAAACGTCCTTGCCGAGCGCGATGGGGATCTTCGCTTTCGCGGAGGCGAAATCTTCGCTTTCGAAGAGTTCGCGTAGCGTCACTTTTTGTTTCTTCGAATTGGCAATTTCGATACCGACGGTGTCTTTGCCGGGAATGGGTGCAAGAATGTTGATGCGTTCCGCGCGGGTCGCGCGTGCAAGATCGCGTTCGAGCGCGAGGATCCTGTCCACGCGGACGCCCTTCGCTGGGTAAACCTCGTAGCGGGTGATGGTGGGACCGCGGGTGATGTCTCCGGGGGAAACTTCGATCCCGAACTGCTGGAGGGTCTCAACAATCGTGTTTTGGAGCGAAAGCAGGTCCGCAGGGTCGACCGCTTCGCGCGTGGATTCATCTACGCAGTCAAGCAGGTCGATCGGTGGCAGTTGATAGCCCTCACAGGACACGTTTTCCAGGAGTGCAAAATCCGTTTTCTTTTTCGAATCACGCGGGCGCGGCGGCTGCGGTGCGGTGCCATCGATGATTTTTGGTGCGGGTCTCGCGGGCTCCTGCGGGGGCGCTGCCGGCTCGGGGGCGGATTCCTTTGGCGTATCCACGGAGGACGCGTGCTCTGGTGAGTCGGAGGGTGCGGGAATCTCTGCCTCGACTTCCGCCGCGACAAGCTCCTGTGCGCGCTTCTTGAGGGGCTGTGGGACGGGCTGATTCTCTGCTTCGTCTTCGGGCGCCTCGTCTGCGGGAGCGGCGACCGGACGTTGCGGGGAGCGGCGCGTGTTTTTCGGGGGCTCGGGTGCGAAATCCTGAATGCGGCCGGTACGAGTGACAGGCATTTCCATCTCGGCCTGGCGGAGGGCGCGCTTTTCAGCGCGATCAGCGAGCCATTCTTTGAGCATTTCAAGGCCTTTCGGCGGAAGCGCGATGAGGAGCTGGAGCACCTCGCGCGGTTCGACGCCCGTCATGTAAAGAATGCTGGCCGCGTAAACAACCAGCAGCACGCTGATCGCTCCGATTGAGCCGAGGGCGGTTTGCAGAAGGGTGCCGCCGACGAATTTTCCGAACCAGCCGCCTTCGCTCGTGAGCGCGAGGCGGTCGGCGTCGATGAGTGGAATATTCACCAAGTGGGCGAGGCAGGCACCGGAGCACACGAACGAAATGCTCCAAAGCGCCCGCTTTGAGAGACGGGTTCCGGGTAGAATCAATTTCGCCGATCCGTACCCGAGCAGCATTGCGCAAACAAGGTACGCGGAGCTGCCCAGAAGCGAGTAGGTCAGGAAGGCGAGAATCGCGCCAAACACACCGAGGAAGTTGAGCGTTTGTTTGGAGGCGCTGCTCGTTGCGTGGTGAAAAGGCATCCAGCCCGGGAGGTCCGCTGGAGCGTAGGAGATGAGGGAGAGAAAAATGACCAGACCGGAAGCAAGTAGGATCAGACCGGTGAATTCGTGCACCGGTGCGTGGCTTTCCTGGTCTTCGCGGGGAGTGGGGCGGGTGTCCCTGATGCGGGCCATGGGGTCGGGGTGTTATGGAGTGCGCTGGCGGGGCTGCGCCGTGCTGGGGCGCGTGTTAGGGCGCGTGTTGGGGTGTTTGGGCGAAGAGCGTGTCGGTCGCCAAGCGGGGGGCGTCGCTCCAGAGATCTTCAAGGGCGTAGTGAGACCGCTTGGATTCGTGGAAGATATGCACCAAAACCGATCCGAAGTCCACTATCACCCACTGGCTCAGAGGGAAGCCATCCATGCGCAGCGGTTTCACCCCGTGCTCCACCCGGAGTTTGTCCTGGATTTCATCCGCAATGGCTTTCAACTGCGGTTCCGAAGCGCCCGAGCAAATCACGAAGAAGTCGGTGAAGGTGGAGATTCCTCTCAGGTCGAGGATCACGGGCTGCTCCGCTTTTTTATTGGAAGCAGCTTCGGCACAGTGAATTGCAATTGCTTCGCTAGACAGGCTGGATGTAGAGGGCATGAGATTGGATCAGGAGTCGAACCGACTCGGGAACTAGATACTGTATGGGAAGCCCTTTCGCAACGCGCGCGCGGATTTCGGTGGAGGAGATATCTATTTTCCGGACCAGCCGCTCCAGCCTCAGGTCTTTGTCGGGCGCCGCCGCGGGCGCCGCCGCCTCCGGTGCGTGTGCGCGGCGGCCGAAGCTCACGAATGAAACGAGCTGCCGGAGTCTTTCAAACTGGTGCCAGGAATGCAGCTTCGGGAGGTTATCCTCCCCGAGGAGCAGGAAGATTTGCGCCCCGGCAAATCTGCTGCGGAAGGCGTCCACGGTGTCGATGGTGAAGCTCGGGCCTTCGCGCTCCAACTCGAGGGTGTCGATGGAAAAAAGGGGCTGCACCCGGGTGGCTTCTCGCAGCATCTCGAGCCTTAGGCGCGGGGAGGCTTGCGGCGCGGCGTCGAGTTTGTGCGGGTTGATTGCTGCCGGGATGAAAAAGAGGCGGTCCAGCCTCAGTTGTTCCAGGGCGTCCTGCGCGAGCAGGAGATGGCCGTGGTGCACGGGGTCGAAGCTGCCTCCAAAAAGGCCTATGCGCTCGGGGTTCAAAGTGGCGGCAGTTTTTCAGCCTGAGGTTAGCTCAGTAAAACAGGAAAGGAGAGCGCTCAGACTTGAAGCGATCCACGAAGGGTTTCCACGATCGCACGATGGTTTGCACCGGCACGCGTTTGCGGAGTTGCTCTCGAATGGACTCGCTGCCGTAGACCTTGAAGAAGATGTCCAGTTTGTCATTGGGACATTTTGCGAAAAGGTCGGGGCTGGAGCGTCTGTTGACTTCGCTGAGCAGGCCGAGTGCAAGGTGCGTCAGGTTGCCCTTGGCATGCGGGTCGATCGAGAGTTTGCATCCGCTGAAGCCGCCCTCCCTGCAGGGCGTCGCTTTCACGCCAGAGATTTCAAGCTTCTGCACGCAGGCGGTGAAGTCCTGAGCGTCGACGCCCTTGGCCGCGCACATTTCGAACGGTTTTTTTCCGCCCACCCCGGTTTCAAGGCCGGAGAGCGATCCGACGATCCCTGTGGCGACGTAGTACGCCGGGGAATCGGCTCGCGGGATATTTGGGGAGGTTTTGACCCAGCGCAGGCCGGTGTCCTCCCAGACCATGGCCCGGTCCCAGCCCTCCATGGTGACGACGCGCAGTTTGCACTTGGAGGCCATCCACTGTTTTTCGTTGAGCATCCTCGCGAGCTCCCCGCAGGTCATGCCGTGGACATACGGCACGGGGATTTGTCCGACGAAGGAGATCCACTTTTGTTCCACCGGCGGTCCTTCAATGCGATTGCCCCCGAGCGGATTGGGACGGTCGAGCACGACGAACTCCAGGCCGAGTTCGCCAGCGGCCTCCATGCACTTGGCCATGGTCGAGATGTACGTGTAGGAGCGCACCCCGATGTCTTGCATATCGTACACGAGCGTATTGATGCCTTTGAGCATCTGGGGCGTGGGCTTGCGCGTAGGGCCGTAAAGGGAGTGGGCGGTGAGTCCCGTGAGTTTGTCGGTGCGAGTGGCCACGTATTTGCCGGCGAGTTCCGTTCCGTCGAGGCCGTGTTCGGGGGTGAGCAAACACACGAGATTCACGCCTTTGGCCTTGTGGAGGATCTCGCGGGTCAGGCGGCCCTTGGAGTCCACGCCGGTGTGGTTGGTGATCAACCCGACGCGCTTTCCCTTGAGCGGCTCGAAGTCCAGGGCCTTCAGGCGGTCGATGCCCAGTTGCACGGCATGGGAGGATGTCGTGCACAGGGTTAGGACGAGCAGGACGAGCAGGGCGACGGCGCGCCGGAGAATACGCGAACAAGCGGGGTGTGGCATGGGCACAAAATCTAGCCTTGGAAGCAGCAAGGTCAACGACCCGCAAGCGGTGCGGGCGGATTTTCCGGAGGGATTTGAAATTCGTTGTGCGCGGGAGTTGAAAAGTGGGCGCGCTGGGGGTTTCCTTCACGCCTCTCATGGCTGGCTTCCGACTTTTTGACCTCAATCCCGAACAGCAGAAGGCTGTGCTGAGCACCGAAGGACCTTTGCTGATCCTCGCCGGTGCGGGGACCGGCAAGACGCGCGTGATCACAGCGCGAACCGCTTACCTCATCGCCGAGAAGGTCGCGCCCTCGAGCATTCTTGCCGTCACCTTCACCAACAAGGCCGCCGATGAAATGCGCGAGCGCTTGCGCTCGATGACCGATCCGTTTGAAGCGAAGCAGGTCACGATGTGCACGTTTCATGCGCTGTGCGTGCGGCTTTTGCGCGCGGACATTGACAAGCTCGGTTACAAAAAAAACTTTTCCATCTACGACGAAGGCGACCAGATGGGGTTGATCAAAAAAATCATCGTCCGCACCGCTGCGCAGGATGAGAAGCTTGACCCGAATCTTGCAAAAAACCTGATTTCGAAGGCTAAAAACAACGGGTGGCGCGAGCCCTCGCCGGGGGAGGAGAAAACGCTGCTCGCGGCTGTTTTCTCGCGTTATCAGGCCGAGCTGAAAACGTTGAATGCAGTCGATTTTGACGATCTGCTGCTGCTGGCCGTGGATTTGTTGGAAAACCATCCCGAGGTTCGTGAAAAATGGCAGGAACGCTTTCGCTACCTGATGGTGGACGAGTTTCAGGATACCAACAAATTGCAGCTGCGTCTGGTGACACTGCTTGCGGATGCAAACAAGAATGTCGCCGTCGTCGGAGACGATGACCAGTCCATCTACGGATGGCGTGGCGCCGAGGTGAGCAACATCCTCGAGTTTGAAACGCATTTTCCCAACCCCGCCGTGGTGAAGCTGGAGCAGAACTATCGCTCGACCAACGCGATCCTCCAGACCGCCAACCGGCTCATCCGCAACAACCCGCGGCGCCGCGTGAAAAATCTGTGGAGTCAATCCGAGGGCGGCGAAAAAGTCCGTCTGCTCGCCATGCCGGATGACCGCAAGGAGGCCGAGTTCGTCGTGGACGAAATTCAGCGCAGGCAGAACACCGAAGGTGCGAAGTGGGATGACTTCGCCGTCTTGTTCCGGATGAACGCGCAGTCGCGGCTTATCGAGCAGCACCTCCGGCAGTTCCGGATTCCCTACCGGCTGATCGGTGGAAAGAGCTTTTTCGACCGGCGCGAGGTGAAGGATGTCCTTGCGTATGCGAGCTGCATGTTGAACACGGACGATGATGTTTCGCTTTTGCGCATCATCAACACGCCCGCGCGCGGGATGAGTCCGGCGACGGTTGAGCTCGCCGTGGAGTTCAGTGCGAAGGCCAAGTGCAGCGTCTGGAAGGCCCTCGGGGATGGGGCGTTTCGCGCGCAGCTCGCGGGGCGCAGCCGCACCGCCGTCGAGCGTTTCTGCGAACTCGTGGATGGATATGAAACGCGCTTGCTGCAGCCTTTGGCGGATCAGCCCGCGATCCTGCGTTCTCTGGTCGAGGAGGTGGGATACCTCGAGGATTTGAAGCGCACCTGCAAAACACCGGAGGAAGGTCTCTCTCGCGAGACCAATGTGCGCGAAATGTTGAAGTCCTTTGATGAATTCGGCCAGCGTTCCAACGCCGGTCTGCGGGGGTTTTTGGATGAGATGATGCTCCGGCAGGAGCGCGAGGAGGATGATTCGGACAAGTCCAAGGGCACCGGCGTGACACTGATCACGCTGCATGCCGCCAAGGGATTGGAGTTCCCGTACGTCTATCTGCTGGGGCTGGAGGAAGGGGTGCTGCCCCACGATCGCTCGAAAGTGGAGGGTACCATCGACGAGGAGCGGCGGCTGCTTTACGTCGGGATCACCCGCGCGATGCGCACGCTTTCAATCACCTGGTGCCAGAGCCGGATGAAGTACGGGAGCGTTTCGCCCTGCAACATCAGTTCGTTTTCGGACGAACTGGATCCGGAGTTTGTGGAGCGCAAGTCCCTCGGTCAGCTTGAAAGCTCCGAGGTATCATTGGAGTCTGCTCGAAGCCGGTTTGATGCGATCCGCGCCATGCTCGCCCGGAAGTAGCTGCGTGGGGTGCAGGCGGAAAGGCAGCCCGGAAAGGCAGCCTTGTGACGGTGCATGATTCCTTCGACTAAGGATCCCTTCCACTGATGTGTGGAGAGGGGTTGCGGGGGTAGGATTTGAACCTACGACCTTCAGGTTATGAGCCTGACGAGCTACCAGGCTGCTCCACCCCGCGATTTACGTGTGAGAGCATCGTTCACGGTGCGGGCTGGCGCAAGTTTTTTTGTCACGCGTGGGGCGCTGCGATGCAAAGAGGTTTTGGAGCGGGATTTTTGGGAGTGGATTAATCGTTGGGGGAAAGTGTGTAACAGTCGTGAAAAAATTCGGTTTTTGCCTAAAACAATTTTGCGGAACGGACCGTAGTGTGTCATTGGAAGCCTCTGTCCTTCCCCGGATGGCTCTGAAAGGAACAATTTGATGACTCCAACCAAACGCCTGGCTGCACTGCTTGCGGCGTTGCTCTGCAGCCTGAATATTTCTGCGGCTGAGGGTGATCCGTATATTATTGTGAGCGTCCCGGACCAGAAGATGGTGGTTTTAAACGGGGCCGCGGAGGTTGCGCGTTATCCCGTCTCGACTTCGCGGTTCGGTTTAGGAGACCGCATGGGGAGTTACGCCACGCCGTTGGGGCGTCTGGAGGTTGCGGCGAAAATCGGGGAGGCGGTTCGGGAGGGGACTGTCTTTAAGACGCGGCAGCCCACGGGCGAAGTGCTGCGGCCCAACGCCCCCGGGCGCGACCCGATTGTGACCAGAATTCTCTGGTTGCGCGGGTTGGAGAATTGCAACGCGAATTCGTTTGAGCGTTGCATTTACATCCATGGAACACCCGAGGAAAAAGCGCTGGGCAAGCCGGTGAGCTGGGGTTGCATCCGCATGCGCTCAAGCGATGTGGTGAAGGTTTTCAACGCCGTCCATGTCGGGGCGCGCGTCGAAATAGTCGAGAAATCGCTGCGTACTTCGATCCGCGAGCACGTCCAGCTGGCGTCCGTCGCGGTCAATCGCCCTCGGTAGTCCGGTTTCTTCTCTTCTCTCTTTTTTTTCCAGCGACACCTCTCGCCGGCACATGAGCAGTCCGAGGGGAATGCAGGGCAAGAAGTCAGGGCAAGAAGTCAACCGGGTGGCGCACACTGCGGGAGAGGCTGCAGCGTTCGCTGGCTACAGCGTAACCACCAGGCTGCCCACCCACTTGGTGAGCCACGCGCACAGCTCGGAGCGCGTGGCAACCCAGCTGCACGAGCCGTGCGAGTCCAAGATCCCGAATCCCGCTCCATACGCCGCCCCGTTGACCACGCAAAGGGAGCAGCCGTTTTCTTGGATCTGTTTCGCCCCCCGAACCAGGCTGTTGGCGCGGTCCCCATCCATCTCGAACTTCCATCCCACGATCCGGGCGTTGCGGAAGAGTTTCTTCATGTGGGGAAGAATTTTCTGCGCCGGCTTCAGAAGGATGTGGAGCTCAGGATAGTCGCTGGAGATTTTCGCGCATTCCTTGAGGTTGATCCCGTCTGTTGTGCAGACGGACTCCACCTCGTAGTCGCAAAGCGCGGCTGCTTGGAAAACCGCGTATACGTCGTCCTGGTCGGCATGCGCGTTCAGCCCCTGGAGCAGGTCTTCATTGGTGGCAAAATATCGTACCGTCACGCCAGCGCCCACGGGATCCCGGAAAGTTGCCGCGGAGCTTTTGAAGCAAAGCACATCCCATCCGTATTCCGCCAGGCCCTCCGAGAGACGGACCCCGAGTTCCCCGGTGGAGTAGTTGGTAATTCTCCGGACGCTGTCAACCGGCGCCACACCTGGACCACAGGTAACGATGGCTTTGGGCCGGACGGTTGGAGAATAGCTGTGCATGGGGTTCAGCCAAGGTGCGGACCCGCCATTCAAAGACTTCCCAAGAATGGACAGCCGCCCCGACCTTTCGAACCCCATTATGAAAGAGATGCTGCTGGGGAGCAAACCATCTTAGCGGCTTTCCAATGATTTTAAGTCCCTCTCGGCGCCTCTTTGCCAGAGGAAGGCGGGCGTTATTGGGCTTCTGAACCCCAGAGCTTCAACGCATCCATCAACCCGCTAGCCGCAAGCAGTTTCTCCGTCCTGTTTTTGAGATTTTTCACCTTCACATCCGGCCACTCCGATCCCACAACCACGGCAAAACGCGCCCCCAGAGTTTCCGCCGCCTGAAACTGTTTCCCCACTTTGGTCGCGCCGAATGGGTAGTCTGTGCGCCATCCCCCCTCCCTGAGCTGCTGCACGACGGCGAGAGCTTCAGGCCTTTTTTCCTCGTCCGCCGCGACGACGTACACATCAACAGCGGCCTGGGCGGCCAGCCACTCGTCCCTGCGCGCCCGCGCCGCCGGGGTGCTCTCGATCAAGTTCGCCAGCACCACGTCCCCCATGCCGAAGCCGAGCGCGGGCATCGACACTTTCCCGTCGCTCATCAACTCCAAGAGTTGGTCGTACCGCCCGCCGCCCGCCAGTGCGCGCTCCTTGCCCGAGCGATCGAACACCTCGAAGACAAGGCCTGTGTAATACGCCAGACCGCGCACGATGGTTAAATCCATCTCAACGTAGTCGCCCAACCCCCGCGCTCGCAGGTTCTCGAGAATGCCGGCCAGTTTTCCCGACTCGCCGGAGGGTTCGCTGATGAATTGCCGAACCGCCTCCAGTGACACACCGAAGGCCTCCAGCTTCTGGCGGCTCTCGGTTTCCGGCGCTCTCTCGAGCTTGTCGACCACCGCGAGGAAATCGATCAGCTTTTCCTGCTGAACGCCGCGCTTGAGCGCGAACTGCGCCCACGCATCCCGGTCGCTCACCCGCACTACGAAGTCACCCGGTCCAAAGCCAAACCCCCGGAAGATGTCGATTAAAAGCGCCAGAAGCTCGGCATCCGCGCCAGGCCCCGCTTCACCGAGAATATCGCAGTTGAGCTGCTGGAATTCGCGTAACCGCCCGCGTTGGGCCTTCTCGTAACGGAAGAAGGAAGGTGCGCAAAACCACTTGATCGGCTTTTTATAATCTCGCTCGCGAGCGATCACCATGCGCGCAAGCGTCGGTGTCATTTCGGGCCGCAGCGCGACATGCCTTCCTCCTTTGTCGGTGAAATCAAAGAGCTGACCCACGAGTTCGCCGCCGCTTTTCTTGCGGTACAAATCCACCGACTCCAGCGCCGGGCCGTCGTACTGTGCAAAACCGTACCGGCTGCACACGGAACTCCAGACACGGAGGATGTATTCCCGCAGGCCGCATGCCTCGGGATAAAAATCACGGAATCCGGGAAGCAATTGCATGGCGGGCTAGGTGGCTGCGGGCTGTTCGCTGCTGATTCCGAGCGCGAGCCTTTGGGCATCGATGAGCCGGGCTGCCCCCTCGCGGCCAAGATCGAGCATGGACTGGAACTGTTCGGGCGTGAAAACCGCCTCTTCGCCAGCCCCCTGCACCTCCACGTAGCTGCCTCCCTCGGTGATCACCAAATTCATGTCGACCGCTGCATTGCGATCTTCCTCGTAGTTCAAGTCCAGAAACGGTGTGCCGTCGACAATCCCGACGCTGACTGCGGCCACCAACTGCTTGACTGGAAGAGCCTTGAGCTTCTTTGCCGCCACCAGCTTGCGGCAGGCAATGTAAGCGGCCACGCAGCCGCCTGTAATTGCGGCAGTCCGGGTGCCGCCATCCGCCTGCAGCACATCGCAGTCTACCCAAAGCGTGCGCTGACCCAGAGCTTCAAGGTCGATGACCGCCCGCAGGGAGCGCCCGATGAGGCGCTGGATTTCCACGCTGCGTCCGTCGAGCTTTCCGCGCGAGGAATCGCGCGCCTTCCTCTCTAGGGTCGAGTAGGGGAGCATTGAATACTCCGCAGTGAGCCATCCGCCTGTGACGCCTTGCTCCTTCATCCAGCGCGGTACGGATTCTTCGATCATTGCGCTGCAAATCACGCGGGTGTTGCCGGCGGCCACCAGCACGGAACCGGTGGCGTGCGGAGCGATTTCAAGGGAGAACGAAATGGGGCGTAGTTGGTTGGCGGCTCTGCCGTCGGGGCGGTTCATAAGTGGGAAGCATCGCCACAAGCGCGCTTTGATACAACTCCGGAGTCTTTCCGCCGCGGGTCTTTTGAACATCATCGGCTCTTCCGTTGTCAGAGTGGGGAAAAGGCATTCTTCACGTGAACAAGCACCAGAGTCTCTTAGTTCAAGCGGGCGAAGCAGTCGGGTCCGGGACGGCGATGAAGCCCATGAGCAGGTCCTCGATAACATCTGCGCGGACGTCTGAGCGGACGTCTGAGCGGACTTCAGCAATCACGTCTAACATGACAACGACGATGGCGTCGGTGGCCAACCCAGCGCTGAAAGCTGCTGGGCGGAGCGGGGAAGATTTTCGTTCCCACCGGCAACCTCGGCTTGGTAAATCCCCGTATTCGCGCCGTGCCACGTGTGATAGCGTCGGGGGCCCCGCAGATTTCCGGAGGGCTCCAGGTCCATTTTTGGGTGGGCTGGCTGACGATCTTTCCGGCGGCTGCGGCGCGCCCGCCATGGAAGAAGAAAAGTTCCAAGAACATCCTCAAGAACAGATCCAGCATCGTGCGCAGCAGTCGGAGCAGTCAGCTCCTGTTGCGGATCGGCTCGCGATTGCAGCGCCCCTGCCCGCAGAGGGGTTCTCTGCCGGTGCCGAGCGCGCTCAGAGCGTCTTTACTGAGGAGACCGAAGAACTGGACGATACCGAGCTTGTTGCCGCCACGCAGGCTGGGGATGCGTCGGCGTTTGACGTGCTCCTGCTGCGGCACACATCGAAGCTCTACGGTCTTGTCTACCACATGTGCGGGAATCACGAGGACACGGACGATTTGCTTCAGGAAATCTGGGCGAAGGTGTTCCGGGTGCTTCCCAGCTTCCGGGGCGCGTCCCGTTTTTCGACGTGGATCCATTCGATTGCGGTGAACATGACGTTGAATTTCCTCAAGAAGCGCAGCAGACGGAGCGCGGTCAGCCTCGACGCAGGTGTTGCGGGTTCGAATGCGTCGCTTGCGGATCTTCAGGGATTGGACCCGGAGCTGGAAGGCAGCCTTGTGTCCACGCAGACGCCGCGTTCCGAGGCAAATCTTTCGGAGCTTCAGAAGATGCTGGGTGCCGCCCTTGATCGGTTGACGCCGGAGCACCGTGCCGTGGTGACCATGTTTGATGTGCAGGGGCTGGCGCACGCTGAAATCGCCAAGATCATGGGGATCTCCGAAGGGACGGTCCGATCCCGCCTGTTTTACGCGCACCGCCAGCTTCAGGGTTTTTTGAGCGAATGCTCTGCCGACTTCCTTGAAACACCGAGCAAGTCGTCTGTCTGAAGTTTTTTTCTCCGCGCGCGCGGCCGTTTCATGGCTGCAGCGGCCGGTTCTTTTCCTGAGTTCTTAACAAAGCATCATCCATTCATCACTGCATGACAGAACACGAAATCCAAACATTGCTTCGGAGATCTTCCGGTGGCGAGATGCCGAAGGGCTATCCGGAGGCGCTCCTGAAACGGTTTCACGAGCGCCAGCGTTCGGAACTTTTGAGCGGTTCGTTGTGGCGGATCGTCTGCGAGCGAGTTGCCACTTTTTGGAGCGAACACAGCATGCGTGACAGCACGTACACGCTGGCCATGGCGGCGGTTGCGGTTGTCAGCATGGGGGCGATCTTTTTGTTCAAGACGCAGGTGCAGTCCGGCAACCCTCCTCGGCTCGAATTTTCGAGTGCTGTCGAGGCCATGGCCAGGCAGGGGGGGCAACCTGTTGACGGCGCGCGCGAGACTGGTGAGATCAGCAATAAGACGGTGGCGCCCATCGCGCCGTTTGGTCGCCAGGCGCCTCTGGAGGCGCAGCAGGTGAGTTTTGACAAGTGAGTGGATCGGCTTTTTGAAAGAGGAG
>JBILKY010000278.1:0-4925 GCA_044376395.1 Chthoniobacteraceae bacterium | reverse complement strand
AAACCCGCGTCGCGCTGCGTGCTACGTCCAGCGCAAATCCGCGTTCAGGCGCCCCTGCGCCAGCAGCTCCTTGAGCTGCTGCAAACGAATCGCCTTCTTCCCCACGAAATCAGCCTCGGTGAAGCCGGTTTGCTTGAAGAAATCCACCAACTCACGGCCGCCGCGCTCCAGCCCCCACTCGGGCCTGAAATACTCGGCCAGCTCCCCAAGAATCCGCGCAAAGGAAACTCGGTAGCTGCGCGAATCTTTCCCATGCTCGCCTGTGTAGGTAAGCGACACACCGGGCAAAGTCTGGCGAGCAGCCTCCGCGAGATCGGCCACGCTGAAGTTCCCATCCGGAATGCCCACATTGAAACCGCGTCCCTGCACCAGCTCACGAGGGGCGATCAAACCCGCGACAAAAGCCTGACACACATCGCGCACATGCACCACCGGCCGCCACGGCGTGCCATCGCTTTTGATCTCAATGCGTCCCTTGGTGAAGGCGCAGGCCACGAGATTGTTAAAAACAATGTCGCAACGCAGCCTCGGACTCGCACCAAACACCGTCGACGGCCGGAAAGCCGTGACGCAAAAAGAATCCGATGCGAACTCCCTTAGAGCCAGCTCTGCCTCCCACTTGGTCCTCGCGTAAGCGGTCACGGGCGCCTTATCGCTGAGGTCCTCGTCCAACTCCGCATCCGTCGTGGAGACTCCATACATGCTCTGCGAAGATGCGAACACGAACCGCGATACGCCCGCCTCCTGCGCCTTCTCGGCCGCGCGAATCGTGCCGTGCAGATTAATCTCCTCGGTCAAACCCGGGTTCAACTCGCCGAGAGGATCATTCGAAAGCCCCGCCAGATGCACCACGCCGTCAAACCCCGCGAAGTCGGAGACTTCTACGTCCCTGATGTCCTTGTACACCTGGTTCCGAGGCCGCTTCGGCTCTAAGAAAAGGCATTCCTCAAAGTAACCGGTGTCCAGGCCAGTCACTTCATGGCCTGCGGCTTCCAGAAATGGAGTGAGCACCGAGCCGATATATCCCAGATTTCCGGTAACTAATATTTTCATTACTCCCCGCACCATAAAAAGCCGGAAGCCAAATACAAGCACCGAACCGCTTTACAAGCTTACGGAAACCAAACTGAGGCGGCTGCAGCGCCTTGGGTCCCCCGGGCGCCGACCAAAAGTCATGCTCTACTCGCACCCGAGCCCCGAGCCTTGCGACATCAATTAAAAAGAACTCAGCAGACGCAAAACCCGGTTTTCTACAAAGTCGGATTCCATCGCCTCGCATTCTACTGGCATGTTTTAACCGCGCCGCATAACGTCGGGCGTTTCCTCCCCGGGACGCACAGTTTCAATGTTCGTCGCACTCACCTTTCCACCTCGGAGGATTCACTGATGGCCATCCATGTAGCGCTGCACCACAGCACCTCGTACACCTACGATCGTCACGTGCAGCACGCCCCCCACGTGATACGGCTGCGACCCGCCCCCCACTGCAGGACGAAGATCCTTGGCTACTCGATGAAAATTCACGGGGGCGAATACTTCATCAACTGGCAGCAGGACCCTTTTTCAAACTGGAACGCGAGACTCGTGTTTCCAAAGCCGCTCAAGGAGCTGGTCGTTGAAATCGGACTGGTAGCCGAGATGGCGGTTTTCAATCCGTTCGACTTCTTTCTCGAGGAATGCGCCGCGCATGTGCCCTTCGAATACGACAAACCCCTCGCACGCGACCTCGCTCCATTTTTGGTGAAAGGTAAATGCGGACCGCATTTGAAAGCACTTCTCAAGCCGCTTCAGCAACAGCTCGCCTCGGCTGGTAAATCATCCTCTAAAAAGGGCCCGGCCACCGCCGACTTCTTCGTGGCGCTCAACCGCGGGATTCAGGAGAGCGTCCGTTACCAAATCCGCCTCGAACACGGGGTGCAGTCCCCGGAGGAGACCCTCGAGAAGAAATCGGGCTCCTGCCGTGATTCGGCGTGGCTGATGTGCGAGGTGCTTAGGCAGCTCGGATTCGCGGCACGTTTTGTGAGCGGCTATTTGATACAGCTCAAAGCCGACGAGACCCCGCTGGAAGGCCCAGCGGGACCCGAGGCGGATTTTACGGACTTGCACGCGTGGTGCGAAGTGTTCCTCCCAGGTGCCGGATGGATCGGCTTCGACCCGACCTCGGGGCTGCTCGCGGGCGAGGGCCACATTCCCCTCTCATGCACCCCTGAACCTTCGAGCGCCGCGCCGGTAAGCGGCGCGGTGGATCCCTGCATCTCGGAGATGCACCACAAGATGTCGGTGGCCCGCGTATACGAGTCGCCGCGCGTCACGCAGCCGTACACCGCTCAGCAGTGGAACGCCATCAACGCCCTCGGGAAAGTCGTCGACGAGCATCTGCGCGACGACGACGTCCGCCTCACCATGGGCGGCGAACCCACCTTCGTTTCCATGGCCGATCCAGACGGTGCGGAATGGAACTTCACTGCGCTCTCGGACAAGAAGCGCGTGCTCGGAGCCGCCCTTTTGCAGCGGCTTCGCACGCGGTACGCTCCGGGCGCGCTCCTGCATTACGGGCAGGGAAAATGGTACCCCGGCGAACCCCTGCCCCGCTGGAGTCTGAACGCGTTTTGGAGGAAAGACGGCGAGCCGATCTGGCAGGACATGCAGTGGATCGCCGACGAATCTCGGGATTACGGTTTCACAGAAAAGGAGGCGCGCGAGTTCGGAGTCGCCCTTGCGCAAGAGCTCTCGCTCAACGCCGCGCACATGCTCCCCGCCCACGAGGACGTCGCCTATCATTTGTGGCGCGAAAAACGACTCCCAGTGAACGTGGAACCTCAGGATCCGCGGCTGCGCAACGCCGAGGAACGGGCGCGCTTCTCGCGTCTCTTTGAGCGCGGGATCGGCTCCGTGATCGGATATGTCTTTCCGATCCAGTGCCGCAACGGCGTTTGGGAGAGCGGTCCGTGGTTCCTCAAGGACGAGTCGCCGGTGTGGCTTGTGCCCGGGGATTCGCCGATTGGATTGCGGCTGCCGCTGGATTCGCTGCCGTGGGTGAGCGACCCGGATTTTCCAACCATCACTCCAAGCGATCCCTCCCAGCCGCTGCCGCGTCTCACAAAGCATTCCGATCTTCGCAACTCAAAGACGCAGCCCGACTCCCCCGCCCCGTCCGCGCGGAAGGCATCCAACGCAGCCAAGCGCGAGAAGCAACGCACCAGCGCCGCAGCCGCGCTCCGCAAACCAGAGCCCGCGAAGCCCAAGACCGGCCAAAGCGCTGCGTGGGTCGTCCGCACGGCCCTCTGCGTGGAACCGCGCCAGGGGAGGCTCTACGTCTTTGTACCGCCGGTGACCCGAGCCGAGGATTACCTCACGCTTGTCGCCGGGATCGAGGCAGCCGCGGCCTCCACAGGGTTCCCGGTAATCCTCGAGGGCGAGGCGCCGCCGAAGGATTCCCGGCTTCAAAAATTCAGCGTCACACCGGACCCCGGTGTGATCGAAGTCAACCTGCACCCGAGCGGAAGCTGGGATGAACTGGTGGAGCGGATCGAGACACTCTACAACGAGGCGCGCGCGGTGGGACTCGGCACCGAGAAGTTCATGATGGATGGCAAGCAGGTCGGCACCGGGGGCGGCAACCACATCATTCTCGGCGCGGAAACCCCGCTGGATTCGCCGGTGCTGCGGAGACCGGACCTGCTGCGTTCGATGCTCACGTACTGGCAGAATCATCCATCGTTGAGCTGGATGTTCAGCGGCATGTTCATCGGGCCCACCAGCCAGGCGCCGCGCATCGATGAAGCGCGGCATGACAGCCTTTACGAACTGGAGGTGGCCTTTTCGCAGCTCCCTGACAAGCAAGGCGCCGTTGCGCCATGGCTGGTGGACCGCCTCTTCCGGAATCTGCTCGTGGACGCCACCGGCAACACCCACCGCGCCGAATTCTGCATCGACAAGCTGTACGCCCCCGAGACGAGCACGGGCCGGCTTGGACTGCTGGAGCTGCGCGCCTTCGAAATGGCCCCGCACCCGCGCATGAACCTGGTGCAGCAACTGCTCCTGCGCGCACTCGTGGCGCGTTTCTGGAAGCGCCCGTATAAAAACCGTCTCATCCAGTGGGGAACCGAACTACACGACCGCTGGATGCTGCCGCACTTTTGCCAGTCAGATTTCAACGACGTGCTCCGTGGCCTCGCTCAGGAGGGTTTCGCGCTCGATCCCGACTGGTTTCACCCGCACTTTGAATACCGCTTTCCAAAGATCGGTGAATTCACGCAATGCGATGTCCACATCGAGCTGCGGACGGCGCTCGAACCCTGGCATGTACTCGGGGAAGAGCCTGCGGGCGGCGCCACCGTGCGCAACGTAGACAGTTCGCTTGAGCGCATCCAGGTCAGGGTCCGTGGAATGACCGGCAACCGATTCTCGGTGCTATGCAACGGACGTCTGGTCCCGCTGCGCGCCACAGGCACCAACGGCGAGAGCGTCGCTGGCGTCCGGTACCGTGCATGGCAGCCGCCGAGCTGCCTGCATCCCACCATCCCACCGCACGCCCCGCTCACCTTCGACCTCTGGGACCATTGGAACGGCCGTTCGCGCGGAGGCTGCACCTACCATGTGGCACATTCCGGCGGACGCAATTACGAAACCCGCCCCATCAACGCCTCGGAGGCGGAAAGCCGCCGCCTCGCCCGCTTCACAGTGAGAGGACACACGCTTGCCACTGAAGCACCAGTCCACGAAACGTTGAATCCGAGTTTTCCGTGCACATTGGATTTGCGGCTGCCTGCGCGGTGGTAGAGTGATGCCATCACTTCCCAAATGACCACCC
The DNA here is from genome assembly GCA_044376395.1 of Chthoniobacteraceae bacterium. GTDB lineage: Bacteria > Verrucomicrobiota > Verrucomicrobiia > Chthoniobacterales > Chthoniobacteraceae > Chth-196. Next base: position 112 of record JBILKY010000278.1, on the reverse strand, counting down.
CGGTTTCTTTCAGCCACACATGAAAAAAGGAGTGCGGAATCTGTTCTCTCCTTCGGTCGATGTCCCGTACCCGGTGAGCAACCACCCGGTCGGATTTCAGCACTTCATGGAG
>JBILKY010000277.1:0-4940 GCA_044376395.1 Chthoniobacteraceae bacterium | reverse complement strand
AGTTGGCGGACTTCGGAGACGACCGAATCCACAGAGCGGGAGCGGTGCCGCCCGCGCATTTGGGGGATCACGCAGAACGAGCAAGGGTGGTTGCAGCCTTCGGCGATCTTCGTGAAGGCAGTGTGGGAAGGGGTCAACCGTACGCGGGGTGTATCCCAGTCAGGGATGTAAACTGGCTTCCGTGAGACCAAATTCATGGGTTCCCATGCCTCGTCAGTAAGAACCTTTGCCGCTTTTGTGGATCGCGGTGAAGTTCCCCTGAGCGCTGGCGCAACGGGTCGAGCGAGCACTTCTCTGATTATTTTCCCAGCATCGGCAACCTGATCGAGGCCGAGAAATGCATCGACTTCGCTCATCTCGGATGAGAGCTCCTTTGAAAAGCGTTGGGACATGCAACCGGTTACAATGAGCCGCTGTCCGGCCCTCTTTTTGAGCCCCCGGTTCTCGTGGGACTCTAGGATCGCTTCGATGGATTCCTCCTTGGCGGAGTCGATGAAAGCGCAGGTGTTTACCACGAGCACGTCCGCGGTGTCGGCGTCGTTTGTGATTTCCATACCCTGCGCGACGATGTCCCCGAGCATAATTTCGGCATCCACAAGGTTTTTTGCACAGCCAAGGCTGATCATTCCGACTTTGGTTTTATTGGATTTGCTCATTGGCTAAGGTTTCGGGAATCCGAGGCAGTTAGTGGTAGGCTGTTGTTCACCGCAGGGCCGGCGTTAAGAGCACGGGTTCGCTCGGATCACTGGGATGTTGAGACAGTGTTGGCGACACCCGTCGGCGCAGCATCGCAAACACGCATGGCACGAAAAATAGGGTGGCGATGGTTGCCAGAAAAAGACCGCCGATGACCGCGCGGGCTAGGGGCGCATTCTGTTCTCCAGCTTCCTGAAGGCTGAGAGCCATTGGCACCATTCCGATCATCATCGCAAGGGCCGTCATGATGACGGCTCTCAGGCGAGTGACTCCCGCCTCAACGGCTGCATCCACTGGAGTCATCCCTTCGTGGACGCGGTCTTTTGCAAAGCTGACGATCAAAACGGAGTTTGCAGTCGCCACCCCGAGACTCATGATTGCTCCCATCAGGGCAGGAACGCTCATGGGAGTCTGCGTGAGATGCAGTGCCCAAACGACTCCAGCAACTGCTCCGGGAAGCGCGCTGATGATGATGAACGGGTAGAGCCAGCTTTGGAAGTTCACTACGAGAAGCAGGTAGATCAGGACCACTGCGCCCGCGAGTCCAAGGATGAGCCCCCTGAAGCTTTTGTGCATCGTGTCTACCTGGCCACGCAGTTCGATGAACGATCCTCTTGGAAGCTCCTTTCGGAAACTTGCCAGAATAGGTTCAACGTCGCTGAGAACGCTCCCCAGATCGCGGCCTGAAACCCCTGCGAACACGTTGATCACAGGGAGGATGTTGAAATGGGAAACTAAAGGCGCCGTTTGAGTGCGCCGGATGTTCACGAGATTGGAAAGGATTTGGCCATTGCCCAGGCCTGGAGCATTTCGAGTGACGGGCACCTCGCCTAACGCCGCGAGGGAATTCATTACCGCCTCGGGGGCCCTGAAGTTTACGAGGTACTGGACGCCAACCAAGGGGTTGAGCCAGAAAATCGGCTGGACCTGACCGCTGCCGCTCAAGCTCAGTAAGAGCGCGTTCGCGATGTCTCGTTCCGTGAGTCCCATCAGTGCAGCTTTTTCGCGGTCGACTTCGATGCTGAGCCGGGGGAGGTCGGCTGGTTGCTGGATGCGAACGTCGACCAAACCTGCGACTTTCCGGAGCTCGTCCGCAAGGCGTGCTGCAATCTGCCGGTTTCCAGTTTGGTCCCCACCGCGGATTTGAATGTCAAAGGGTGCTGGGATTCCAAAATTCAAGGTCTGACTTACGATGTCGGCTGGGAGAAAATAAAACAAAACTCCAGGGAATTGATGCGCCACAGCTTCGCGGATTGTTTTTTCGTATTCTTCCGTGGGCCTGTGGCCTTGTTTCAGAGAAATGAGAATGTCCGCGTCACCTGTGCCGAGCAAACCGTTGTTCGAGTAGCTCAGGCTGATCCCCGAGTTTGGAATCCCGATGTTATCCAGAATGCCGTCGAGTTCGGCTGCGGGAATGATCCGGCGGATACATTGATCAACTTTTTCTACAAGCTGCGCGGTTTCCTCGATGCGTGTTCCTGATCGTGCCCGCAAATGCAGCCTGATGTGTCCGGTGTCGACTTTAGGAAAAAAATCCCGCCCCAAGAGCGGTATGATCAGTGTTGAGCCCGCGCACAAAGCTAAGAAAAACACAGCGAACACTTGTCTTCGGTCCATGCAGGATTCAAGGGCTGCGCGGTATGCGGTGCGGAATCGGCTGAACCCCTGCTCGAATGTGGATTGCACGAATCTGACTGGCGACATCCATCCGCTACGTTGCCGGTCCTCTTGCTCTCGGGTGGGCCCGCCATGCGCGGTGTTCTTGTAAAACCATTGGACCATCGATGGCACAAGGGTTCTCGAGAGCGCGTAGCTCGCTAGCATCGCAAAAACGACTGCCTTTGCGAGCGGCACAAACAGATATTGTGCGACACCCTTGAGAAAAAACATCGGCACAAAAACAATGCAAACGCACAGTGTTGAAACAAAAGCGGGCAGCGCAATTTCCTGCGCGCCATCAAGGATTGCTTGGGTGAGCGGCTTGCCGCTGTCCATTTGTCGATGAACGTTCTCAATCTCAACAGTCGCGTCGTCTACGAGGATCCCGATGGCGAGCGCTAGGCCGCCTAGTGTCATGAGGTTGATGGTTTCGCCAAGGGCGCTAAGGACTGCAATGGAGGAAAGCACCGCGAGGGGTATCGAGGTGGCGATGATGATCGTGCTTCGCCAGGATCCGATGAAGAGTAGGATCATCAATGCGGTGAGTGCTGCAGCGATGATTCCTTCCTTCAAAACTCCGTGGATGGCGGTTCGGACAAATACGGATTCGTCGGAAAACTCCTCAACTGCAATTTCCGGAGAGACGGTCGACATCGCCTTGGGCATAAGCGTGCGGATGCCTTGGACCACATCGAGCGTCGAGATTAGGCCGTTTTTGAGAATGGTGAGCAGTACGCCCCTGACTCCATTGTGACGGACGACATTGATCTGCGGTTGCGCCCCGTCGCGCACCTGCCCGACTTCCTTCAGGCGGATGATGGTGTTTCCCACCGTCTTTATGGGCACCTCGGCTAGATCCTCGAGTGCGCGCGGACTTGCGTTTACTTCGATGTCGTATTCCGTTCCTCCGATTTTTGCCGTCCCTGTAGGCGTAATCAGCGCTTGCGAGTTGACTGCGTCAACGACCTCTTGGGTCGAGAGACCGCGGGCTTTCAACGCGACCAAATCTAGGTCTACGGAGACGACACGGGACCTGCCCCCGTAAGGCCATGGGATTTGCGCACCAGGCACAGTGGCGAGTGTGGTGCGGATTTTATTCAGCGTTGTGTCGTAGATTTCTCCCTCGGACAACGTGGAGCTTGTCAGCGAGTATTGCATGACGGGGACTGTCCCGGCGTTGTACCGCAGAATCAGGGGTGGAGTCTGTCCTGGTGGCATCAAACGGGTGACCGTTTGCGCGATCGCAGTGAGTTGCGCTACCGCACCTTCAACAGAAGCGCCCTCCTGCAAGAAAACTTTGATGATGCCTACTCCGTTGAACGCGTTCGATTCGAGATGCTCTATGTCGTTGACGGTGGCTGAAAGCGATCGTTCGTGGACGTAAAGAATCCGCTGCTCGATCTCCTGGGCGCTCATTCCTGCGTACTGCCAGATAACCGATACGACAGGAATATTGATGTTCGGAAAGATGTCCGTAGGGGTACGCAGAAGCAGCAAGGGGGTCATCAACAGCAATACGATGGCCGCGACCAAAAATGTGTACGGTCGCCTGAGCGCTAGTTGGACGATCCACATGGAGGGTAGGCTCGGGCGCGAGTTTTAATGAGCAGAGAGGCGCTAGCCGTGAGCGGGCGCGGGTGGGTCGGTTGAAATCTTCCGTTGTTTAAAAACGACACAATTGATGCGCGTTTGTCAGTGTGCGTGGGAAAGGTATCGCTCGGCATCCAGCGCAGCCGCGCATCCCTGACCTGCCGCCGTGATGGCCTGCCGGTAGGTCCGGTCTGCCACGTCGCCCGCTGCGAAAACTCCCGGCAAGTTTGTGTGCGTTCCACGCTGTTGAACCAAGTACCCATCTGCGTCCAGATCGAGCTTTCCGCGGAACGGTCCGGTGTTAGGCGTGTGCCCGATGGCGACAAACACGCACTTGACCTCGATTTCAGAGGTCTCGCCGGTCGCGCTGTTGTGCACCTTGACTCCGCGCATTTCACCTTCCGCATCCGTGAGGTATTCAACGGGAGCACTGTTCCAAACCATTTCAATTTTTGGGTGATTGATGGCGCGATCTGCCATGATTTTCGAGGCGCGCAGCGTATCCCTGCGGTGAATGAGGTAAACCTTCGATGCGAACCGTGTCAGGAAAGTCGCCTCTTCGCATGCCGAGTCCCCGCCGCCGACAACGCAAACCGGGACGTTCCGATAAAACGCTCCGTCACAGGTGGCACAGGAGGTCAAACCGTGTCCGATAAGCTCCTTCTCGCGCGGCAAGCCAAGCCACTTTGCCGAGGCCCCTGATGCGATGACGAGCGTCTGTGTTTCCCTCCAGTGGTCGTCCAGTTTGACGCGGATCTTCCGCTCGGAATGTTCAAACTCGGAGACGCTTGTGTATTCAAATCTGGCGCCAAATCGCTCGGCCTGGGACTTCATGTGCATGATCAGCTCCGGTCCCTCGACGCCTTGGGGAAATCCGGGAAAGTTTTCAACAAGGGTGGTGGTTGAGAGCTGGCCCCCGGGTTCGTGGCCTTCGAGAACGAGTGGTGCAAAGTTGGCGCGTGCGGCGTAAACGGCTGCGGTCAATCCTGCGCAAC
>JBILKY010000065.1:0-14633 GCA_044376395.1 Chthoniobacteraceae bacterium | reverse complement strand
GGTCGGCGACGCGTCTTTGCGCGGAATGCGGGATGTGCTGCGATGGCGTGCTGTTTTTCGGCGCGAAGCTGCAGCCAGCCGACCCCGTGCGCGCACTGCGTGCCCTCGGACTAAAGATCAAGCGCAGGCACGGCGAGTTGTTCTGTCTGCAGCCTTGCGCCGCCCACATCGGCGGCTCCTGCTCGATCTACGAAAGCCGCCCCGGACGCTGCCGTGAATTTGAGTGCAGACAGCTGCAGAGTGTCGAGCGGCACGAAATCAGCGAAGAGGTGGCGATGGGAAACATCCGGCGCGCCCGAGCCCTTGTGGAGCAAGTAGAGGCGCTTCTGGCTCTCGCAAAGGACGAGCGCAGCGGTAAATCGCTGGCGGCGCGTTGCGAGACAATCTTCAATCCTCCGCTGGACGATTTTCCTGATGCCGAGCAGATCCGTAGCAAGCTGCGCGCAGCGTGGGAGGAGTTGGAGGCGTTTCTATCGTCGCATTTCAGAATGCAGCCTGAGACGGGTGAGCGCGCGGTTTGAGTGCAGCGCTTTCTTTCCAAGAATCCAGCGATCAGGCTGGCGTTCTGTCCCGTTTGATGAACAGACTCAGTCTTGATCAAGCCATTCGAAATCCTTGCAGAAGTCGCCTCTCCGGACGGATCACGCATCAGGCTGCACAGGCACGACGGCGAATTTTACATCAAGCACAACGGTCGCAATCTCATGAGCACGATCGCGACGGTTTCCGAGCTGCTGCTTGCCGACATCGGCTGCCGGCACCTTCGCAATCTTTCAAAACCCCGCGTGCTTATCGGCGGCCTCGGCTTGGGGTACACGCTCAAGCGGGTGCTGGAAATCGTAGGGCCGGCAGCGGTGGTCCATGTTTCCGAACTGCTGCCGGAGATCGTCCAGTGGAACCGGGATTTTCTGCAGTCAGTCAACGGGCCGCTCCTCGCCGATCCGCGCGTGAAGGTGATCATCAAGGATGTCTTCGAGGTGATCCGCGGAGCGAAGGGGGAGCACGCGTACGATTCGATCCTGCTGGACACCGACCACACGCCCTCCTCTTGGGTGCAGTCGAAAAATGCCCGCCTGTATGAGCGCGCAGGATTCAACTCGGTCGCCCGTGCGCTGCGCCCCAACGGGCTCGTCGCTTACTGGTCTGCCGGCGCGGAGCCGGAATTCGTGCAGAACCTCGGCCGCGCGGGTTTCCGCGTGCAGACCTATGAGGCAAAGGCGCACGCCACCGCGAAGCGGGCCGTTCACAGGATTTACCTCGGGCAGATGCTTCCGAAGCCTGCACCCGAAGAGGGGGCTCAAAAGTCCGGGAGCGTTTCCCGGCCCGGTGTTGGGCCGGGCGGAAAGGCGGCGGCTGCTGCGGGCAAGTCGGCAGGGGGCCGGAAAACTCCGGTGCGCGGGCGTGTGGAGACGCAGCACGCGAGGCGGCTGGAAAAGATCAAGAAAGGCGGGAGTCCGTTTGTGTCTCCGGCCTTTGTGGACGGACTCGAAAAAAAGGCGCTGCGCCGGGCTGAATCGCGTCCGCGCCGCTGAGCGTGGTGCGCCGATGACGGTGGTGAGCCGCGCAGGCTCCTGGCTTGTGCGGATAAAACCCGGCACGGGTGGCGTGTTCCCGTTGAGGGCCGTGTGTCCTCAGGGTGCCGAATTTGCGACTGGGTTTGCGGGGGAGCCAAGCGAACGGGAGAGCTGGGCAGCGTGGCGCTTGACCATTTCCCCAAGCTTGCCGAAGACGGAGGGCCTGACGCGATCCGACGGACCGCTCACCCACAGGGCGGCAACGGGGTCGCCGCGGTGGTCGAACACGGGTGCGGCAACGCATGCAAACGTGTCGCTTTCCTCGCCCCGGTCGATTGCGTAGCCCTGGGCTTTTACATCCGCTAGCTCGCGCAGATAAGCGCTGGCCGAGGTGATCGTGCGTTGCGTGTGTTTGGTGAACTTGATCTGCTTGATCAGGGCGTTTTGTTTGCCCGCGTCGAGATAAGCCAGCATGGCTTTCGCTGGCGCCGCCGTGTGCAATGGAAATGCGTGTCCGATCTCCACAACAACTTTGACCGGGAGTGGCGAGGGCACCTGATCGAGCACCGTTCCCTGACTTCCCGCGAGCGTGCCGAGCAGGGCGGTTTCGCCGCTGGCGTTCCGCAGGGAGGATAGCACGGGCGAAGCCGCCTGCACGAGGCGCTGGCCGCCGACTGCGGCGTGGCCGAGGCTCAGGAGTTTCCCGGTTGCGCGGTACGCTTTTGTGTCCTCGTCGCGCTCCGCATATCCGCGCAAGGTGAGCGTGGTCGCGATGCGGAAGACGGAGTTTTTCGGCATCTTCAGGGCCGTGGTGAGTTCGGTCACGGTGAGGGCGCCGGGCTGGGTGGAGAGCAGTTCCAGAAGATCCAGGGTCCGGTCGAGAATGGGCACGCGGTACCGGTCCAGAGGGTGTTTTTTTGGGGCTGTTTTCTGAGCCGTCATTCTTTTGTTCATCGTGTTCCTCTATTCAATCACGGTTTGTGATTGCAAACGCAACTGCGATATTTGATGGTCATAAAAAGTTTTTCATTTCAATGAAGAGTTCATTACACAACCAAATAGCCATTGTCACAGGAGGCTCCCGCGGGTTCGGGGCCGGAATCGCGGAGGCGCTCGTGAACGCGGGTGCACGCGTGTGGATCACAGGCCGTTCCGAGGCGGTCCTGGCCGAGTCCGCGCGGCGCATCGGGGCGACCGCTTTCGTTGCGGACGCCTCAGATCCGGCTGCCTGGGACCGGCTGGTGTCCGCTGTGCTGGCGCAGTCGGGGCGTCTCGACATCCTCGTGAACAATGCTGGAGAAGGTGTTGAAATCTGTCCTGCGAGCCAGCAGAGCGACGCCGCGATTGAGCGGAGCATCGCGAGCAACCTCACGGGAACGCTGCTGGGTTGCAGCCGTGCCGCGGCAATCATGCAGAAGCAGGGCAGCGGGCTGATCGTCAACATCGGCAGCGCGTGCTCCACGCATGCGTGGCCGGGGTGGGGGGTGTATTCGGCGGCCAAAGCGGGCGTGCTGCAGTTCACGCGCTGCCTGCTCACCGAGCTGCGGCCGCACGGCGTGCGTGTCACCTCCGTGCTGCCGTCCTGGGGGCAGACCGATTTCACGTCCTCCGCGAACCTGCCGCCGCGCGAGCCTGAAGTGCTCGCGAAATGCATCGCACCTGCGGATCTCGGCAACCTGATCGTGGACGTGGCCAGCATGCCGGCGCATCTTGTCACGGAGGAGATCAAGCTCTGGCCGATGGTGCAGCCAATGGGTCAGTTATGAGGAAGCTGTTGTTTGTTCTGCTGATGCTCCCGGGAATCCTCGGGGCGCAGCTGGTTGAGACGGATCTGCTCATTGTGGGTGGAAACGAGTCGGCATGCGCGGCCGCGTTGCAGGCTTCAAGACTCGGGGTGAAGCGGATTGTTTTGGTGAATGATATCGAATGGCTTGGCGGCCAGTTCAGCGCGGAGGGCGTCGGGTGTCCGGATGAATGGACTGTTGTGAACAATGCGCGGACGCATTTTCCAAGGAGCGGCATTTTTCTGGAGGTCTTGCGGCGCATTCGTGCGCACAATTCTGCCACCTACGGCGTGCCTTGTCCGGGGAACGCTTTTTGCGGCACGGAAACCATCGAGGCAGCGGCGGCTGCAAAGATATTTGCGGACCTGTTGGAGCCGTGCGTGCGGAGCGGGTCGCTGCGGATTGAGTCCGGCTGGCAGCCTGCGAAAGTCGTTGTTGCGGCAGGTCGCGTGGAGACCGTGGAATTTGAGCCTACGGTCGGCGGCGCGGGCCGGTTGCAGGTGAAAGCCCGGGTGACGATGGATGCGAGCGACTGGGGCGATGTGATCCGGCTCAGTGGCGCTACCTACGGGGCGGGTCCGGACTTGAAGGCGCGGTTTGGCGAGGCGAGCGCGCCGGAATCCTACGACGACGCGGGGATGCAGGAGATGAATCCGATTTCGTGGTGCATGGTCCTCAGGGAGACCGGAGGAAAGGCCGAAGTGATTGCGCGGCCTGCGACATATCACGCGGCCTCGTTTGCGGCGCTGGACAAGATCGCGCCCTGGGTGGAGAGCGACATGAGCGGCGGTATTTACTCCCCGAGCGGCAACAGTCCCTACACCCACCGCCGTCTGGTGGACCGCTGGCACAATGGATTTGCCGCGGGGACAGAGGCCACGTTTTTGAATTATCCGGCGCAGGATTATCCGCTCTGCCAGCTTCCAGCGCGTGTTGTGGATGCGCTCGAAAAGAACGAAGCGGGCGCTTCGAAAAAAAACATCGTCGAGATGTCGCATGCGCAGCGGCGAATTGTTTTTGAAGACGTGAAGCAGCACTCGCTCGGGATGCTGTATCATCTGCAGACGGCGGTGCACGAGCGCATGGGGGATTTTCCGCAGTCGTTCCGTTACATGCGTTTGAGTGATGAGTTCGGGACTGCAGACAAGCTGCCGCCGAAGCCTTACGTTCGCGAGGGGCTGCGGCTTGAAGCGCTTTACATGCTGCGCGAGCAGGATATTCGCGCGGCGGGCCGGGATCCGATGTGGGCGAAAGTGCTGCCGACCGACGGCGTGTTCGGGTTTCAGTTCAATATCGACTTTCATCCGACCCGGCGCGGGTTTCTTGATGGATCACGCGACGGCGCGTGGCGCAATATCCACACGCCGACGCGCGGCTGGCACACCGACACGGACCGCTCCACTTTTCCGCTGCGCGGGTTGGTTCCGGTTGCGATGAACGGATTGATCGGTGCCGGGAAAAACATCGGGGTGAGCAGCGTGGTGCAGTCGGCGATCCGCGTGCACGGGCAGATGATGCACGTGGGACAGGCGGGTGCGACGCTTGCTTGGCTTTGCCTGCGCGATGGCAGCGAACCGCGCGCGGTGGCGGGCGACTTGCGCAAGGTCCGCGAGTTGCAGTTGCAGTTGGCGCGGGGGGCGGGCGGGCCCGGGGTGCTGCTTTGGCCGTGGCACGACGTGGCTCCCGAGGATTTGTGTTTTGAAGCGGTAAACATGCTGGCTGTGCGCGGCATCTGGCAGGTGGATCCGGCGAGTTTGTTCTTCCGGCCTGAACAATCCGTAAAGCGCCGTGAACTTGCGGGGTTGCTCGCGCGACTGTGTCGTTTGACTCCCGGTGCGAAAGACTGGGAGATGCATGCGAAGCCTCTGTACGCGGACGTTCCGGAGCAGGACCCGGACCGGGCCTTTATCGAGTCGATGGTCACGTGGGGAGATTTTTCGCCTCTTGGTGCTCGGTTTAATCCGGAGGGTGACGCGACCCGCGCGACGCTTGCCGATTGGATGAAGCGCCTCGACCTGCCCGCGGACAGCACGCTTGCAAACTACGGCACGCGCGCGCTCACCCGCGCAGAGGCCGCGATGCATCTTTGGCGCGCGTTGCGGATCAAAGCGGAGGCGCATCCAGGTAGTGGGGAGTGGTTGCAGCCCGGTGGAGACCACGACGGGGACGGCCGCAAGGACCTCGACGATCCGCTTCCATTCGATCGTGATAACAATGGCGTTCCGGATGCCCTGCAACCGCCTGCTGCGGCAAAAGCGGTTGCTCGATTTGGGAGGCGCGTGCTTGTGAGTGACTATGGCGGGGACAAGGTTGCTGTGATCGGAGTGGACGGCGAAATTGAGTGGCAGTTTCCCGCAGTCAAACCGCAGGACGTGTGGATGCTCAAAAACGGGAATGTGCTCTTCAGTCACATCCGTGGCGCGCGCGAAGTGACGATGGAAAAGAAGGTGGTGTGGGAGTACTCGAGCCCGGAGGGCAGCGAGGTGCATGGCTGCCAGCCGCTTCCCGATGGATCAGTGATGGTGGTCGAGTGCGGCAGCCGCCGCTTGGTGGAGGTCGGGCGTGACGGCGGCATCCGCCGCGAGATCGCGGTTCCAGTAAAAACCAAAAGCGTGCATGACCAGATGCGCGGCTGCCGGCGAACGGAGGACGGGCGCTATCTGGTCAGTGCGAAAGCCGAGCGCGCGGTGCTTGAGCTCAGTGCTGCGGGCGAGCTTTTGCGCGCGATCAAGACGCCCGGCGATCCGCATGAGGTGCGCGAGTTGCCCGGTGGAAATCTGCTGGTGGCGTGCGGTGAGGGCGAGGCGCTGCTTGAGTACGACCGCGAAGGTCGCGTGGTCTGGAAACTCGGAACGCAGGAGGTGCCGCAGAATCCGTTGCGCCTGGTGAGCGGTTTTCAGCGGCTGCCGGACGGTCATACGTTGGTGGTGAACTGGCTGGGGCACGGTTATCTTGCAACGACGGCCCAGTTTTTTGAGTTGGACGCGCAGAAACAAATTGTGCGGCAGTTCACAGACCACAGCCGGTTTACCAGCATCAACAAGGTGCAGTTGCTGGACCTGCCGGGTGATCCAGCCAGGGGCGAGGTTCTGCGCTGACGCGCGCTGGGTTTGGGGCGGTACTGATCAAAGGCCCTTAGGGAAAGAGCTAAAAGAAGCCTAAAGGTCCGCGGGGTGCCGCACCACGCAGCCTGTCGCGGGGCGGCTCAGTGTCGACCAGCGCGGGCCGTGCTCCTGACCCGTGTATCCGGTGTCGTAGCGCAGTCCTGCCACCACCAGGAAAACGTGCCCGTTTCTCGCGTAAACGCTGATCCAATCCCCCGGGCCGCTTTCTCCATAACGCCGGAAAGAGCTGGAAGGAATCGGGGTGGAAAGTTTTCCAGCGGCCTTCAGGACATGGGACGCGGCGCCCGAGCAGTCGTAGCCCGAGCACTGGCCCGGCCCATGGCCGCCACCGTACCGGTATGGGAGCCCCACCAACTCGTTTCCCGCGGCGATTGCGGCGTGGACCTCATGGGGCGCGTTTGGCGGGGCCTCGGCTCTCCCGTCGCAAAGGATCGCTGTTTTTCCGGGAACGAACCGGTAGGCGTAGTTGCGGGGGGATGCGCAACCCGAGAGACCAAGAAGGATGCTCAGAGCTGCGCCGGTTAGGGTGGTAAGGCGCATGAGGTTGTCTATCGGGTTGTTTTATAGTTTTGTTAGCAAAGAAATGCAGTTTGGTTATCAAAGAAATGGAGCGTTCGCGTTTTTATGCCGGTTGTTGACTCGGTTTTCCGCGCCCCGTTTTTGATGTGCAATGCGCATTTGCAGACCCTCTCGCAAGGGGTACCGCGCGTGGACCGGACGCGGAGTTTTCAGGCCGAGACACTCGAGCTTCCAGACGGGGATTTTCTTTCGCTCGGGTGGAGGCGGTGCGGTGCGGGCAGGCTTGCCGTGCTCTGTCATGGATTGGAGGGGAGCATGGACGCGGGGTACATTCAAACGGCGGCGGAGGCGTTGGCGGGAGCCGGTTGGGATGCGCTTGCGTGGAATTTCCGAGGGTGCGGCCCTGTTCCGAACAGGCTTTTGCCCGCTTATCATTCCGGGAAAACGGATGATTTGGCGGCGGTCATCCAGCATGCCGCGGCGGGGTATGAGGCGCTGGCCTTAGTGGGGTTCAGTTTGGGAGGCAACCTAGTGCTGAAGTATCTGGGAGAAGCTGCGCCGCACCCAAAGATTTCCGCAGCCGTTGCAATCTCCGCACCCGTGGATCTGCGCTCCACGGCTTGCGCCTTGGACTCGAAGATGGCGAACCGGATTTACTTGAAGCGGTTTTTGCAAACGCTCAACGCGAAGATGCGGGAGAAGCGTGCACGATTCTCGCGTGCGGTTCCGGATGTTGCCGCGCGGTCCCTGAGGGAGTTTGATGAGATTTACACAGCGCCTCTCCACGGTTTTTCGGGTGCGGAAGATTACTGGGCGAAGTCGAGTGGCAGGCAGTTTTTGGGGCGGATAGCGGTCCGCTCGCTGCTCTTGAATGCTGGGGACGATCCGTTTCTAGGCGGGGAATCTTTTCCTTGGGAGGAGGCGCGCGAGAACCCGCATTTCTCCCTCGAGGTTCCGGCTCGCGGCGGACATCTGGGATTCGTGGAATGGCGGGGGGGATTCCGTCGCTGGTGGGCGGGAAGGATGATGGAATTTCTGGCGGGCGGCCATGTGTGACATTGAGGTCACGGCCGCGGGGGTGGACAGGTTTTTTGTTTCGGTTTATATATCTGATAGATAGCAAATTAGATGAGTTTTATCTGTTTAGATAAAACTCTTGTTAAAGCTTTGTCATGCGAAAAATAAATGACAATGCAAGTTGAGCCTGCTTTCATGGACGGATGTCGCCCCGTATGTCAGCCGTTTTTGGGAGGGCTTTCCTGCTCGGTGCGGGGATCTTCCTCCTTCCGGGGGTGCCAGTCGCGGACGCGGACTCGGCTGGCGAAAACGGATCCGGTCAGCCGGTTGCTCGTTTGTTTGACTGGCATATTTCGCTCGCGGGCGGCTCCGTGGCGGAGTCCCGAGGGGGTGTTGCAAAAGGAAGTGGTGCAGGAAACGTTGCAAACAAACAGGGCGAGCTGACCGCCGAGGTGGTCGAGTGGTACAGGCAAGCTGCTGAGAAGGGCAACGCGGAGAGTCAGTCGATTTTAGGCGCTCTCTACGAAAGCGGACAGGGCGTTGAAATGGATTTGGACGTCGCGTTCGCGTGGTATTGGAAGGCCGCGGAGCAGGGGAACGCCCGTGCGCAGTATCATCTGGGCGCGATGTATCTTCAGGGGCGGGGTGTGGCTGCGGATGCGCAGGAGGCAGCGCGTTGGTTCAAACTGGCGTCCGATCAGGGCGAATTGAGCGCGCGCTGTGCGTATGCGATTTCTCTTTTGGAAACGGGTGGCTCGGCTGCGTCGGAGAAGGTGCGTGAGGGCTTGAGGATTCTGAAGGCAACCGCGGCGGGAGGAAGTTGCGAGGCGCAGCTGAACCTTGGCTCGGTGTACCTGAAAGGCCTCGGTGTGGCCAAGAGTCCGGAGATGGCATTCAAGTTATTCAAAAAGGCTGCGGATGCTGGAAATTCCGAGGCGCAGATCGCGGTTGCCGTGCTGCTTGAAACGGGGAACGGCGTGAAGAAGGACCTTGCTGCCGCCCTTGAGTGGTACCGCAAATCGGCGGAGCGCGGGAGCGCCCGTGCGCAGACGATTTTGGGGTCGATGTACGAGGATGGTTCCGGCGTGGCGAAAAACGCGGCGGAGGCGGTGAAGTGGTATCGAAAGGCGGCAGAGCAGGGGGATGCAAATGCGCAGTCTTTCTTAGGCATGTTGTACGCGCGGGGTGAAGAGGGAGTTGCGCGCGATCCGGCAGAGGCGCTGAAGTGGTTGAGATCCGCCGGGGGGGCGGGGATTGTTCCGAGTCAGATGGCGTTGGGTCTGTGTTACGAGCGAGGGGAAATGGTGCCAGTGGATTACGCAGAGGCTCTGCGTTGGTATGGAAGGGCAGCGGCGATGGGGGATGCGCCGGCTCAGGCGCTGGTGTGGTCGATGCGTTCGCGCGAACCGCGGATGCCACGCACGCTGCAGGAGGCGAGGGAGTGGGTGGACCAGTCGATGGAGGACGGTAACGCCGAGGGGAACCTCGCTGTCGGGATGCTGTATTTGAAGGGTAATGGGTTGTCTCGGAACGTCGCCGCGGCGGCGAAGTGGTTCCGGAAAGCTGCGGACCTGGGCAATGCATTTGCCCAGGTAAACCTTGGTCTTGTTGTGCAGTCAGATTCTTCGCTGGCACCTGCTGCGGGTCAGAAAAATCAGTCTTTCTGGTTCCGGAAGGCTGCGGAGCAGGGCAATGCGGAAGGGCAGGTGAATTTCGGCAGGATGCTCGCTGCCGGAGTCGGCGTGGAGCGGAATTTGGAGGGCGCAGCGCATTACTTTTTGCTGGCGGCGGACCAGGACTACGCGCCGGGCCAGTTTCACCTCGGGATGGCGTTCGCGTCCGGGGCTGGCGTGCGCCGGAACGAGGTGACCGCAGCCAAGTGGCTCACAAAGGCAGCCAACCAAGGGTATGCCGAGGCTCAGTATCAACTCGGAAAAATGTGCGCATCTGGCGCGGGCACGCTGAAGGACGCTGTCGAGGCCTACTGCTGGTTGAATTTGGCGGCCGCGCAGGGGCACGAGAAATCCGCGGAAGAGCGCGATGCCTTGGGGATCGGCATGCTTCCCGAGCAGGTGGCCGACGCAAACAAAATGGCGAGACTGTTCTTTCCCCAGCACTCAGCCTGCACCTCCGACAATTACGCGCATTTGAATCTGGCCTCACTCAAGGGGCGCTAGCGGGGTTTCTGGCGAAGAATTAGTTCACGAAGGGTCGCACAGGTCCGCCGGCGATCGTGTCCGGCTTCTTCAGTGGACTCACTTTGGGCTTTCGATTCAAAGGGTGGCTTGCGCACACTCTGGATTCTATGCCTTCTTTTGACATCGTTTCTGAGGTGGATACGCAGGAGATTGATAACGCCATCAATCAAGCGCGGAAGGAATTGGTGACGCGCTTTGATTTCAAGGGTTCGAACGCGGAAATCCGCTGGGACGCAAAGTTGAACAAGATCCTTCTATCTGCGGAGGATGCTTCTCGGCTCAAGAGCCTCGAGGAAATCACCGTTGGCAAACTCGCCAAAAGGAACATCGATTTGAGGAACGTCGACCGCAAGAAGCCGGAGATTTCACCGCTCGGTCACGCCACGCAGGATCTGGAGATCAAGCAGGGGCTCGATGGCGAGAAGGCGAAGGAAATCGTGAAAGCCATCAAAGCACATGAAACCAAGGTGCAGAGCACTCTTCAGGAAAGGCAGATCCGCGTGACTGGCAAAAAACGGGACGACCTCCAGAACGTCATCCAGTTTTTACGATCAAAAGATTTCGGCGTTGGACTCGCTTTTAAAAACTTCAGGGATTGATGCGCGCGTTCACCGGTACGCGTGCCGCGGACTTGGATGAGCTCGGTTCAGCTGGTTTGTCTCAGAGTGATGTGGTTGCCGCGTGTTTTATCGCGGGTTGATTGTGTTGCTCGCAACAACGAGACTCGAGGGGTGACATCGAAACCAAACAACGCGTCGGATGAAGTTGCTGGTGCGGGTCCGCGCGTGCCCGCGGGTGAATTCATCGGGGAGGACAGCGTGCTCGAGAGGTTTCTGGATCATGTGGGAGGCCTGGGGCTGCAGCTTTATCCCGCGCAAGAAGAAGCGGTGCTCGCGCTTTCAGACGGACACAACGTGATTCTCAATACGCCGACGGGTTCAGGAAAATCCCTGGTCGCAAGGTTGCTGCATTTCCGGTCCGTTTCCGGAGCGGGCAGGTCCGTCTATACGTGTCCAATCAAGGCGTTGGTGAATGAGAAGTGGCTTGAGCTGTGCTGTGTTTTTGGACCCGAAAACGTCGGGCTCAGCACCGGCGACGCCTCGGTCAACCGCGACGCGCCGATCCTGTGCTGCACCGCCGAAGTGCTCTGCAATATTGCGCTTCGCGAAGGGGCCGCCGCGGATTTCGCGGACGTGATCATGGATGAGTTTCACTACTACTCGGATCCGGCCCGCGGCGTTGCCTGGCAGGTGCCGCTCCTCACGCTGCCGAATGCACGGTTTTTGCTGATGTCCGCGACCTTGGGCGATGTCGGCTTTTTCTCGGAGGCGCTCACCTCGCTTAACGGGCGGGCGACTGTGAATGTGAGTTCCGTCGAGCGTCCGGTTCCTCTGGAGTACGGGTATTCGGAGGAGCCTCTTTCGGCGACGCTAGAGGGCCTGATCAACAGCGGCCGCGGCCCTGTTTACGTGGTTCACTTCACGCAGGCGGATGCCGCCGATAGTGCGCAGAATTTTTCGAGCATCAACTTCTGCAGCCGCGAGGAGAAAGCCGCGATCGCGGAGGCGCTTGTCGGGGAGCGCTTCGCGAGTCCGTACGGGGCGGAGATGAAGCGGCTTTTGCGCCACGGCATCGGACTGCACCATGCGGGATTGCTTCCGAGATACCGGTTGGCTGTTGAAAGGCTTGCGCAGATGGGATTGCTCAAGGTGATTTGCGGGACGGACACGCTGGGCGTGGGCATTAACGTGCCGATCCGCAGTGTGCTTCTCACGCGGTTGTGCAGGTTTAATGGGGAGAAAAACGTGATTCTATCCGCGCGGGACTTTCACCAGATCACCGGAAGAGCGGGGCGCAAGGGGTTTGACGATCGCGGTTGGGTGTTGGTGCAGGCCCCGGAACATGCCATCGAAAATCTTCAGCTTCAGCGCAAGTTTGAGGCGACGGGCAAAAAGTATGTGAAGCGGAAGCCGCCGGAAAAGAACTTCACTAACTGGGACAGGCAGACTTTTGAGAGAATGGTGGCGAGTGTTCCCGAGAAACTTGTCAGCCGGTTTCGACTGGATCACGGGATGCTCTTGAACGTGCTCAGCCGCGAGTCGGGCGGTGCGGCGGCGATGCATTGTCTGATTCGCAGCTGCCATGAAGGCGCAAGATCGAAGCGGGCGTTGATGCGTAGGGCGTGGCAGTTGTTTCGCGCACTTTTGGACCACGGGGTGCTCGGCCTCGCGGCCGGTGGAAAGAGGGATGGAACAGGCGTGGCGGTGAACGTCGGATTGCAGACCGATTTTTCAATGAATCAAACGTTGTCGCTTTATCTGGTGGACGCGATTTCGCTGATTGATCCGAATGCGCCGGATTACGCGTGGGTGGTGCTGAGCTTGGTGGAATCGATTTTGGAGGATCCCGAGCTGGTGTTGCGCAGGCAGCTCGACAAGGTCAAAGCGGCTGCGGTTGCGCAGATGAAGGCCGAAGGAGTGCCGTTTGAGAAAAGGATGGAGGAGCTTGAGCTCTTGGAGCACCCAAAGCCCAACCGTGATTTTATCTATTCGAGCTTCAATGAGTTTGCCAGCAGACACCCGTGGGTGGGAGTGGAGACGATCAAGCCCAAATCCGTTGTGCGCGAGATGCTGGAGGATTCGCGGTCCTTTGCGGATTATGTGAAGGTGTACCAGTTGGAGCGCTCGGAGGGGTTGTTGTTGCGCCATATTTCGAGCGTGCACAAGGTGCTGTCACAGACGGTGCCCGATGCCGCGAAGAACGCGGATCTTTTTGAGATGGAGACGTAC
This sequence comes from Chthoniobacteraceae bacterium, assembly GCA_044376395.1. Lineage (GTDB taxonomy): Bacteria > Verrucomicrobiota > Verrucomicrobiia > Chthoniobacterales > Chthoniobacteraceae > Chth-196. The sequence goes on along the minus strand of JBILKY010000065.1, from coordinate 1,687 downwards.
CTCGGGGCGCTGGTGCGGCAGGTGGATTCGAGCCTTCTAGAGCGCTGGGAGGCGATGCAGACCGGGGGAGCTCAAACGTCCGTGCAGCTCGACCGCGCGCCGCTGGCGCCATCGTCTTTTGGCGCGGGCAGCGGTTCCGATGAAGGCCGGCTTGAGGCCGGCGTTCATGGAAAAACCATGGCGTTTTTGCGGGCGTTTGCATGCGGCGATTACGCGGTGGCACTCGGTGTGACCAAGCCCGCGCCTGCGCAGGAGGAGGTATGGTGCGAGGAGGATTTGGCGGCGGCGCATGCTGGCTATCTTTTGGAGCACGAGCGTGTGAGGCTCGATGCAGAGGGGCGGAACCGGAGGCACATTTATTTCGAAAAGAACCGGGTGGATAATCCCGTGCAGTGGCGGGTTCAGCAGATGATCATCGACACGGAGGGCAAAAACGACTGGGTGGCCGAGTTTACATTGGATCTCGGCCCCTCAAGGGAGCGCGCCGCTCCGGAGATCGTGCTTGTGGGATGCGGGCCGTTGGGTGAGTGCATCGGCGCAGCGCGGTGGAGACGGATCTGATGCTGCTTTGATACAACGCCGATGCAGAACAGCACCGAGCGCGTTTTCGAGTGCGTGGTTTTCGCCCCGCAAGCTGGTTGCTTTAGTGGGTTGCGTGCACCGCCCGCGAGCAAGGGTCAGGCGCGCCGCTTCGAAACTTTCCACGCTTGGATGGCCGACAAAAACACCGGTGCAAAGTCCCGCAGCTTGCGTTCGCCAACACCCGGGAGTTCCGCGAATTCTTCCTCGTTCTTCGGCTGACGCGCGGCGAGATGCCGCAGGGTGACGTCCGTGAAGATGATGTAGGGCGGCACGTTGCGCTGCTCGGCGACCTCCCGGCGGAGGGTGCGCAGCACTTGGAACAGATCCTCGTCGCACACAATGTCGCCGTCGATGCGCGGACGCGCGGGCTTCGCCTTTGTGGCGATCGGCCGGGTGAGGCTCAGCGCGGTCTTCGATTTGAGCCACGCTGCGCCGTCGTGTGAGAGTTCGACGGTGCTCAGGCGTTCCGCCGACTGGGAGCAAAGTCCGAGTCGAATCAATTCGCGGCCGATCGACTGCCATTCGGTGCGCGAGTGCTCTTTGCCAATCCCGTAGGTGGAAAGTTTGTCGTGTCCCCAGCGGCGTATTTTTTCGGAAGCGCTGCCGGTGAGCACCTCGATGACGTGGTTGAGTCCGACGGAAAATCGCGAGGCCTGTCGCAGACGGTAAATGCAGGACAGAAATTTTTGCGCTGCGAGGGTGCCGTCGAATTGTTCGCGGGGGTCGAGGCAGTTGTCGCAGCCGCCGCAGGGTACTTCAGAAAACGTTTCGCCGAAGTAGGCGAGCAGCGTCGAGCGCCTGCACGCTCCCGATTCGGCGTAGTGGATCATTTGCTGCAGTTGGTCGCGGGCGATCCGCTGCTCTTCGCGGTCGGTTTTTTCCTCGATGAAAGTGCGCTGCTTGATCGCGTCCGCGGAGCTGTAGAAAAGCACGCATTCGCCCGGAAGCCCGTCTCGTCCGGCGCGCCCGGTTTCCTGGTAGTAGCCCTCGATGTTTTTCGGCAGGTCAAAGTGGATCACGAAGCGCACGTTCGGCTTGTGCACGCCCATGCCGAAGGCGACGGTCGCGCAGATGACGCGGGTTTTGTCGCGCAGGAATTTCTCCT
>JBILKY010000275.1:0-4948 GCA_044376395.1 Chthoniobacteraceae bacterium | reverse complement strand
AGCATCCCGCCCGAAAACCCAAAGCCCGTCGCCCCGCCGACCGAAACTGGCGCTGTCGCGCCGGTCAAGGCGGTGGAATTCATGATCGCCAGAATGCCGCTATTGACGGTGACATCCCCCGTGAAACCGCCGCCTGCCGTGCCGCTCAGACGCAGGACGCCGTTCCCGGTTTTGAGCAGGCCGCCCGAACCGCTAAGGCTGCCGGTGACGTTCACCGTGGTGCCCAGTCCCGCTGAGAGCGCACCCGCCGTGGGCCCGAGGAACAGACCAGCGGTGCCGATGCTGAGGGTGTTTGCGAGCACAAAGTTGCTGGTGCCGCCGAACAGGTTCAGCGGCCCGGTGCCGACCAATTCGAGGCCGAGAACGGAGGTGTTGCCGTTGAGGTACACCACCGTCGGCGCGCTCAGGTTGAAGCTGCCGATGTCCAGGGCGCCTGGCACCGTCGAACTCACCCAGTTGGCGGGTAGGGTCCAGAGTCCGCCTGAAGTGCCCGACCAAACCTGCGTCGCGGCGCGGACGGGCAGATCGGTCATGAAAAACGCCAGAAGCGACCAAAAGGTGACCAGCTTCGTGAGCAGCGGCGACATCCGGAAAACCTCCTGCGGACCCTGCTCCTGCAACGCCTCGACTACGGCTGAATTCGCAAATTTGGGAAAATGCCGGGCCACCCAGGACGGCGCCAGCGACCGGAGGCGCCTCCGTTCCTTGCCTCCGGCGACGCGGATTTGTTCCCGGAAACGCCTCCGGGACGCACGCGCGCAGGGTCGCCGTTCCCTTCGCAAAACGAAGGGACGCAACACTCTATCCGTCTCTTTGGAAGGCGGCTCGGGTCTTGTCGGATCTGGAGGTGACACTGTGTAAGTTGCACTTCCCCACCCGCGGACGGGGAAGCACGTTGAAATATGCCTCCTCTCTTAAGCATGCCCCGTGCAACCGCCGGTGTTTCACATAAAAAATTAGCCGAACTTCTACTGGACACTCTGATAAAAGCCTCCGCACAGCCTGAAATTCAGCCTTCCCGAGGCGCCCGGTCCTGCAAAAAAATTTGAGGGAAATTTACAAGACCGCCACAATCGCCTCGCTGGACTCTCAAATTTGAGAAATTCCACGCTTTTTTTCTCAAATTTGACGTATACGGAACGCCGTGTAATCCGCGCGTTTTACAAAGCCTTTACACAGGCGCGCTGCGGTAACTTGAGCCTTTGGAATATCTGGAATCGCACCGTTTTTCGCCATGCAAAAAAACGCGCCCCGCGGGTGACGGGGCGCGCATTATGGCAAAGCTGTCGAGAGGGGGGCAAATCCACGGACTTGCGCCCGCCGGATTTCCGGAACTGCGGAGGCGGCGCCCCGCGCGCTGGCCGAGGCCGCCGAGGGCGTTTACTTGGGCAGGGCGTCGAACGCCTTGATCACGTCCTTGGAGTGCTCCGCGGTGGAGGCCGCAGCCATATTCCAGACCACTTTGCCGTCCTTGATGAGAAAGGACATGCGCTTGGAAATCTTGTTCAAGAAAGGCACTCCAAAGGCGGCGGCGAGTTTGCCCTCGGGGTCGGAGAGAAGGGTGAAGGGCAGGTTGTACTTCTGCTCGAATTTTTTCTGCGCGGCGGGTTCGTCCCCGCTGACACCCAGCACTTGGATGCCCTTGGCCTTCAGGGGTTCCCAATCGTCGCGAATGCTGCACGCCTGCTTGGTGCAGCCTGGAGTGTCAGCTTTGGGATAAAAGTACACGAGCGTCGGTCCCTTCGCGAACACGTCCTTCAGAACCACAGAGACGCCGTTCTGATCGAGGGCGGTGAGTTCGGGAGCCGGAGAGCCGACCGCAAGCGGGTCCGCCTTCACAAAAAACGTGAGTCCAAGGAGCGCGAAAAGAGTGGAAATGAACTTCATACTCTTCGACGACCCGCGCGGGAGAAATGCCTTAGCGGAAAACTTAAACGCAAAAAAGAGCGGCCCCGCTGCTCGCCGGTGCCGGCGGGCGAGACACCGGTTGCAAAAGGAGCGTTGTCGTGGGAATTTCACGTGAGCAGGCTTTCCGCAACGAGCCCTACCGCGTACATCAACTCGTACAAATTGACGCGCCAGCCATGAACGACCATCCCGCCACACATTTCATTTCCAGAGAGCTCTCATGGCTGGAATTCAATCAGCGGGTGCTGGAAGAGGCTTTGGACGTGCGGAATCCGCTGCTGGAGCGGGTGAAATTTTTCAGCATCGTGAGCTCCAACCTCGACGAGTTCTTTGAGGTGCGGGTTGCGGGCGTCAAACAGCAGATTGAAAGCAACCTGGTGGAACGCTCCATGGACGGGCGCACCGCCACGGAAACGCTGCGGGCGATCCGGGAGCGGGTGAAACGCATGGTGGGCGATCAGTTCGAATGCTGGCGCTCGGATTTAGTTCCGAAACTGGCGAAGGAAAACATCCGCTTCCTGCGGCCGGAGGAGTTGGAAGGCGAGCGCAAGGCGTGGCTGGACCGGTATTACGAGGAGGAAGTGCGGCCGGTGCTGACGCCGCTCGGGATCGATCCTGCGCATCCGTTCCCGCAGTTGCTCAACAAATCACTGAACATCATCCTGCAGTTGGAGGTGGTGAACGAGCGTTCCGGCGAGCGTTCGAGCGAGCGATCTGCGGATCCGACTGCGCCTGGGAGCGGGCGGGCGGGCCGCAGACTGGCGGTGGTGCAGGTGCCGAGGGTGCTGCCCCGTCTCGTGCGGCTGCCCGGACCCGAGGAGCAGCGCGAATATGTTTTTTTAGGCAACCTGATCTGCCATTATCTCGCGGACCTTTTTCCCGGAACGCAAATTCTGGGCTACTGGCATTTCCGCCTGACGCGCAACAGCGAGCTCTACATCGACGAGGACGACACCCGCAACCTTTTGAGCGCGGTCGAGCAGGAACTGCACAACAGGCGGCGCGGCGCGGCGGTGCGCCTCGAGGTGGACCACACCACCCCGCAGGAGATCTGCCACTACCTGATGGACAACCTCGATTTGGACGAGGGCGACGTGTACCGGATCGACGGGCCGCTCAACCCGGTGCGTTTGATGGCGGTGTGCGCGGGGGATCATTCGCCCGAGTTGCGGGATCCGCCGTTTGTGGCGCCTGTGGGTGCGGCGGTGAGGGACGCGGAGAATTTGTTCGAGGTGATCCGGGAGCAGGACGTGCTGCTGCATCACCCGTACGAAAGTTTCAGCACGGTGGTGGATTTTTTAGAACAGGCGGCGACGGATCCGCAGGTGCTGGCGATCAAGCAGACGCTCTATCGCACGGGCGGGGATGCGCGGGTGGTGGGGGCGCTCATGAGCGCGGTGCGCAACGGAAAGCAAGTGACGGCGGTGACGGAACTGAAGGCGCGCTTCGACGAGGCGAACAACATTTTGTGGGCGCGACGACTTGAAGAGGCTGGGGTGCACGTGGTGTACGGCATGGTGCACCACAAGGTGCATTCGAAGATGACGCTGGTCATCCGCAAGGACGAGGATCGGATCCGCGGCTACCTGCACCTAGGGACGGGGAACTACAATCCGTCGACGGCGAAGTTGTACACGGACATCTCGTTTTTCACATCGAACCCCGCGTTTGTGGAGGACACGACGAAGCTCTTCAACCTGCTGACAGGGATCGGGCGTTTCCAAGGAGCAAGCAAGCTGCTGATCGCACCGTTCACGCTGCACGACGAGATCCTGCGGTTGGTGACGCAGGAAACGCTGCGGGCGAAGGCCGGCAAGCCGGCGCGCATCATCGCGAAGATGAACGGACTGGTGGACAGGGAGCTCATCGAGGCCATGTACGAGGCGTCGAATGCGGGCGTGCAGATTGATTTGATTGTGCGCGGAATTTGCTGCCTGCGCCCGGGCCTTCCCGGGGTGAGCGAAAACATCCGGGTGCGTTCGATCATCGGCCGTTTTCTGGAGCATAGCCGGATTTACTATTTCGAGAACGGCGGCGACGCTCTGGTTTACGCGGGAAGCGCGGACTGGATGCCGCGGAATTTTTACAGCCGCGTGGAGGCGGTGTTTCCGATCGAAGATCCGGTGCTGAAGGACCGGGTGGTCCACGAGATTCTGGGTCGGATGCTGCAGGACGACACCAAGGCTTGGGAGTTGAGAACGGACGCGATGTACCGGCGGTGCGGGACGCCGATCAAACACTCGGGACTGCCGTCGAAGCCGGCGCACTACTCGCAGAAGGAGTTCATGGACCTTGCCGTGGGGCGCAAGAGGAAGCGAGGCATCCACCAACCGGAACAAGCAGCGGCGAAAGCGCCGAAACAGATCAAGCCGCTGAAGGCGGTGAAATCCCAAAAAACTGTCCATCGCAAAAAAACAGCGGGCCCGTTGAAGGCGCGCCTCAAGTAGGCCAGCGCCGGCAATGTCTGAGGTTCTGTGGGCGGGTTGCGCCCGCCCCCGCGGCGACGTTAATCAAGGCTATACCGCCCGGGACGCGGCGCGCATTTTCAACCTGCAAACGATCGCCGAAAGCCTCGCCACCGAATCCAAAGTACAGTCCTTGGTGATGTGCACAGCGCAGGCCGAGCTTGGCCGATCCTCTACCCAGATCGCCCTAAAAAGCGCCGACGCGCAGGCACAAGAGTAAAAAATGAGCCCGCCGATATCCCTCTAATCCGGCCCCCGCCTGCACATGACCTGCCGTATTAAAGAAGAGTCAAATGAAAGTAGCGCAGGCGTCCCGCCTGCCTTCCCCGCAACGGACGCAGGCAAGATCCCTGATTCACTTTCTTTTCAACCGTTCAATCCTTGGGAAGAAGTGAAGACCACTCGCCGTCGCCTGCCGCACTGGCATCAAGAAGGCGCCACCTACTTTATCACCTTCCGTCTCGGCGACTCCATTCCCCAAGAAAAACTCGCGCAATGGGCAGCAGAGCGCAAACAGTGGTTTTCAACCCACCCCGAGCCCTGGAATGAAAAAGTCACCGCAGAATACAACGCAT
>JBILKY010000276.1:0-4948 GCA_044376395.1 Chthoniobacteraceae bacterium | reverse complement strand
TCGAGCTCCGAAGGGGCCGTCCGGGCAATCTCAAAATCGGAAACGTCACGCTAGCAGGAGGCATGCAACTAGGCCCGATCGTCTGCCCAGTCACCTCAGATCAAGAGCACCTCACTCTTGGACCCCTAAAGCTCACCCCTGAACTTGAGATTAGCACCCTAAGCGTTGGCGCGGTAAACAGGACCGGCAAGAAGTCGGCCGCAATCCTGCTGCAAGCTTCAGGAGGAACCCTTCGCATTTCAGTCGAAGAGCAGGGCTCTGACTGGCACGGCGTCGTTAGCGGAAAGAATTTCGCGATCACGCCACTGTTGAAGACCCTCAACATCACCCCCCAGAGCGTCCCAAGCTGCAGGTCCGTTGAGGTTGAGGTGGTGGGCACACCGTTGGATGCCAGAAGTTGGAAAGGCACGGCTTCGATCCAACTCGCACACCAAACCCGAAAAGGCGGACAGATCATCTCCGAACTCGATGCTGCGCTATCCTCTGGTGAGCTGAATATTTTAGCAGGACGTATTCATTCAGAGTCCACCAATCTCATTTTTAACGGGTCGATACGCAACGACGCGGACCAAATCTCAGCGGCAACTATCCTTGGAAGCGCATCCATGGATGGAACTTTTGAGGATCTCTCCGAGTGGTTCCCGCAAATTGAAAATCGCTTGCAAGGAAACGTACAAGTATCAGCTCATGGAGAGCTCCACGGCGGCACTCTCACACTGCGCACACGGATTGTTGGCAGCAGGATTGATGCATCACATGGAACCCATTGGCTTCGCTCAAAAGCTTTGAGCACTGAGGGTGAACTTCAATTCCCGATCAAAGAACTTCTTGAGCGAGGCATTCAGGAAACCATAGCGAGCGGGACAAGAAGCGGGAGTGCCCGTTTCGGCACTCTTACGATGACCGCTGCAGAGACCAAGATCGGAGGAACTGACTTCCAAATCAGCACGGATGCGGCGCACTGTTCGGTCGCAATTTCAGACGGCATAGTCAATGTCACAAGCCTTCTGCTCATCTCAGGCAGCAACCAAGTATCAGGTGGCATCAAATTTCGTGTTCCAAAAGCAGCCACAAGTATAACAGACACAATCAGCGTCGACCTGGAGGCGCGCTGCCCGCTCATTCAGGGTGAGATCCTGCAAATCGCCGGGCATATTTTCACCGGTTCCATTCAAGCGACACTCAAAGCACAAGTTGAGACCGGAAGACTCGATGGCAATGTCCAGATGATGGGATCAAACATGCGATGGGGGCGCTGCGGGATTCCATTGGTACGAATAAGAGCTGCTGGAAACGGCGGCAACTTTGTCATTGATGAGTTTTATACCTCTCTCGGGGATGAACAAACCGTCCAACTCTCAGGCAGTGCTGAAATCACGCCACCCTTCGCTTACAATTTGAACGCTCAGGTAAGCTTTCCGAAACTTCATCAGATTCAGGCGTTTATTTCGCAGGCTGGAATCGAAGGACCGATTTCCGGGCAAATCGAGGGTTCATGGTCGGGTGCAGGAACGCTGACTGGTTTAAGCGGGAGTGGTGAGTGCAAACTCCGTGGCAGGGATCTGCGCTGGAAGAATCTAGAATTTCACTCCGCAGACTTCGCTGCCTCATATGAACCTGGAAAGCTGCAGATTCAGAGGATGCAACTCACTAGTCGGGACACCCGCTTTAGCACAGAAGCCGCATGGGCAAATAACACTCTCGCGCTTACAAAAATTAACCTTCAACAAAAAGGGCGTGATGTTTTGAACGGCGAACTAAACATGCCGCTCACATGGGACGCCGCAGGCATCCACTGGGTCAAGGACGGGCGCATCAGCGGGGTTATGAGCGGCTCAAACATCGAACTCGGATCGATGATCCAAGGCCCGGAAGGCCAGTCGCCGGTCACCGGCTCAGCAACTTTCTCGTTGAACCTTTCCGGCACTCCAGGCACCCCGCTGGTTGAATTTATTGGGAGAGGAAAGTCGATGAAGAGCCGTCATTACCCACGCCTCGCTGGGTGCGACTTTGATTTACAAGCGAAACACGAAAACCGGATGCTGCGCTGCGAGGTATTGATGCACAGTCCAATTGGGGCGCCCCTAAGACTGGACGCACAAGCATCCTTCACCTTCGATGATTTGTTCGCCGGGAACATCAACTGGATCGAGCTCCCTGTTCGGGGGTCAATCCGAATCGACCAAGCGAAGCTGCAGGTGCTACCCACCCTGTTTCCCCAACTTCGTGACGTCAAAGGCACCGGCTCTATTCAGGCGCGCATGCAAGGGTCTCTCGGCAACCCAATCCTTGAGGGTGCCCTAAAACTCGACTGCGAAGCCCTTCACTTCCAAACAGACCGAATCCCCGCAATCACGGATCTCCATGCGTCCGTGCGCCTTGATCGGGAGCACGTCCATATCGAACGCATCCGCGCTGATCTTGGCGGCGGATCTCTTGCAATAAGCGGTATCGCATCATTTCTTGAACCGAGAAATCCGAGTCTGAGCATTGACATCAAAGCGCATCAAGTTCTCGTTCAACGCACTCAGCAGCTCTCTCTTCGCCTCGATGGCGATCTGCGCGTCGAGGGACGGTGGGATGCAGCAGCTGTGAGGGGAAAGCTCTACGCGGTCAAAAGCATGGTGAGGCGGGATATTGAGCTACTGCCCATTAGTGCCATGCAATCCGGCGGAAGCGGATACAAGCGTCCGCCCGGGAAGCCTTGGTTTCTATTTCCGCGCAAACCGTTTTCAGATTGGAAACTCGACGTGCAACTAGCAACTAGGCAGGGAGACCCCGTGCTCATCCGCGGCAACAGATTGCGGGGCACTGCGAAAGTCGACCTTCGCCTCCTTGGAACAGGAGCCGCTCCGACCCTGGATGGCAGTTACATTTCTGATGACGTGATCGCGTTGCTCCCGTTTGCGCGCGTCGAGGTTTCACGAGGCCGAGTCTGGTACGCAGCCGGCGCGCCTTTTCTGCCGCAAACCGAGTTCACAGCGGAGTCCGAGATCCGCAACCACAGGATCCGGATGTACCTGCACGGACCGCCTGAAAACCCGCAGATCAGCGTCAGCAGTGATCCGCCGCTTGCCGAACGCGATGCGTTAACCTTGTTAACCGCAGGGGTGCTGCCTGGAGACTTTGCATCCGAATCCTCACAGGCTGCCTCTTCGCGGGCCGCGGCGCTTTTGATGCAGGAGTTTTCTGACAAAGTCCTGCAAAAAGACGGCGGAAGCGAACGTTTTACGGCTCTTCGGCGTTTCAGTCTGGACGTGGGGGCGCTCAACAGCAGGACAGGCAATCAGGAAACAAGGCTGACCTACAGATTGCAGGACAATCTGTTTGTGATCGGGGAAATCGGGGCGAACGGAGACTTTGCCACTAGGCTTCGCTATGCTTTCCGTTTTTACTAGTGCCGCCAGTGCCGCCGGTCGGCAATGATCTCAAGGGCCTCTACTTCCCAACTCGTGTGTTCCGTCACTCGCATCAAAAGCGAATAACCCCCCATCCCGCCTCACTCCGACGCAACCACGGTCTACAAATCATTCTGTCTTCTTTCCTGACCTTGGGAGCCTGCCGGGAAGACGGGTCAATGATCAGCAAAGCCGCTCGATGGCTGCCATGGCATCCGGAGACTCCTGCCGAAAAGCACCTGTTTCTCGGTGAAAAAGTAAAGGTCCAGTGGTTGGGAAGACACGCCTTCAGCGAGGGCACTCTCCGCAATGGAATCGCTGAGCAGCTTGAGCGAATCCGAGCGGAAGGTTTGTCTCGGCCCAATGCCGATGACGCGGCCTATTACACGGCGGCGTTTTATCATCAAAAAGGGTACGCAAAAGCCGCCGTGGAATGGGAGATTCAGCGGGAAACGCTTGTTCTACAAATCAACGAGGGCCCGTTCGTGCGCCTGCGATCGACAAGCGTCGAAGGCAACCCGAGCTCGAGCGCGAACACTCTGTTGCCGCTCCTCACGAGCGCGTCCGTCGACCGGCTTAAGGTTCCCAGCTCGCAGCTGCCATACGTTCGCGCAGACCTCGAGGTCGGGGCAAGCCGCATCGCCGAATGGTACCGAAATGAGGGATTCCTTGATGTGGAGGTATCGCCTCCCGAGGTAACTTTTTCCGAGGATGAAACCTCGGCGCAGGTGCTGGTAAAGATCACCGAAGGGCGGCGTTACCGGTTTGCCGAGCCGACATTCCACGGAGATCTCCGGTATTCGCGAGACCAGCTGACGCAGATCTTGGCGCCCATTCTCTCAAAACCGTACACGGTCGCCCGAGAGAATGCTCTGGGCGCGGCGCTCATCAAGTTCTACGGAAGCCGTGCTCACTTTGACGTGCAGATCATGGTGGATGCGGATCCAAAAAACGCCGATGCCGAAGGAAAGATTCCCACGAGCATACACGTCACCGCCGGTCCAACCTACCAAGTCTCAGGGATCGACATCTCAGGCCTGAACCGGCTCAGACCATCGTGGATTCAAAACCGGCTGAAACCCCTCCAGAACGCGGCGTTTGACCCCGACGCTCTTGCTGCAAAACAGCAGGAACTCCTTTCTTCCGGTCTGTTTGACACACTCACTGTCACTCCAATTCGGCAGCCCGACCACACCATCAAGCTTAGGATTGAGGCAACCGAAGCGAAGGCGCGCGAGCTAGGCTTTTCCATGGGTTACGGCAACTACGAGGGATTTCTGGGCAGCGTGCGGATTGCAGACAGGAACACCTTCGGGCGCGCCCTGCCAGGCAGTATCGAGCTTGCGGTTTCCCAAAGGGCGATTGCGCTGGAAGCATCGCTCTCGGATCCCTGGCTTTTTGAAACCCGAACGGAACTGATTACCCGTCTATTTTTGCGCAATCGAATCGAGCTTGGATATGAAAAACGGGAGGCAGGTCTACGGGGACAACTGTCCCGAAAAATTGTGCGCCACCTTCAACTCGCTGCTTTTGGGACAATCCGCACCATT
>JBILKY010000064.1:0-14658 GCA_044376395.1 Chthoniobacteraceae bacterium | reverse complement strand
TTTGTACCTTTCAGATGAAGCTGCTTGCGTGGATGGATTGGGGCAACCGCATCGCGTTGACTCCGCTCTCAGACCCAGAAGTTGCTGGGATCGCTCCGAGTTTGACCGCGGAGGCGCTGAGGGAAGCTATCCATTGTGTGACGCCCAGCGGCCGCATTTACCGCGGGGCGCGCGCGATCCGCTTTGTAGGGATGCGCGTGCCGCCACTGTGGCCGCTGGCTTTGTTCCTTTGGATTCCGGGAGTGATTTTCATCGCGGAAATCGTGTACCAGTGGATCAGCAGGAATCGCTACCTCTTGAGCCGGGTGTTCGGCTGCAAGGACGCGTGTGCGATCCTTCCAACGCGCAACCGCCCCGCGGACGCGCAATCCACGCGTCCGAAATAGACTGGGGCCGTGAAGGCCTGTGATCTAATCCCTCCGCGCCTACGACCACTCGCACAGGCCCTCGACCCAGTCAGCGGAGCCGTCGCGCACCCATCCGTCAAGCTGAGCGGGATCCTTTAGCTGCTGACCCCGCAGACGGGGGACAACGAGAAAGCCGGTGGCCATATCGGGCAGGCCGCTGAGATCGCTCCACAGCTTCTCGAATTGGGTGACTGGAAAGACATCCTCCTGACCATGGCCCCAGCGCTTCTTGACCTCTTTCAACGTGATGTAGGTCGGCAGGCGGCCGGCAAGTTCGCGGATGCCGGCAGTGATATGCTCCATGTTCTCGCTCAAAATATCCCTGCGCGAGAGGCTGAATGCCGTGAGTAACGCGTCAACATCGATCCACGTGCTCATCGTGTTGTAAAACCTCAGACCAAACTCATCCTCTTCGCGCGGCATGGCAAGGCCCTCGACAATCCGAGGCTGGCCGTTCACACGTGCCAGTCCGCCACCGCGGTCTTCGAGGCGTCGTTCGATCACCTCGAAGTTGAGGCATTTGCCCGAGCTCAAATGGTGTCCGAGCAGCGCGGGATCCAGATTCACCCCGCAAGTGTCGATGTTGTGAAGTAACAGCGTTTTCAGAGCAGGACGCTCGCGCAGTAAACGCGCGAGGACGCCGTTGCTGAATAAATTCGGCAGCTCAAAAAAGTGGCCCACCGGATGCAAGCACTGGAGGGGCAGGTTGTCCGTGTAATCCGAGGCTTCTCCTTGCGTAGACGCCCAGTTTGTGAGGGCGGCTCGAAGGCTCTCTCGCACCTTTTGCTGCTGTTCATCGAGAGTCTGCTGCGGCATTTCCTCCCACATGAACCGCAGATCCCTCACCGTGGGGATCATGCGCAGCCCCACGTTCCGGCCGGGAGAAAGCGCGACGGTGCCCTCGTAGCGGTAGTTGTTTGCACTGGACAAAAACGCGTCGATCGGAGCCTGCGTCAGGTAGCTTGTGGTGAAAACGTGCGGCACCGTTGCTCCGTGTTTGCGTGCGGTCTTGCGCGATTTCGCGAGGTGCAGTTCGATGAAGGTTCGGTGCTTGCCGTCGAACTTGCAGAACGGATGCAGCGCCTTGCAAACGCCTGCGCCCTGTGTCCAGCGCGAGCCTGCGCCCGCGGCAAGAGTCACCACGGCAGCCTCGCCGCGCTTGAGCGCCTCGATGCCGATTGATTCAAGGTCCTTCTTCGGTTTGCCGTTAAACCAATGGACCGTGTTGGTGACGTCCGAGTCCTGCACGTCCGTGATTTCGGTATTCGCCCGGAGTCTGTTTTGGGCGAGTCCGATGCGCCCCTCTTTGAGATCGGCGCGGATCCGTGCGTGCTGTGCCGCGTCGAATCCGTGCGCGTGCAGCAATGCAGTCAGGGTGGTGCGCCCTGCGGAACCGGACTGGCTGCGCGGGAGCAGCGCATCGAAGAGGGATTGCACGGTGCCCCCGAACGCGGGCTCGGAGCGCGCAGCAAACGCGAGCTTGTCGAGTTCAGACCTTCGCGAATTCGGAAGGGTGTGGCGGTCCTGCTTCACGAGCGCTGGAACCGTCAGCGCGTAGTAACCGGGCGGCATCAATGCGGTGTCGCTTTGGAGCAAATCCGCGTACGTGCCGCGCTCGTTGATAGCGTAATTGAAAACCACGGGGTCCATCGCGAAAGGCAGCGCGTGCTGCAGTTCCGTTTTGGTCTCCAGCATGATCGTCTGGAGGCGTTGTTGAGCTTCCTGTTTTCGCTCTGGAGCGACGATGAATCCCATGCCGCCGCCCGACATTCCGCCAAGCATCCAGAACCCCCAGAAATCCTCCCCGAACGCCTTCGAGGCTTTCTGGATGAGCTGCTCGGTGTAAAAATTTGTCGCCCACGGAATGATCGTTTGGATCGGCCCGCGGAAATTGCGCATGGTGATTTCACCGAGCGCCTTGATGTCACCGTTTCGGAGCGCATGGAGGACTTCCTCCAAAAGACCGAGCGCTTCGATGCGCCCCTTCCACTCCTTGGAGCTGCGTAGAAGGTACTTTTCGGTGACCATCTCCAGGATGGGCCCAACGTTCTGTGCCATGCCGCCGTGCACGAGCACGAGCGAGTCCTGAAGTTTGCGACGGGTTTCCGCAGGGATTTCCTGATGTCCCAAGACGGTGTGTTTCGGCATCAATCGTCCACGACTCACGCCCCATTCCGGATCCCCCTCGGTTGCGGCAACGCCCTCGATCAGTTTCATGCCCGGCCAGACGCCTCCGGAATCCTGCCATCCGCCACCCGAGCCCCCGAGCCATTCCCCGAGCAGCGCACGAGCGAGAACCATCCGCCTTTCGTTTTCCTGAAGCGGCCCCGTCAGTGACGTCGCCTGGCCAGTCGCCCGCATGCAGGCGCTGATGAGGCTGCCTAAAAGGTTGGTTGAAACCGCCAGGCGCGACCCCTTCGGAATATTGTTCACCGCCGAAACCAGTTCCAACCCGCGACCCGGCCCGACGACGCGTTCGAGCAGCGTGCCGAGCTCCTGACCCGATCCCTCGACACCCGGGGGGACAATGCCTGCGGCGATTACCGCTGCCTTCAAAAGGCCCAGGTAGTCTTTCGCGAAATCAAAAACGTCGGACAGCGAGGTGAGGTCGGCAGTCGCGCCGAGATCCACGGATGTGAGACGCAGCACGGGCTCGTCAAGCACGCGCAGCCATGCGCTCACGGGAGGCTCTGGGTTCTCGCTTCGCCCGACGACCCCCAAGTCCACCGAGATATTGATGACGCGCGCGCCCTCTGGAAAATCCATCCCAAGAAAAAAGATGTCGCTCCATGCCGAGTGCGTGAGGTCCATTCTCACGGGTGTTTGCTCGCGGAGGATCGGAAAAGTGCCATCCGTACCTCGCTGTAGGAGTTCGGGTCTGATTCGCAGCGGGTGATCCTCGGGGTGCCCCATGCGAAACATCCACTGGTTGCCTCGCACGGAGCGGACCGATCTGCGCACTTGGTCCGCGAGCGTTTGAAAGGCCAGCCGTTGGTAAGCCACTGCGAGCGCGGAGGAGATCGAATCCGTCGCGCCCTCTGTCTGCTGGTTGGCGCGGAAAACGTTGATCGCCTCCGAAAAACGGCGCTGGAGCAGTTGTTCGTATCCCTCGAATGGGATCAAGCCCTTCAGCGTGCCTGCGTGTGATGCAAGCGCGGCAGGGAGATGAAATCTGTGAATGGCAGCGAGGAAAAATAGAGCCCTAGCACGCTCATAAAGGTTTTCGCACGAAACGCGGAAAGCCTCGAGCGCTTCGCATGCGTCCACAAGAGCCGATGCGGAGCATCCGGATAGTGCGGCTTGCAGAGGGGTGTCGCGGACCGCCGGGTCCTTCGAGGTGATGATCGAAACAAGGTCGGGAATTTTCATGTCCTAGACGAGAGGTGGACTTTGGGCGATGGCATGGCGGTTCGCCGCTTACGGGTCGCGTCGCGCAAGCATGTCCACCAGGCCTGCGAGCACTTCTTCGCGGTCTTCGCCGCTCAGCGCGAGCGCAAGCTGTGCGGTGAGAATCCCGTATTTCAGTCCGATGTCATAGCGGCGACCGTTCAATTCCGCTGCGAGATACCGCTCACGCGAGGCGAGCCTCGCAAGCGAGTGAGTCAGGTGCACTTTGCGGCCTGGATCCGCCGCGGCGATTTCCTCGCCAAGAAGCGTCATGATCGCGGGAGGCAGGACGTGCATTCCGAAAAAACAAAGGTAATGGCCTGTCCGCAACCCGGGAACAACCAGGCGCTGCTCGGCCTCGGTCGGAGATGGTTTTTCGATGACCTCAGACACTTCGTAGATGCCGCGCTGTCCCGGTTGCAGGCGGCCTCCAATCGCTCCGTAAAGCGGGAGCTTGCTTTCGTGCGTGGATTGGACGGCAGAGACGGCGCATTTGTGCGCTTTGGCAACTGTGACGAGTTGTTTGGCGCAGCGCTGGGAGGTTGAGCTGAGGTACAGATGGTCGCCAACCAAGAGGAGGAAAGGCTCGCCGCCCAGGGGTTCTTTCGCGCTCCAGACCGCGTGACCGTACCCGAGAGGTTGTGTTTGCTCGATGAAGGTCAATCTTGAAGCGAAAGCTCCGGCTGATTTGGTGAAGGCTGGGGCGTCTCCCGGGGCAACGACGACGACGATGCTTTCGATGCCGGCTTCGAGCACCTCTTCGATGAGGATTTGAAGCGCAGTCTTAGGGATGCCGTCCCGGTCGACGAGGGTTTGAAGGGGCAGATGTCTTTGCGCTGAGCCCGCTGCGGTGATGAGTGCTTGTTTGATCTCCACTTGGATGTTCAGGGTTGGGGTTGGAAAGCTTGGTTCAAACTGCCGTAGGTCATTCGCTTCTTTGGGGGTGTGTCTGGGGGTGTGTTAGACAAAAACTGTCGAGCGTTATAGGGAAACGCTCCGGTAGTTGCTACACAGGAACACGCGGACTTGACGAAGGGGTTGGTCGCGGCGCTTCAATTCGTACAGAGCTTTGAGTTCGACCCACTGAAAGCCTCGGGTGATCGAGCTGGGCGCCTGGTCGCTGTTGTTTGAGGTGATGTAAAGCGCGGTCCGGCCATGAAACGGGTTGTGCCCTGATTCTTCAGAAAACTGCGGGTCTCGGAGCTTCTGTCCGGGCTTGAGAGCCAAAAACTCATCGTATCGCGGCCAGAATGAAAATTGGTTTTCGATCGCCTGAGACTCCGCGATGTAGACAGGTGGATGGCCCGGTGCTTCAACCCGCTTTTCAGGCAGGTAGAAGCTTAGGATCGAGGAAGTGCCGTAGCTTTCACCGATAAGGAAAACGGGAGCCTTGATTTGTTCTTCCACACGCTTTCTGAGTTCGTGGATTTCGAGCGCCGTAGACTGCCAGCCGCGCAGTCTTGCGCTCGGGTCGCGCTTGTATGGCCATGGGATGCCGGCAGTGCGGATCAGGTCCATGTCGAGAATGAGCGTCGAAAGCAGAAGCGCGACGGCGAGGCTCACTCCAATGAAGCGTCGAATTGCTTTCGAGCCGAGGGCTCGTTCATGCCAATGTGCAGCGGTGAGCACCCCGAGCGATAGCATTGCCGGAGACGTCCAGTTCGCCTGACCCGCTTTTTTGAACGACAGGATCAGGTACATCAGAAGAAGCGGTGCGCTGAAGGCCACGAGGAAACGCGGCTTAAAGTGGTCCCTCACGCGGTGCAGACTGCCCTGCAGCGCGATCATCATCGCTGCAAAAAGCCCGGGCGAGTACACCCCAAGGTGCAGGCCGATGAATACGAAAGGTTCGCCAATTGAGAGCTTCCAAGCTTGGTCTAATCCACCTCGGTGGCTCACGTGCGAGAAGGTGATCCATTGATGATCGGCATTCCAGAGCAGCGGCGGAATTGTGAAAAGCACGAACACGAGCAGCAGACTCCAGAATCCCGGCCGCCGGAAGTGGCTCCGGAATCGGTTCGAAGAAAGCAGCAACGCAAGGATCGACACGAGTTGGATGGCGTTGGTCCATTTGCACAGGAAGCCAAGACCGATGAGCGCCCCGGTCACGGGCCACCAAAAACTCCAACCGGATCCAAGTCCGTCCGGTTCGTCGCGCGCCGTCGTGTGTTCGAGCGCCATCCAGAACGCATACATCGCCGCAGTCCAAAAAAAGATCGAGAGCGGATCGATAGTCATCAGCACGCTTCCGACTTGAAAAATCGGAAGAAAATTCATCAGCACAACCGTCCAGATTGCGATGGATTCGGAGTAGAGCCGGCGCGCGAATGAAAATAGGAGGAGGCTTGTTCCGAGCGAGAGAAGCGGACTGAAAAAGCGTACGCCGAATTCGCTCACGCCGAAAAGGTGCGTGCTGATCCAGATCGCAGCGGCGACGCCCGGTCCCTTGCTGTAGTAACAGACGTCTGGATGCTCGCTCCACAAGAGGTAGTAGGACTCGTCCGGGGACAATTCAATGGAGCCGATGATGAAAAGTCTGACGCAGGTGAGGATGACAAGTCCCAGAAAAAGCCAGAAAGGTCTGTTCATTTTAAGCGTGTGTTCCGGATGTGAGTGTATGTGTCATGCGCTTCTCCAAGTGGAGGCGGATCGTTAAATTTGTGCAGCGAAGGCCTAGGTCTGGCTCGCTTGGTTTGCGTTGCGATTTTCCAAGGACGGAATCAGGGCGGGATGTTTTTCCGCCCATGATTTGCAGAGCAGTGGCGCCCAGCGTCTCCATCCACGGTTGGCAAACGCAAGCAGAGAATGTGTAAAGACGGTCCCAAGCATGAGCGCGGCGAGAACGTCACTCGGCCAGTGCGAGCCCGTGTACACGCGGGACCAAGCCATCAGCGGCGGCAGCAGCAGCCAAAGACGGCTGCCGAGGAACACCGAGAGGACGATCCCCATTGTGACGCAATTCAGCGTGTGTGCCGACGGGAACGAACGTCCTTTTTTTACCTCGGGGGGCGGCGGTGATATTTCCACGGAAAGCGGTTTTGAAATCGAGAGGAGACGTGGCTTGGACTGGGCGAGGTCCACCCGGCGCACGCCCTCCAGCGCTTGGTAAGGACGGGGCCGGTTGGTGAGCGCCTTCAGGGGGTTGCCGATCAGGTATTCGTTGCCCAGCACGCCGACGACGCACAGCAGCACGCAGGCGAACCCGGGCAAGCGCAGTCTCCAGATCAGAAGCAGGGTTCCCAAGGCGATAAGCGGCACCCAAAAGTCCAGGCATGAAAGCGTCCCAAGAATCCGATCCAGCACAGGGTTTGTCCATGTGCGGTTTAGTAGAAAAAGAAGCTGCCGGTCCAACTCAAACATGGGAAGATGATGAAAAGTATGAACCATCCCCACGCGATGAAACGGAAAAACCGCACCGATTGCGATTTCGGGCGCCCAGTCGCGCCTGCGATGATCATTTTTTTTGCGGCTGTTTTTTTGGTGGCCGGCGGATTGTTGGCCGTGGAGCAGCAAAAAGCCAAGGAGGAGGCCCCGGGTGGGGGTGCGGCCCAGGGGCCTTCGGAGCTGCCGGATGCTGCAGCCATCCTGCGCGAAGTGCGCAAGGGGCAGGCGACAATCAACCAGACTTTGAGCGGAAAGCTACGGATGGGGCCGCGTAGTATCCCGTACCGCATGTCGATGGAGGGACCGAGCATCCGTTTTGATTTTCCCAACGCCGCAGGCGATGAACCGCGCTCGGCGAGCCTGAAATTCGGTGAGAAGGATGTCACTCTGCAGGTCCAGTCCGCCGCCGGAAAGCCCAAGACCCCTGTCTTTGAGGAGGAGTTGTTCGGAATGGGCGTGACGTACGAGGATCTGGCAATGCGCTTTCTCTACTGGCCGAAGGCCGTGATCGAAGGCGAGGAGCGGATGCTCCTGGTGAGCAAGTGCTGGAAGATCCGTGTCCTGCGGCCCCCTGGATCGCGCTCGCTCTACAAGGATGTTTTGGTGTGGGTGAGTCAATCCAATGGGGCGTTCCTCAAAAGCGAGGCTTACGGCGAGGACGGCTCGCTTTTGCGGCGAATGACCGTGCGTTCACTGCAGTCCATTGGGCAGGGAACGACCCTCAGGCAGCTCCGCGTGGAATCCCCAGCCCAAAAGCCAAATCAATCACCCACGTACCTTGATGTGGACGGCGAAAACGCCGCCCAAGCGCCCCGATAATTTTCTAGCGCCTCTGAGATTGCAATCGCCGAGCGAAATATCAGAGCAAAATATCAGAGCGAAATCGTGCCTTCAAAAACGAAGTCCGCGGGGCCTGTCAGCGTGACATTTGAAAAGGAGTCTCCGCTGTATTCGAATCCGACAAGCATTGTCTCCCCCCCTTTGACCTGCACGGCGATCGGGCTTTCGGCTTTGTTGATCAGATGGTGAATGAGCGCCGATGCGACCACCCCGGTGCCGCAGGCGAGCGTCTCGTCCTCGACACCGCGCTCATAGGTGCGAATCACAAGCGAACCGTCCTCGCGAGCCTTGATGAAGTTCGCATTGGTACCCTTCGGCGCGAAGTGTGCGTGGTAGCGGAGCGCCGCACCGAGTTTTTTGACATCTGTCCCCTGAAGATCTTCGCGAAACACCACGGCGTGGGGAACGCCGGTGTTGAGGAAATGGACATCCAGAGATTCGTCGGCAACAACAAGAGGCGTCTTAAGCGATAAGCCGTGCGGTTTACTCATGCCAAGCTGGATGTTTTCTCCAATCAGTCTCGCTGTGATAACGCCGGCGAGCGTGTCAAAGACGATGGTGTCCGTCACTCCAAGCAGTTTTGCCCCGAAGCGCGAGAAGCAGCGCGCCCCGTTTCCACACATCTCCGCCTCGCCGCCATCGGCGTTGAAATAGCGCATCCGCAGGTGGGAGCCGGCCTGCTGCGGCAGTTCGGCGGTGATGAGGCCGTCTGCGCCGATCCCGCGGTGGCGGTTGCAAAGGTGGGCGATGACTTCAGCCCGCAATTCAAAGACGCCTTCACGGTTGTCGATCATCACAAAGTCGTTTCCGGCACCGTTCATTTTCGTGAAATTCAGCATACGTCCGTGAGACTAACAAAAATTCGGCGTCAAATTCCAACTGAGAACAGGCTTTTTAAAAAGTGACTGGGTGTTTTCGTCGGTTTGGGCGATGATCCCGCCGTATGAGTGCTCTCGGACAACTTCTGCTGACCGGCGTTCCCGGCGCCCAACTCGACGCTGAAACCGCCGCCGCTTTCCGCCGCATCCAGCCCGGCGGCTTCATCCTCTTCGGCCGAAACATCGAATCACCCGACCAGCTTCGCAAACTCATCGACGACTTGCGATCCGTCTGCGAGGTCGAGCCCATCGTGACGATCGACCAGGAGGGCGGGCGCGTATCCCGTTTGCGGCTCATCGGCAACGAACCGCCCAATGCGAATGCACTGCGCGACCGCGGCGACCTCGAGATGATCAGCCGCCATGGACGCATCACCGGGGAGCTGCTGCGCATGTTTGGCTTCAACTTGGACTTGTGCCCTGTGCTCGACATATCGTTCGACGATAACGCAGACAATTCGCTCAAGGGTCGCTGTTACGGAAACAGTGTTGCGCAGGTGATTGAAAATGCGGGGGCGTTCAACGAGGCGCTCCGCAGAACGGGTGTACTGAGTTGCGGTAAACATTTTCCCGGCTACTCGCGTGCGCCTCTCGATGCTCATCATGAGCTGCCCGTCATCCCGCTCGAGCGGGCTGATTTGGACGCGAATGAGTTGGCGGTTTTTTCGCACTTTAGCGGCTCGGTGGATTCGATGATGGTGGGCCATGGATTGTATCCAGCGCTCGAGCCTGACGGGCTCTGCTCCTCGCTCTCGAAGCGTGTGATCAAGGATCTGCTGAGAGGGGAGCTTGGATACCGGGGGCTGATCATGACGGACGACCTCGATATGGGTGCGATCCTGAATCACCACGGTCTCGAGCAGACCATCCAGCTCGCGATCAGCGCCGGCAATGATCTGGCGATGATCTGCCACCGCGTCGCGTGCGTCGAGGAGGCGCACGGGTATTTGCGAAAGGTGCCGCAGGCCGACTTGGATCGTGCCCTTGAGAATGTCGCTGCGTTCAAAGCGCGCATGGTGCGTCCGGATCCGTGGGATCTTGCAGAGTTCAGGCGCAGGGATGCGGAAGTGCTCAAACTGCGGATCGATGTTCTTGGCGAGTCTGCGGCGCACCAGCGCAGTCCGGAAGACGGCAAGCGTTCCCCGGTCGAAATTTACTGAGGGAAGCATCTCCGAGCTGTGGGCTCTGGTGCATTCAGCCCGGCGATGGAAAGTTTTAGAGCTGCGGCTTGATGAGCTCTAAAGTGAGGAGTCCGTAGGCGGTTACCAGAACCGGGTCCTTCTCCATCCAGCGGCCTGTATCGTTGACCCAGAACCCGGCGGATTGTTGGCGGTTGATTAGTTCGATGGCGAGTTCACGCGCCCAATCGTGGCTTTTCCCCGAGGCCTGCAGCGTGGTGGTCTTGCTGGCGGTGAGAGCCTTTGCCATCAAGTGGTAGTAGTAATAAAGGCCCTGCTTTCCCAAGCCCGGATTCTCCTCGAGCGTGAAGTTCTGTCGTAGCCAGCCGAGCGCTGCCTGAACCCGGTGATCCTCCTTCGAAACGTCTGCGTAAATGAACGAGAGAAGGCCTGCGTAGCTCATGGAGCCTGAACTTCGCAGAGCTTTGCGGCCGCCTTGTTCCTCCAACTCACCTGCGTTACTGAATCCTGGGTAATACACAAACCCCCCCCGCTCCGAATCGGAGCGTGAGACCCATTCCGGTGAGTTGCTGGTTGGCAGGTTCTGGCAGCGCGAAACAAATGCGATCGCCGCCGCCCAGTCCAGGGTTCCGCTTTTGCCGATGTTTTCGCGCGAAGAGTCCGCGAGTTCGCACGCTCTTAGCGCTTCGAGTGAGACGAGCGTGTTATCAAGGTCCGGATGCTGCCGTTTCGGACTCACGCCGCTTGGCCCGTAGCCGATCCCGCCGTTCAATTCGGGGCGCATCATTTGGTCAGCTTGCTGTTTGACGAGGAAATCGCGCGCATTGCGGATGAGCATGGTGTCCTTCGGGTCGCCGAGTCTCAGAAATGCGAGGAGTGAGATGGCTGTGTTGTAGTTGCTCAGGCCCTCGGCATAAATCCCCCCGTCGGCCTGCACATTCGAGCGAAGGAAGCGGAAGCCTTTTTCGATCGCGGCAGCTGCGCGTGGATCCGGGCCTTCGGCACGCATGATCGACATCAAAGCCAATGCGGTAATTGCCGGATTTTTCGGCTCACTCCATGCGCCAGACGCGTCCTGTTGTGATTCAATCCAGCGACGCCCCAGCGACACGCTCTGGGCCACCTCTTGTTGGAGAGACCCGTTGGATTGCGATGGGGGCTGCGACCAAGCTGCGCTTGCGAGCGTAAGGCACAAAGCCAGGGTGACCCTTGCATGAATCCGACGCAGTGAAATAAGGAGTCTGTTTGTCATGGAGTGAACTATTCCTTGGATCCCAAGCCTTCAATCGAAGGACAGAGTAAGCAAGCACCGATCATGCAGCGCGAATTCCGCGCAACCGCACGGATGCTGCGCAATCCCGTTCTTTGCTTGTAGCTCGAGATAAACTAGTCATAAGCGCTTGTGTTCGGCTGACCCATGACGTTTACCCCACCAACCCAGTTTTGTTTGGCCCTGTTTTTAATCGCTGTGGTCGGTGTTTTGCGGGCGGCAGTGGTAGGGCATCCAAACGGGCACCAACAAAAGCCAAGCACCGGCATGAAGCCTGGAATGTTTTGTGCTGAAGATTTCGTCCAAATAAAGGACTCTGGTGTAGCTGGCGGCGAAGCTGTCGGTGCGCCGGAGGTGCAGAAACTCGAAGACGGACGGCTTAAGATCGGAATGGTCCTTGTTGATCCAGTGAAAAGGGAGATTTCATTCCCCGCAAAGATCAACCAGCGCCTTGGGCTGGTGGAGTACGCTTTGGTCACCAACAAGGGTAAGGTGCACGAGTCCGTGCTGGTGACTCAAGTTCGTCCCATAGAGATCCACCTCGCAGCGCTGTTGTTGAAGCTTGCGCCGCCCAACGGTTCCACGGAACCAGGGAGAATCGCCGTTGAGGTGGAGTGGGAAATTGACCGTGCAGTAATGCGGGAGCCTCTGGAAAAGCTTATTGTCCATGCGAAAGACGCTGGAAAAACTCGAGTGGGGAGCGCTTTGCGGCGGGAGGCGTGGCATTACGTGGGCTCAGCTTTTAGCGCTGAAATGCTGCTCGACGAGGCGGAATGCGGCGTGATTTCGCTGATCAGCGATGGGATCGCGTTGATTCAGAACCCGCGCGACGGGAAGCTGGATGACGAGTTGCATGCGCCGAATCCAAACCTGCCTCCCGGGGAGGAATTCCCAGTCGTTGTGCACCTGCTTCCGTTTGTTGAAACAAAGTGATTCGAGTGGATGGCTATTGGAGATGCCTGTCCGCGACTGATGAGCCGGCTTAGAAACTTCGAGCGGGAGATTGATTTTCCCGGAAACCTAGGTTGGGTAGGTCCGCTGCGGATCAACATGATCTGCGGCTGAAAACGCAGTGAATATTTTTTGTTCCATCAGTACATTGTGCGGCCGGTTCAAGGGCGCGGTTTTGTTCCCGTTGCTGCTGCTCGTTTGGATTGAGCGCACCAATGCCGACGCAGCCGGTGGGCTGTCGGAGTTTGACTGGGGTCGCGGGGTGGCCGTTGCGGCCTATGCGGGAGATGCGTCGGATATCCAGCTTGCGAAAGCGCCCCCGGTTAACGGGCCCAAGGCGGCCGCAAAGCCGCGCGACAAAGTTTCGGATCAGCTTTGGGCGCGTGCTTCGCGGACAGTGACCGAGGTTTTGGAACAGCAGCATTATTTGCAGCAGTCCCTCGGCGACGCTGTTTCCCGCCGGGCGTTGGATCGGTATTTCGAGGCGCTGGATCCCGAACGCCTTTATTTTTTACAGCCGGATCTCTTGCGTTTTCGCGAGCGGTTTGGGTCTGGTTTTGCCAAAGCGATGCATGATGGAAAATGGGAGGTGATCGACGAGGTGATCGGCGTGCTCGGTGGAAGGAAGGCGGACTGTGCGGTTTGGTTGCAAGAGCTTCTCTCGCAAAAATGGGAGTTCGTCGAATCGTGGGAAGTAGAGTTGTCCCGCGAACACTCGGATTGGCCTGCAGATGAGACGGAGGCGAAAAGAGTGTGGCGCGAGCAGATTGGTTCAGAGTTGCTCGCGGAGGTTCTTGACGGAGTGGATTTGGAAAGAGCGAGGGAGCGTGTCCGCAGCAAATATACGCCCGCGCTTCAAGCCCCGGCGTCCTCCCGAGGGGAGCGGATTGCACCGGCTCTTGCCGCCTTGGCGAGGGCTTGTGATCCGCATAGCGACTACCTCACGCAGGAAGAATTTGAGGATGCCGAGAGTGAGCTTAATTTAACTCGCATCGGCATCGGCGTGACGGTTGACAAGGATCCCGCGGGGTTGAAGGTGATTTCAATCATGGCCGGCGGGCCCGCGCAGCGGGACGGCCGTTTGAGAGTCAATGACCGGATTGTTGCGATCGCCTGCGAGGCAACCCCATTCCGGGAACTTGCAGAGCTGAGCTTTAGTGAAAGCGTCCGGCTTTTGCGCGGCAAGGAGGGCGAGTTGGTGCGCTTGAAGGTTGCGCCTGCCCGCGCCGGAGATCCTGCGGCAAGAGTGGTCGTGGCGATTGTCCGGGAGCAGATGCGCTCCCACGAAGGCGAGGCGTATGCCAAGGTTTTGCACGCTACCCGAGCCGGAGAAACCAGACGTTATGGATGGGTGGTGGCGCCTGCATTTTATGGAAACGAAAGCGGCGCGCCGGGAGGGCGCACAAGTAGTTTGGCACGGGATGTGGCGGGACTGGTGAAGCGCCTCAAGGCCGAAACCGTTGCGGGGATCGTGCTGGATTTGCGCGGCAATCTTGGCGGTTTGTTGGAGGAGGCGGTCGAGCTAGGAGGTTTGTTTTGTGGAAGCGTCGCGATCGCGGCGGTCCGAATTCCAAAGGAACCAATCGAGGTCATGGCGCCCGTGAAGCACAGAAAACAGTTGTATGATGGACCTCTGGTGGTGCTGGTGGATCACGAGAGCGCTTCTGCCAGTGAGATTGTAGCGGGTGCGTTGCAGGATCATGCGCGTGCGGTGGTGGTGGGCGGTGAGCAGACCTTTGGAAAAGGGTCGGTTCAGGCTTCGATCCCGCTGAGCGAGCTGATGCACTTGCGCAGTAGACCGCCCCTTGGGGGAATGCTGCTGACGATTGGCAAGTTTTACCGGGTAAACGGGCAGTCGACCCAAATGGTGGGAACGCGTCCGGACATTGTCTTGCCGTCAACAGCCGACCTCCCTTCGCGAGGCGAGTCGGCTCTCGCCGGGTGTCTGGAGCATGACGCCATTACGCCGGTGCGGCGGCAGGTGGCGGGAATGGTCAGCTTCTCGATGCTTCAGAAGCTTGGCGAACTGTCCTCATCGCGTGTGGCCTCCAGCGAGGCCTTCGCTCTGATACGGGAGGAGCTTCAGCGGTTAAAGCAGGAGGAGCAGAATAACCGGCTCAGCTTGCAGGAGTCTGAGCGGCGTCAAAACGCGATCGTTGATGAAAAGCGATATGCGGCATTGCAGTCCGCCAGCGCGTTGTATGCTTCGTCGAGGGGAGCGATGAAGTTCCAGCGATTGTTGATCGAGGATTTGCGCGCGAAGAAGCTGCCTCTTCTCGATCAGGATCCGCTCGCAAACTCGGATCCAGAGGGATTAGCTGTCGAAATTGAAGCCCTTGAAATTCTTGCGGACTTGGTAGAGCTGTGGGGGCACCGCTAGCGATCGTTGGCAAACGGCAGGA
>JBILKY010000274.1:0-4960 GCA_044376395.1 Chthoniobacteraceae bacterium | reverse complement strand
CGCTAGGAGGAGGGCGTGGTGGAGTTTTAGTAGTGATAAGAAATCGCTTTTCGCTCCGTTTCCGCAGCTCGCGCGCGCGGTATCGTCGCGGGGCGCGCTAAAGGTTTGAGATCGCGGGATCTGGCGCCGCTCGATAAGCTCATGCCCCTCATTCATGCACCGCCCTCGACGATCTTTATTCATAGGCGCCACGTTTTTCACGGGTGCCGCTCTCTCGCATCTCTACCACGTTTCGTCAAGCGAAACGGAGCGGGAAGCGATCCAACGCCGGCAATCTCAACTGGAGATGGCATTTCAGAATGCTTCTGCAGAGCGCGACCTCCTATCCAACCGTCTCGATGGAATTAACGCTCAAAAGTACACCTTGGAGCAGGAAGTGTCTTCGCTCCGTGTGAAGATCGGCAGCCTTTCAAGCACTCAGCGCGAAAAAACAGCCGCCGTCGCCCTGGATACCAAAGACACCCCTTTTTCACGACATGTCGGTCACCTGATCGGTGAGGCTGCGTCGTTAGATCAACTGTTCACGGAGCATCCGCAGAGAGCGATTCCGGAGCTTGCAAAGCTAACCGCGGGAGATTGGTTAAAGGTTACCGAATCTGCGGATCTTCAATCCGAAGATGGACTTCGCAAAGCGATGTCCGAGGCGCGCCGAGCAGGCAAAAAACGCTTTCTTTTGGAAACAGTTGAAGCGCTGAAGGCCTACCAATCCGCAAACTCCAATCAATTCCCCCCCTCCACGGCTGCTTTGGAACCCTATTTTAAGGCGGAGGTTGATCGATCCGCCTTGGCCCGATATCAGGTTCGCCAATTACCAGACGCCTCTTCGGATAGTCAGCTTGCCAAAGGTCAGATGGTTTTGGACGAGATAGCGCCGGTCGATCGCCAGTTCGACAGCCATTTTTACGTCACGGCCCAAAGTTTCTACTCATTTGTTTATGGAACTGGCTTTGAAAGCGGCGACCCCGACAAAACATGGATGCAAAGATAAATTCCCCCGTTGTATTGACTCTCAAAACTAATTGCCTGTCCCCCCGGAACATTGTCCCCGCGGAACATTATTGCCCTCAGATAGACGGCCACTTTTACATTGATGGACTCGCATAAATCGAAAGGCGTGCCAGATTTTGGCGTCATGAATTCACCCACTCCCGCCAAGCGATTGCATGAAATGAACGCCCCGAAAGACATGGGTCAGTTTCCCTTGGTGACATCACCGGAGCCACGGGTAATGCGTTGGCGACCCTCATTGCCATCTGGTTCCTGCACCAGCAGGGGTCTATGGCTTATTCTTATGAGTTTCCTGCTCTTACCGAGTCTGCTTTTGGCCGCCGTGCTCCCCGGGCAGGTTATTGAACTCGGGGGTCGGCTTGAGCCCTTTTTCGATCGAGCCCTCATCGCTGAGTCCAAAGGAGCTGACCTGCGACTTCATGAACCAAGGGACGAGGGCGTCGTCATGAAGTTCGATCGCCGTTGGGAGGGCGCCTTTACGGCTTACTGCACGATCCTCCGGGATGGCGACCGTCTGCATCTTTATTATCGCGGTAAGAAAGCGGGCGGCCCTGACGGTACGGGTGAGGTGACCTGCCATGCGGAAAGTCGCGACGGACTGAGCTGGACGAAGCCCGCGGCGAATCTGCCGGGAGCCCCTGAAGGCAGTAATGTGATCCTCGATGAGGCTGGGGTCACCCATAACTTCAGTCCGTTCATCGACGCCCGTCCGGGCGTGCCGGCGGATGAGCGGTTCAAGGCACTGGGCGGTACGGATACCTCAGGGCTTTTCGCCTTTGCTTCTGCAGACGGTCTGCGCTGGCGGAGATTGCAGTCGGCTCCGGTGCTCACCAAGGGCGCCTTTGATTCGCAGAACGTCGCGTTCTGGTCCGAGAAAGAGGGCTGTTATGTGGCGTATTTCCGGATTTACACGGGCGGGGCCCCGAATGAGGGCTGGAATCCCTCCGGCCTGCGCACGGTCTCCCGGGCAACTTCGCCCGACATGCTGCATTGGAGCGAGCCAAAGGCGATGGCCTTTACGCCCGCTCAGGAGCACCACTTCTACACGTCGCAGGCGCAGCCTTACTTCCGCGCTCCGCATTTGCTCATCTCCACCGCGGCCCGCTGGGTGCCGGGTCGTCGCCCGCTGACCGATGACGAGGCGGCGGCCTTGAAGGTCGATCCGGCTTATTACAAGTCCGCCAAAGACGCCTCGGACTGTGTCTTCATGACTTCACGGGATGGCGCTACGTTCGAACAGAATTTCCGTGAGGCGCTGATCCGGCCGGGGCTCGACCTGGGCCAGTGGGTCTCGCGTACGGGGTATCCGGTCTTGAATCTCGTGCAGACCGGGCCGGCTGAGATGTCTCTTTATACGAATCAGGATTACGCGCAGCCGACGTCCCACCTCCGACGCTATTCGTGGCGACTGGACGGCATCGCCTCGATGTCCGCCCCTTATGCCGGGGGCGAATTCACCACGAAGCCGCTCCGTTTCTCCGGCCGTGCCTTGCGACTTAATCTCGCCACGTCGGCCGTTGGTTCGGTGTGCGTCGAAATCTTGGACGCCGACGGCAAGCCTTTGCCTGGGCGCACGCTGGCCGACTCGCAGGACTTTGCGGGCAATCGACTGGAGCATGACTTCCGCTGGAAGAACGGCGCGGATCTTTCCGACCTCGCCGGCCGCGTGATCCGCCTGCGTTTCGTGCTGAAGGACGCGGACGTCTACTCGCTTAGGTTCGTCGGGATTAATTAAGACCGCGGGATTCCTCATCTCCGCCTTGTTCGTCCAGGCGGGACAGTTTGTCGGCCACGGACTTGATGCGCTGATCCTGGGAGAGGCATTCGAGTAAGGCCCGGCGCGTATCGGCTTTGGCGACGCGAAATCAATTGCCTGTCCCCGGCAACCTGCCCTAGTACTGCTGTGCTGGGTTCAAAGATTGTCGCGCTCGTGCTCTACCCTGTGATGGTGATTTTCTGGAATGAGACGAAAGACCAACTGAAAGGCGAGTGGCATCAGCTGGAAAAGCCGTTGCCGTTGGTGCTCAATAAACAGCTATCGGAAAACAAGTAAAGGGTTTGGAGCATGAACGACGATGCCATCCCCTCGTGGTCTCTACCGAAGCGTATCGGCTTTCGGTTTTTGTTTTCTTTCCTGCTGCTCACCATCATCGAGCCGTTTGGTTTGTTCGGAAAAATGACGGGCCTGAGCCGGCTTGGCGGGCCGTGGGAGCGCTTGGTAAAGTGGATCGGGCAGCTGGTCTTTCAGGTGCAGATCACGGTGCTGCCGAACGGCAGCGGGGACACCACATTCAACTACGTCGAGCTCGCTTGCTTGGCGGGACTCGCTATTGGCATCACGATGCTTTGGAGTCTGCTGGATCGGAGGCGCTCCGTCTACGTTTACCTGAACGAACTGCTGCGCATGACGGTCCGGTGCTATCTAGCGCTGACGATGCTCAGCTATGGAATGAACAAGCTGGTGCCCCTCCAGTTCGGATCATTGCGATTAGCGGAAATGGTGCAGCCCATCGGCGAGCAATCTCCCATGGGTCTTCTCTGGCGCTTCATGGCCGCGTCTCCAGCTTATACGATGTTCACCGGCTTCGCCGAGGTTTTGGCTGCCTCTCTGCTGTTGTTTCGGCGTACCGCCATGCTGGGCGCATTCCTCTGTGCCGGGGTAATGGCGAACGTCGTGGCTCTGAATTTCTGCTACGACGTTCCCGTGAAGCTGTTCTCTTCACGGCTGCTCCTGATGAGTCTGTTTTTGCTCGCGCCCGATGTGCGCCGCTTGTGCCACTTTTTTATCCTGCATCGCCCCATTGCAGGGCAGGCCTTCGCTTCACGGTTCAAGTCTCGTGGGGCTAATACGGCTGTGTTGGTTTCAAAGATTGTCGTGCTCGTGCTCTATCCCGTGATGATGATTTTCAATACCAAAGGAATGTGGCTGCCAAAACTCACCGGTGTCCTCAAAGTACCGCTGCAGGGCGTATGGCTTGTCGATGAGTTCAAACGCGAAGCGCAAGTGCTTCCGCCCCTCACCACAGACAAGCAGCGATGGAATCACCTCATCGTGGAGGCGACACCCATTCCCGGCACTCAGGCCAAAGCCGTCGGGATCATCACGCCGATGGGAGCCACTTCTCAGGCTCGCTGGCACGCGTGCAAGGTCGATGAGGCGAAGTGCACCCTCACGCTCACGCCTTTCAACGATAAAAAGGACCTGCCCCCCTCCGCCGTGCTGAGCTTCGCACAAAACAAACCGGATCAACTAGTGCTCACCGGCACGTGCGATGGCAAACCCGTGGAGGTCAGACTCCACCGCATCCCCGACTCCAAGTTCCCGCTCATCTCGCGCGGCTTTCACTGGATCAATGAATCTCCGTTTTCACGTTGAACTCCTTTCATGACACCTGAATCGCTCACTGAAAAATTTGCGCTGATCCACGAACATTGGCGGCCCAAGGTCGTTGCCAAACTTAACGGCCAGGAGGTAAAGCTCGCGAAGCTCTGCGGGGTGTTCCCATGGCACCATCACGAACACGAGGATGAGATGTTTCTCGTCTGGCGTGGTCGGATGAAGATCGAATTCCGTAACCACACAGTCGAACTCGGTGCAGGGGAATTCTGTGTCGTGCCGCGAGGAACCGAGCATCGCACAATGGCAGACAACGAGGTCGAGGTGCTCATATTTGAACCGTCGGAAACTCGGAATACGGGCAATGTCGTGGACAATGAATTTACCGCTCCGAATGGAGTGAGGATATGAGCCAGACAATCCACATCATCGACGCTTTCACAGACAAACCATTCGGCGGGAATCCCGCTGCCGTTTGTCTGCTCGAAAGTGATAAGATTTTCCTTTTGGCTCCGTTTCCGCAGCTCGCGCGCGCGGTATCGTCGCGGGGCGCGCTAAAGGGAGAATTGCTTGTGAGGGTTCGGAACATGGGGCGGATCTCTTCGCGTTCAACCT
>JBILKY010000063.1:0-14677 GCA_044376395.1 Chthoniobacteraceae bacterium | reverse complement strand
TTCACGTCCGCGCAACCGATGGACATGTTGAAATCCGCCCCATCGCAGGCACAAAACGACGTGGGGCAACGATTGAGGAAGATGAAGCGAACGCGAATGCCCTGCTTTCAGATCCAAAAGAGAGGGCTGAGCATCTCATGCTTGTCGACCTTGCCCGCAACGATGTGGGGCGGATTGCAGAATTTGGCTCTGTCGAAGTGACAGATTTCATGACCATCGAACGCTACAGCCACGTCATGCACATTGTATCGCACGTGACTGGCACACTGAGAAAAGGAAAGAACGCTTTCGATGTAATGCGCGCGACATTCCCAGCCGGAACTGTTTCAGGCTCGCCAAAAGTGCGCGCGATGCAGGTTCTGGGTGAAATCGAAAAACACAAACGCTGCGTCTATGCGGGTGCGGTTGGTTACTTTGGCTTTGATGGAAACACCGACTCCTGTATCGCACTGAGAACCGTGGTGCTGAAAGACGGACGGGCATACGTGCAAACAGGCGCCGGCGTAGTGGCGGATTCGACACCCGAGGGGGAGCATCAAGAGTGCATCAACAAAGCCATGGGCATGATGGCGGCAATCGCACGCGCGAGATCGGTCGTTCCTGTGAACGCGTGAGGTGGGACTATCAAATTTGATCTATGCTTCTGGTCATCGATAACTACGACTCGTTCACTTACAATTTGGTCCAATACTTCGGGGAGCTTGGGGCAAACCTGCTGGTGAAGCGCAATGACGAAGTGACCATTGAGGAAATTCGCGCTCTTCGTCCCGAAAGGATCTGTGTCTCACCCGGACCCTGCTCGCCACGGGAAGCGGGAATTTCAAATGACGTCATCAGAATCTTCGGGCCATCGATTCCGATCTTTGGAGTATGTTTAGGGCACCAGTGTATTGGTGATGTGTTTGGCGGAAACGTAGTCCGTGCAGGGCGGTTGATGCATGGAAAGACCTCTCCGATACTCCATGATGGAAAGGGTGTTTTCGAAGACATCCCCTCGCCTTTTGACGCAACCCGGTATCACTCACTTCTTGTTGAACGACACTCCTTGCCGGCATGCCTCGAGATCACGGCTGAGACACAAGAACTCGAGATCATGGGCTTGCGCCACAGGGAATACCCTATCCACGGGGTACAATTCCACCCGGAATCAATCCTCACTCTCGAGGGGAAGAAATTACTGCATAACTTCCTGAAGTTCTCAGTCTGACAAAAAACCTGCATGCCATCCCCGAGAAATACCCCGGGTTGGAGACGCTGGTTTAATCCACAGTCGTTCTCCACGCGACCGGAGAACGGTGCCGCACGGCTAGCCAAGCGCATCGTGGTTTTTATCCTTGGATTTTCAGTGATCCTTGTGGGCTTGGTTATGATCATCACACCAGGGCCCGCCATCGTTGTCATTCCCGCAGGACTGGCGATCCTTGCCGTTGAGTTTGCGTGGGCAAGACGCTGGCTCAGACGGCTCAAAGCTTGTCTGAAACTCTATAAGATTCGCCGAAAAGGACGAAGCAGAAGCGCACGCCAATCCCCTCCCCGCACCCCATGAATCAGCATGTTAGCCTGAGCCGCAGAGCGTTTATTCTTTCTCAAACAGCACTGCTATGTTCAGCAGGGCAATCCCTGCAAGCTGTCGAGCAGGCTGAAGCCCACATTGATGTCATTGATTGCCACACTCATTTCTATGACCCTTCACGCCCACAGGGAGTTCCGTGGCCGTCAAAATCGAGCGCTCTTTATCGGACCGTGCTCCCCGCAGATCTCAAAGCCTTGCCGAAATTTCATCCGTTGCGCGGCACTGTGATTGTAGAGGCGAGCCAATGGCTTGAAGACAACGACTGGCTGCTGGATCTCGCGGATGCTGAACAGTTCGTGGTCGGAATCGTTGGCCGTTTGCCACTCGGAAGCCAAGAGTTCAAAGGGCATCTCAAGAAATACTCAAAACACCCAAAGTACAGGGGTATCCGGATGTCAGCTGCCAACGTTACCGCAGTCCTTGAATCGGGCGTTTTTACCGATTTTGAGTCTTTGTCTGACCATGACTGCTCACTCGACATTAATGGCAACTTTGAATCACTAAATGCCGCAGCAGCTTTGGCAAAGCGCCTTCCCTCGCTAAGGATCATCGTCAATCACATTGGCAACGTAAAGATTGACGAGTCAGCTCCGCCGGCAGACTGGCAGGCAGCAGTCCGAAACGCATCACAGTTTGAAAATGTGTTTTGCAAAATATCGGCCCTGGTTGAGGGCGCTTCTCGGGATGGCCGAAAAGCTCCGGATTCTCTTCCGATGTACATTCCGTACTTAGACGTTGTCTGGAATGCATTCGGTGATCGAAGAGTCATCTACGGGAGCAATTGGCCAGTGAGCGAGTCCAGCGCCGACTACGAGACTCTGCAAAGAATCGCCATGCAGTACGCCGCAGCAAAAGGAACGGAGGCTGCGAGGCGCTTTTGTTCATTGAACGCCAAAGCCGCTTACAAATGGGTTGGCTAAGCGCGCGAGCCGCCAACTCACACAAAAACGCCACTTCGGGTCAGTCCTCCCCTACTGAGAAAGAAACGTTCTCGATCCTCGCAGCAGCCAAAGCGTCCAAAACAGCAACTGTCCGGTGATATTTCGCTTGTGGCTCACTGATCACCGTAACAACTGAAACCGTCTTCGCGTTATCAGCGTTTTGCTTCAATCGCATCAAAGTATCACGCAGATGCCTTAGCTCGGTGCTCGTAGGCGTGTCGAAAGGCTCATCGTTCAAAGCGACCTCGCCGTTTTCAGCAATTGTGATGGTGATTTCATCGACAAAATCAGTAGCCGCCGAGGACTCTGTGCTGCCCGGGAGCGTGGTATTTAATTCGTTTTCCACCCGGACTGCTCCCGCCATGACCATGAAAAACAACATGATGACAAACACAACGTCGATCATGGGCGCGATCTGAAAACCTCCGACTGGTATTTCCTCTGGAACAAACCCTTTCATGGATTAATCGCGGTTGACTGTCGAAAAAGCAATATCTGCGATCCCGACCTCCGCAGCTGCACTCATCGCCTGCGACACGTACAAAGCAGGACATTCGCGGTCCGCACGAATCACGACCCTGACATGTGGATTTTCAGAGGCGGAAATCTGGGTCTGCGCTGCCTCTTTTGCAATCCGAAGCTCAGGCATCACATCGGCCGTTGAGAAATACGTTCGGTCCTGGAATGTAAATACCGCTCTCCGCTGAGCGGGTTCCCAACGGACATTGATGATAATTTCGGATCGACTGCTGTCCTTACGAACCGCGTTCTGCGCAACCGGCAGGCGAATGTTTTTATCAACGCGCAGCACCTGCGCTGATGTGATCGTCATGAAAAAAATCAGCATGACCAAGAGCACGTCAATCATTGGTGCAATTTGAAAGTCAGGCTCACCTGACTCCATATTTCCGCCGCCACCAGCCATTAATGTCTCCTTTTAAATGTTTTCATCGCTGGAATTGAGGGCACAGCGGACCTCAAGCGTTTGTGTTTAAACCCAATTTGGGGTCGCCGCGTAAAGCTCCTCGCCGCTGATGTGCAAACCGGACATGTGCTCGTAAGGCATTTTCCGGAATAAATCACGATTCACATTCTGGATGTAATGCATCGCTGAGCTCGAACGACTACGAAGCAGGTAAAACATTCCAAATGCGGGAATCGCGATCAGCAGTCCGCTAGCAGTGGCAATCAGAACTTCTCCAATAGCGGCAGAGAGACCAGAAGGATCGCCAATGCCAGCAGTTCCAAGATTGGCGAAAGCTTTGATCATTCCAGTAACTGTCCCAAGGAGACCAATCATGGGAGTGCAGACACCGATAACGGAAAGATAGCTGATGTAGGTGTTTAGTTTCGTGCTCTCCTGCTGAAGCGCTGCGGACATCGCATCTTCGACCGCTGCTTTTCCCTCGCCAAGAATTCCAATTCCCGCTTTCAGAACGTTCGCAAGAGGACTTTTGTGTTTTTTGCAATAGTTGTAGGCGGCGACGTAATCTCCCTCTCGAAAGCAGGTCTTCACTTGGTTCTCACAGGCGGCAGGCGCGGTACTTTTGCGGGAAGTCCGCATCCAACCGTCCCCACACAAATAGACGGTCAACACAGAACAAAGCCCGATTGGAATCATCACCCAACCACCTTCGTAGATTTGCTCCCAAAGAGTTTTATGATGAATAGCTGCTGAAGCCTCCTCGGCAGCCCTTGCGTCTGACTCGCAGAAGAGCGACCCAATCAACACAAGAATCAGCAGAACAAATTTTGGTTTATGACTCATACGACACGCTTGCCTGAAAAGTGGCCCTGCACGACGCCCCACCGATTTTCCGGGGGCAGTGTAGACTGTCGATGCTGGGGTGGAACTCTCAGAGGTGATACGCTTAAGTCTCAGCCGTTAAAATAAAAAACGCCAGTCCATCGGCAGCCAGAATCACGCTCGGGGCCGACCGGACGCTCCCAATCCCTCACCGATATTCCGGGGGAATGCTCCATCGGTTGACCGCCGGAGTCCGAACCCCCGGTCGGACCTCTCCGCTGATGGAGACAATTTCGTTTCCCAGACGAACGAGCGGAGCAGTCACCAAGGGCGTCGGCCACTGGCCAATGACAACCGAGGCGAGTGTCTCACCATACAAAAAAACCACCTGCCTGGACTGTCCGGGATGCCCCTTGGGGTCTGAACTGGAGTGCATTCCATCGTCACCACCGACAAATATGACCCCGCCCGAAACCTCAACGCCGGGTCCGGCGCAGCCTGCCAAGGGTGCCGCAAGCGCAGACCGGGCACCAGTTCCGCCAAGGTTGCCGCGCAAATCCCCTAGATAAACCCGAGCAGCCTTGCCGTCGCGTTCCTCAAGGGCGCAACCGCCGCCCCAGATCACTCTCCCGGAAAACCCTCCGCACAGCGGAAGAATTCGTGCGCACCGTTTATTTTCTAGATCAATTCGCCAGCCGAGATCTGGGGCAGAAAGGTTAAACCCCAATGCGTTTGGTATGCAATCAACTGCATCTGGTGATGCCGTGCCGCCCACAATCCGCAATTCACCGGCCGACACACAAAATCCTGAGTATGCGCGTGGCGATGGGAGTTTTGACGCGCGCCGCTCCACCTTGCCATCTGAGCTCACCAGCCATACATCATCCAAGTGTCCTCCGGAATTTACCCCACCGGCGATCAGCATGCCGCATCCGTCAGGCATGGCGCAAAAAGCGCCGTAAGCATTCGCCTCGGGAAGATCGCCCACCTTGGTCCAACGCCAAACGCCCTGCGCGCGGCGAAGCAGGAAGACATCGCTGTAAAACTTTTTGACACCGCCCTCCCACGGCATTGCGTTTGGAAAATTTGCGCCGCCCGCCGCTAGAACCACATCATTCCCTCCGTCATCACGAACCACGGCAGCCATCATGCCCGCACGCCCAATACCGTCGGGCAAATCCGGAAACTGATCCGCAGAAAAGCAAATGCGGTTCATCCAGCAAAAAACTAGAACAGTAAGGTGGACTGATCTCATCTCAGGGATATAACTCGCGACTCAAAATATCCTTAGTACAAGCTCTTTGAATAAATAGCGATGCGGAAGCCTTTCGCATCTAAACGCGGCCACCGGCGACTCTACCAAAGAGATGAACACGCCGACAAAACCGCTTTACCGGCAGCGGAAAGCAGGTAGGAACAGACTCATGCAAGATCCCCTTCGACCCCTCGCAACCGGGCTAGCCGCGCTCCTATTTCTAACGGCAACATCTCTGGCGGTCGAACACCCAAATGTTGTCGTGATTCTTTGCGATGACTTGGGTTATGGAGACGTTGCCGCGAACAATCCGGAAAGCAAGATCCAGACTCCAAACATCGACCGTATTGCGCGCGAGGGCGTCCGGTTTACAGATGCCCACACACCCTCCTCGGTTTGCACGCCGACACGTTACGGCCTATTGACCGGCCGCTACAACTGGCGCAGCAAGCTGCAGTCAGGCGTGCTCGGAGGATTGTCTCCGCGTCTCATTGAACCGGAGCGCGAGACATTGGCTTCCATGCTTAAAAGTCTCGGATATTTCACTGCAATTATCGGCAAATGGCACCTTGGGATGGATTGGGTTAAACATGAGGGCAAGGACGTAAGTGTCCTATCGGTGGAGAAGGCGGATCAGGTACACAGCGTTGATTACTCAAAACCGATTGCGAATGGGCCAAACAGCGTCGGCTTCGACTACTACTTCGGCGTCAGCGCGTCACTTGACATGGTTCCTTATGCGTTTATCGAGAATGACCACGTCACAACCCCGCCTAGCGCTTCAAAAAGCTGGCCCATGTACCCCGGACACCCGGGCGAAACCAGAAAAGGTCCCGCTGCGCCGGAATTTGAAGTAGAGAACGTACTCCCGAACTTCTCCAAAAAGGCAGTGGAAACCATCCATGCACGAGCGGAGACCAACACTCCATTTTTCTTGTACCTACCGCTTACTTCACCACACACCCCAATAGCACCCACCAAAGAATGGATCGGAAAAAGCGGGATAGGTTTGTACGGCGATTTCGTCATGCAAACCGACTTTGTGGTTGGCGAAGTTCTAAAAGCGCTGGATCAAAGCGGCGCGGCTAAAAATACACTCCTAATATTCACCAGCGACAACGGTTGCTCACCTGCGGCCCGAATCGATGAGTTGCGAGAGAAACAGCATTTCGCGAACGGTCCACTGCGCGGCAACAAGGCTGACATTTTCGACGGCGGTCATCGCGTCCCATTCATTGCAAGATGGCCCGCCATGGTGAAACCTGCGGTCAGCGAGCAACTGGTTTGCTTGACGGACGTCTTCGCGACCCTAGCAGAAGTTGTCGGATATCGACTCTTGGAGAACGCTGCGGAGGATAGTTTCAGCTTTCTTCCAGAGCTTTTAAACAAGGGCCACTCAAAGCGCGACTCCGTCGTGCACCACAGTATCAGCGGACGATTTGCAATCAGGCAGGCTGAATGGAAGCTGTCACTGTGCCCGGGAAGCGGGGGGTGGTCAGGCCCGTCCGACGCGGAAGCTGTGAAACAGAATCTTCCGCCCGCTCAGCTATACAAAATTGCAGGAGGCGATCTGGGGGAGACAACGAACCTGATTGCTGAAAATCAAACCACTGCCAAACGCCTCACAAAACTCCTCGAGTCGATTGTCGCAAATGGCCGAAGCACACCGGGAGCACCCCAACAAAACGCGGTTCAGGTCATTCTCGAGAAACCCATTCCTACGGCCGCAAAGAAGTCGAAGTGAAGGTCTCCACCTGACAGCTCGCTTAACTTCATTGTGCCGAGTGCACCCGCGAGGCGACCTTGAGCCTCAGCGCGTTCAGCGAAATGAACCCGGTTGCGTCATTTTGATTATAGGCCTTGGTGGGATCCGCCTCCATGGTCGCGATGTGGGGGTTATACAGACTCACCGGAGATTTTCTCCCCGCTGCGATCACGTTGCCTTTGTAGAGCTTTAGCCGCACGGTGCCCGTAACGTTTTTCTGACTCTCAGCAACCAGAGACTGCAAGGCTAGCCGCTCGGGGCTGAACCAAAATCCGTTGTACACCAAGGATGCGTACTTTGGGATCAACCCGTCCCGCAGATGCATCACTTCCCGGTCCATGGTTAGTGATTCCAACTGACGGTGTCCAAAAAGCAGAATCGACCCGCCGGGCGTCTCGTACACTCCCCGAGACTTCATGCCCACGAACCTGTTTTCGACCATGTCAACACGCCCGATTCCATTCCTTCCCCCCAGCGCGTTGAGTACTTTCATTACCCAGTAAGCCGACAAAGAAACTTGCCCCCCGGAGTTTTTTGAAACCCTGCCCGTGAATCCTAACTGCGCAAGGAGCTCCTCGATTCCATCGTGCCCCACCGCCACACAAATCCCAGAGTCAAAACTTAATTCCACGTATTCAGCGCGGTCTGGAGCATCCTCAGGAGAAACAGAAAGGACGTACATCCCCTTCGCGTCAGGAGCAGATGCATCAAACCATGGATCTTCCAAAATCCCCGCTTCGAAGGAAATGTGCAGGAGGTTCCGGTCCATCGAGTATGGCTTTTTGGCGGTTGCCTGCACTGGGATCGCGCGCTGCTCGCAGTACGCGATCATTTCAGCACGCCCGGGAAACTGTTCGCGAAACCGGTCCTGCCGCCAGGGGGCGATCACCTCAAGTTCCGGGGCGAGGGCTGCCGCTGTGAGCTCGAAGCGAACCTGATCGTTGCCCTTTCCCGTGGCTCCATGCGCAACTGCGTCCGCGCCTTCCGCACGCGCGATCTCAACCATCCGCTTTGCGATCAAGGGACGCGCAATCGAGGTTCCAAGCAAGTACTGCCCCTCGTAGATGGCATTTGCCTGGATCATCGGAAAAATGAAATCACTGGCGAACTCCTCGCAAAGGTTATCGATGTAAATCTTACTTGCTCCAGTTTTTCTAGCCTTTTCCTCCAGCCCGTTCAGTTCCTCCTCCTGACCAACGTCGGCACAGAATGCGATAATCTCCGCCTGATAAGTCTCCTTTAGCCATGCAAGAAGAACGGAAGTGTCGAGCCCACCTGAATACGCAAGTACGATTTTCATAATCAGCGGAAATGCAACCAGAGTCGCACACTTAAGCCAATCCGATTTACACGCCGAAACCATCTTGTGGTTGCGACCTCAAATACGGCACTGAGAGTCATTGAGGCAGTCAACTTGTACGGGTTGCTACTGAAACCACTCCTCCGCTGCACACCCAAGTGTAGGCCGCGACGGCGCGCAGCGAGCACAAGAAAACTAGTCAGCACTTTCGGGACCTCCGCTTTGATGGCTGAAGCGGATTTGACAGACTGGGTCCCTAGGTCACCCCGTGCTTAAAGCTCAAAGGCCTCTGCGCTCCGCGTCGCCAAACAACGGCATGCCCCGTCCGAGGTGAATCGGCGACTACCACCTGTAACACACCACCCGCGGGGACTCACCGCCACGCGACCTTTCATTCTGAGAAATGTACAGCCTGCCGCCTGCAACCGCGGGTCCAGCCCAGGTTTCCGCTGCGTCAAAAAGCGAAGTGTTTTTCAAAACAACACATTTGGCGTCGACATCGTTCACGAAGACGAGTCCCCCCGATTCACCCAGCGCCATCAGTCCCGCAGAGCCGAGGTTCACAAATGACCCCCTCCCGAACGTCCCGCCAAGGTCATCGCGCCATCTCTCGCTGCCTGTCACGGCGTCCAGACAAACTAACTCAGCAAGACGGGTGTTTTGTCCATCGAATCCAAAAATCAACCCATCCCGATAGACGGGCGTCCCAAATTGGCTGCCAAGCTTCGTTGTTCTCCAGACTTCAGACAACGACCCATCGTCACTCACCTCCACAAGCAAAGTCCCCGCGCCGTAGCCTTCGGTAACAAGCACCCGACGCTCTCCCACTAAGATCGGGCTGGCCGCATTAACTGACTCAGCGATACGGGCGCGATGCGGCACCTCCCCCAAAACAGCTCCACTCAGAGCGTCCATACAAACGACGCCACCAGTCGGAGGGCGTGTTTCGCCGCCAAGAAACGCCACAATAAATCGGCGAACTCCATCCTTGGTGCGGACTGAAATGGGCAGCGCAGAGGCATATCCTGCACCCCATTCATGTTTTGCGAGCCATCTCTCCGCGCCCGTATTCTTGTCAAAAGCACCAACACACTCCCCAGATGCACCACCGAGCGGAAGAATCACTTTCTCATCCACAACTAGAGGGGAAGAACCGTGTCCGAAGAAGTTATCTTTAAGTCGATAGTCCCGCTTCAAATCACGCATCCATTGCTTTTTACCTGTCAGAAGGTCAACGCAGTGCAACTGGCCGGTGACTCCGAATAAAAACACTCTCCCAGCATCAACAACCGGGCTTGAGCGCACTCCATCGCTGGCACCGAACCGGTCACGATACGGCGCGCTGTACTCGTAGTGCCATTTAACCTTTCCAGTCTTCGCATCCAAACAATCGAGCACCTCGTCAGATCCAACCCGGTGAAAAACAAGGACGGAGTCGCCTGCGACGATCGGAGTCGCCCAACCCTTTCCCTTGTTAAAACTCCAGTCTTCTACAAGAGAGGACGTAGCAACCAACTCCTTGCCTGCCTCGTCCAAGGGCTTCAAGTCGTTTGACGGCCCGAGGAAACGGGGCCATTCAGCTGCTTGAACAAATGAAACAAATGAAGCGCACGCAACCACAACCGCCCACGCTCCACACCGTGCTCCTCTCACTAGCTTATTGAACTTCCCATGAGTCTTCATGCTGAATCCGCAGGAATCAAAGACGGATGCATTCGAAACAGCGTGTTGAGGGGGCATTTTTAGCATGAGTTTCAGCATTAGTTACGCGTGCAACGTTAAAGAAGGCAGCACTTCGACAATCCTCGCTAAAACCACACCGTCGGTACGCTTCAAAATGTTGCAGCGCCCGTAGAGTTCAGACACACCTGAAGAGCCGAAGATCTCTCGCATCCATTCATTCGGATACAGCCCAAAAAAACAATATGGCTCACTGAAATATCCAAGTCCGTCGCGATTTAACAGCCCCCCGAGGGGAACTTTTCCTTGCGCGATCTGGTCCCGGAGATTCTGAGAAAACCCACTAAGCACTATTTCGATTACCCCGTATTCAACCGCGCGCAAATCAGTGGCTTTTCTCAGAACCACCTCACGGAAATAGCCGTCGCCCTCAGCGACCAAGCTATTCACGACGTCAAGGCAGATTTCGTCAGCGTGCAATGCTTCAAGCCGTGAAGTCATATCCCCGTTGTGGACGAGCATCGTCGCAGCAACCTCGGGAAGCTCTCCGCCACCAAGCACCCTTATTTCACCGACACCAAGAGGACGGAAACGATGCAGCAGACTCGAGAATTCACACGGGAGACTTCTCATGTGTAACGCGAGTTCTGATGTTGCGGCAGGAAAAAAGGATGCAGG
This sequence comes from Chthoniobacteraceae bacterium, assembly GCA_044376395.1. Classification (GTDB taxonomy): domain Bacteria; phylum Verrucomicrobiota; class Verrucomicrobiia; order Chthoniobacterales; family Chthoniobacteraceae; genus Chth-196. The sequence continues at coordinate 3,738 of JBILKY010000063.1, read as the reverse complement.
AGAGTGTCAACTTTGAGAAGTGCAGCGCGCGTGAGGATAAAGCAATCGTCACTCCAGACTCCCAGATTCCGAGACACCAACTCAGCCCATTGCGCAGCGAAACGCACGCGGATATCGTCACCGAACTTTTTTAGAAAATAAGGCGCGTCCACGCTGCCGAGTTTCATTTGCAAGATCAGTTCCCGGATCATGCGCTCTTCCGGTGTGGTGGCCATTGCTCTCGACGCGGGTAACGCCCCGGCCTCTACGGTTTCGATGTACTGTCCAATTTCAGCCACATTCTGAAAATGCACACCGCCGATGTGAGAGAAAGAGGCAACTCCGGCGCCGATCAGGTCAGCACCTTTCCAGAGCGAATCACGATAAACAAACTTGGTCTTTGCAGGATCGCGAACCGCCGTGTAACCGCTGGTCACGGTGTATCCGGCGCGCTCCAACTCAGTGAACGCAAAATCCACCCATCCCCTCTTCGTGGTCCAGTCAGCCACCGGAGCCACCAACTTGCCGTCCACCTTCATCTGCTTGTAGATGCCGGTGTTATAGGGCACTTCCATTTGATAAATCGTCACGCAGTCCGGCGCCATATCCACAAGCTTGCGTATGTTCTCCCTCCAGTTTTCATCCGTTTCCTCCACCATGCCGGAAATTAGATCGACGTTGATCTGAGGAAAGCCCGCCGATCGCGCAGCGGTGTAGGCGCGCTGAATTTCATCCGCCCTATGGGCTCGTCCGTTGATTTCCAAAATGCGCGAGTCGAAATTCTCAACACCAAGGCTCAGCCGCGTGACACCGAGTTCACGGATCGCATGGAGTTTAGACTCATTCAGCGTACCCGGCTCAGCCTCAAACGTAACTTCCTGCGCATCAGTCCACGGCAGCAAAGCCTTCATTCGATCCGTCAAAGACCGCAATTGTGACACACTCAGGTAGCTCGGAGTCCCGCCGCCGAAATAGATGAATTGCGGCAGACGTCCATTGACGAAAGGAGCGTTCGCATACTTTTCCAACTCAGCAGTCCCCGCATCCAGGTAGCGCTGTATCTCGCCGGCGTTCTTGTCGGTGTATACTCTGAAGTAGCAAAAGTGGCAGCGCTTCCGGCAGAAGGGAATGTGGAAATACACACCCAGGGGAGTTTCTGGCGCAGCGGGAAGCGCCAGTAATTCAGGAAGATGCTTGGCGGTAGCCGGATCCCAGAAATGAAACGGTGGATAGTTGGAAACAAAATAGTTTCCTGCCCGGGTTTCCTCGTTTGTGTCCGGCTGACTGGAGGAATGAGAGGTCAAAGATTCAGCGCTCATTATTTCTTCTGAGTTTTCAAAGCGTGTAACGCCCCGTCCTCGGCGCCGATGATAATCCACCCATCAGCGACGGCTGCCGACGCAACGATCGGAGCGCCGATGTCATAAACCCATCTCTCCGCGCCGTCTGTCAGAGCGACTCCATAGAGCCTCCCGTCCTGCGAACCAACAACGACCGTGTCGCCGCATATCACGGGGGACCCGTCGACCTTGCCCCTAGTGGAGAACTGCCAAATCCCATGACCATCAGACAACCCGATGCAGTGGACCCGCTTGTCATTTCCCCCGATGACCAACCGATCGCCGTGAATCGCTGCGCTGGACAAGTAGGGAAAGGCGCGATCCCGATAAGTCCAGATGACCTTCGCGGCGGCGACATCCATCCCCAAAACCACATTGCCATAATGACCCACATAAGCCTTGCCGTCCTCTGCGACTGCCACCGACGAGGCCACGTAGGCATCTGCCTCGATCTGGCCGCGCTGTTTGCCGTCCTTGAGGGAAATAATCCTGAGCAGCGCATCACAACCGCCGAAAATGACTTCATCATTTGGAAGCAGTGCAGGAGTTCCGTTGATGTAATTGTCTGTAAGGCAGGTCCAAATCAGGGTGCCTGAGACGGCATCCACACAGTGGAGCGTTGCATCGTAACTGCCAAACAGCAGCCAATTGCCGGATCCGTCTGGTGCACTCGCGAAATTCGCCCCGCCAATGATCTTGTCTGCTGTCTCATAAACCCAGCGAACGTCACCATTTTCAGCATCGAACGCGTAGAGCTTTCCATCCACTGACCCGACGTACACAAGCGCCCCCAATACCAACGGCGTCGCTTCGATTGGCCCCTGAGTTTTATAGGTCCAGATCTCCTTTCCATCCTTCAAGCTCAGTGCGTGGAACACCCCGGCATCGTCACCCACGTAAACTTTGCTACGCGCAATCACTGCACCGCCCTTGATCGGCTTGCCCGCACTGAAAGTCCATTCCGACCGGGGTGCGGAGCTTGCATCCATTGAGGAGTACCCGTCGAGCCTCGGCCCACCACGATGCATCGTCCAATCGGCACCCATGCTCGCAGTGGCGCAGCAAAAGAGCATAGCGGTTAGCAGCAAACTTTTCGAAGCTTGGGCGGACAGGTTCTTTGAATTCGTGACGTGCGTTTGCATCACAATAATCCCCGGTAAATCGCCTCAAAATCGCTCGTTTCGTAGCGCACCGGATTGAATGATGCAGTCCACTGGGCAGATGCCTCTTGGGCCATCTTGCCGATAGACTCTTCAGTCACGCCCAGCTTGCCAAGCGGCGCGTCAAGCCCCGCGAGGTTGAGAATCTCTTCAATCCTCCCGATCAAAGGCTCAAAAGAAGAATAACCCGCCAAGCCAGCTAGAGCGTCATATTCGCTGAGGACAGACTCCTCTCTGGCGTTGCGCCGCATGACGCTTGGGATGAGACGACCCACGGCCTGCCCATGGATCACACCAAAATGTGCGGTGAGTGGGTTTGCAGCGGAATGGGCGCAACCGAGCATTGAATTTTCAATCGCCATGCCTGCATAAGCAGCCCCTAGAAGCATCGCCCCGCGCGCATCCAGATCGTCAGGCTTTGCCAGAACTGCGGGAAACGCCTTGATGATCAAACAAAACGCCTCGCGTGAGAAAAGACGCGAAAGTTCGGTACGCTTTTTGGTGACCGCCGTCTCCAACGCGTGCACGAGGGCATCGACGCCGGTGCAGGCGGTCACCCTCGGTGGCTGCGAGACGGTTAGTTCCGGATCCAAGAGCGCGACACGCGCCGCCGCTTTGGGGTCGCCGCATGCCATCTTCAAATGACTCGCAGGATCCGTAATCAACGCAAAGGACTGACACTCGCTGCCTGTCCCAGCCGTCGTGGGGATCGCGACGAGTGGCAGCATTGGTTTGCTCGCCTTGCCGACCCCATGGTAGTCACGCATCTCACCGCCATTGGTGAGAATGAAATTGGCACCCTTGGCTGTATCCATGGAACTGCCCCCGCCAAGCCCCACGAACAGGTCCACACCGAAACTGCGCGCAGCGTCAACGCAGAGCGATACATCCTCGGTATCAGGATTCTCTCTGACGCCATCGAACACGGATACGTGGATGCCGTCTTTTTCAAGCATGCTTCGCGCGCCATCCAGATGCCCGGCAGCGACGATCCCCTTGTCCGTGACGATCAGCGCGCGTCTGCCGCCAAGCTCACGGACGACCTCGCCAAGCCGGCTCAATACGCCGCTACCAAAAACGACGCGTGTGCGGGGCTGGAAATCGAATGGAAGCATCATTGCTGAACCAGTTCTCAGGCGCGCTCAATCGAGCGGCGGCGATACAAGAACTCGAACATATTTCCCTCATGCGGCTGGTCCCAAGAGATCTTCATCGTCGAGATCGGCCCCAGATTGAGCCGCTCGATCAATGGCGAATCA
>JBILKY010000273.1:0-4974 GCA_044376395.1 Chthoniobacteraceae bacterium | reverse complement strand
TAGCGCAGTGGAACCACCCGTTCCCATTCCGAACACGGAAGTGAAACGCTGCAGCCCCAATGATAGTGCTTCTATAGGTTGCGCGAAAGTAGGACGTTGCCAGTATCCCCGCCCCGCTCAGGCTAACCGCCAGAGCGGGGCGGCTTGCTTTCCAAGCCAACCTTCACAGCCAATCAAACGTGCATCTGCGCTTGGACCTCGAATGACCCGTCCCCGAATAACAGGTCACGGGGCTCGCTGTCATTGGATCCACTCGGATCTTCCCTTCATGCCGCGTTTCAAGTGGACTCGGGCGCCGTTCAATCATCTCCCGGTTCGCCCTCAACCGGTCGAACCGACCACTTTTAGCCGCCCATGAAAACCGTCTCATCCGCCCGCTTCCGTGTTTCCGATCAAAATCCGTCCAACGGCGCGTGGCCTCTTGTTCTCAGCATTTCGGCAATCCTTTGTTTCCCTTCAGAGGCTGCGCCTCTCAAACCCGCGCAGATCGGCCTGCAGTCGGTTAAAGATATTTATCACGACGGATGGATTGATTTTAACAAAAACGGGCGCCGGGAACTTTTCGAGGATCCCTCGAAGGAAATCGAGGAACGGATTTCCGATTTGCTCTCTCAGATGAATGTGGATGAGAAGACGTGCCAGCTTGCGACCCTCTACGGTTACCGCCGCGTCTTGAAGGATCCGCTTCCAACGGCTGATTGGAAGAATCAGATCTGGAAGGACGGCATTGCCAACATCGATGAAATGCACAACGGCGTCGGCAAATCCGGCGATCCGGATAATCCGCACATCGCCACCCCGGAAGCCACGGTCCGTGCGCTCAACGAGATCCAACGTTGGTTCATCGAGGAGACGCGCCTTGGCATTCCTGTCGAGTACACCAACGAGGGAGTGCGCGGGGCGAATTACCGGAAGACCATCAATTTTCCGGCGGACATTGCGCTCGGTGCGTCCTGGAATCCGGACCTGTTGTCGGCAGTCGGGGAGGTTGTCGCCAAGGAGTCGAAGGCAATCGGGTACCGCAACGTTTACGCACCGCTGCTCGACCTGGCGCGGGATCCCCGTTGGGGGCGTGTCGTTGAATGCTATGGTGAGGAACCCTATCACGTGGGCACGCTTGGGTTGCGGATGATCAAGGCCATTCGCGGCCACGGACTTGCCGCGACTTCGAAACATTTTGCGGTCTACAGCGAGCCCAAGGGCGGGCGCGACGGAAATGCGCGGACCGATCCCCATGTCGCACCGCGTGAGATGGAGATGCTTCACCTCAAGCCGTGGGAGCGCGCCGTCAAGGAGGGGGGGCTCCTTGGAGTGATGAGCTCCTACAATGACTACGACGGTGTGCCGGTTTCGGGTAGCGCCGACTTCTTGATCGAGCGCCTGCGCAAGCAGTGGGGGTTCAAGGGGTACGTTGTTTCCGACAGCGAGGCGGTTGAGTTTTTGTACTCAAAACATCATGTCGCTGCGAATCCAGACGAAGGCGCTGCGATGTTTCTGCGCGAGGGCGGGAACGTGCGCACGACGTTCAAAACGCCGGAAACTTTCATTCTGCCAGTGCGCAATGAGCTCGCGGCGGGAAGGCTCTCGATGGACGTGATCGACGCGAGGGTTCGCGATGTGTTGCGGGTGAAGTTCATCGAAGGGCTTTTTGATGCGCCCTACGTGGATCCTTCGGGGGCGAATGCCGCGATGGGCACTCCCGAGGCCAAGGCCGTTGCGCTCAGGGCGGCGCGCGAATCGCTCGTGCTTCTCAAAAATGCCAACTCCACGCTTCCACTTTCCAAGTCGCTCAAACACGTATTGGTTTGCGGGCCGACAGCAACGCTCACCGAGACATCCTTTGACCGTTATGGGTCCAATGGGGGAGCCGTGGTTTCCGCTCTGGAAGGGATACAGTCCTTTCTAAAGAGCGCCGGAACCGAGGTTTCTTACGCGCTTGGATGCACGGTCACCGACAAGCGTTGGCCGGAGTCAGAGCTGTTTCCAGAGCCTCCAAACGAGAGTGAGGCCGGCATGATTCAGGAAGCGGTTGACGCTGCGATGAAGGCCGAAGCCGTGATTGTCTGCATTGGCGACTCCAACGCGACCATCGGCGAATCCAAAAGCCGCACCAGTTTGGATCTGCCGGGACATCAGACTACGCTGGTTCAGGCGCTTATGAAAACTGGCAAGCCTGTTGTGGCGGTCTTGATGACCGGAAAGCCGGCATCCATCAATTGGATCCAACGCTATGTTCCCGCGATTCTTGAAGCATGGAATCCGGGCGAGGCGGGCGGCACCGCCATCGCGGAGGCGCTTTTTGGCGACTACAATCCCGGAGGCCGGCTGCCCGTGACATTTCCAAAATCCGTCGGGCAATTGCCGTTTAACTTTCCATTCAAGCCGGGAAGCCATGCGACACAGTCCAAGCGGTATGACCCGAACGGATTCGGTGACAGCATGGCCGAAGGCGCGCTCTATCCGTTTGGATTCGGTCTCAGCTACACGACCTTCGCTTACGAGAATATCCAATTGAGCAGCCCCAAGATTACGCCCTCCGGCGAGTTGACTGTCAGCTGTGTTTTGAAAAACAAGGGAGCCCGCGCAGGGGATGAGGTGGTGCAGATGTACTTTCATCAGGACACCAGCAGCGTGACCACTTACGAGCTCAACCTGTGCGGCTTTGAGCGGGTGCATTTGAAGCCGGGTGAAGCGAGGACGGTTGCTCTCAAGCTTTCCGCTTCCCAGCTTGAGCTCATCAACCGCTCGGGAAAGCGCGTGGTTGAGCCCGGTTCGTTCAAAGTCATGCTTGGGAGCGGCTCCGAGGACCTTCGGCTTACAGCGGGTTTTGAGGTCGAATTGGATCCTCGCTGACTGGGCATCAATCATCCCAAGTAATGCAAACGCATTGACATAGTAAGGTGATTGCATTACTTTGAGCTCATTCGGATGTTTGACTGAAGAACGCCATGCCTGCCACGCTCGAAGTTGAATCCACGCTGACTGACCGTTATCAGACCACGGTACCGGAGACTGTGCGCCGTGCTCTGCGGCTCAGCAAACGCGACAAGATCCATTACACCATCCGCCCCAGCGGCGAGGTGGTGCTGACCCGTGCAGAAGCCCCGAATGGTGACGATCCGGTGCTCGCACAGTTTCTGAGGTTCTTAGCGCAAGACATCGCCAGCCACCCGGGGCGCCTGCAGTCTGTTGACGCCGGCCTCGTTCAACGGCTTCGATCGCTGGTTGGCGACGTTGAGTTTGATCGCGATGCCAGTTTATCGCCCGATGATGAATGATCGGAGTCAACCTCATGCTTTTGGTCCTTCATGGCTGGACGGTCTTCGCTCATCCGCTGTTCCTGATTCAAATTGAAGCGCTTGCGCAACAGGTTGAGGCCTTCAGGCAGAAGGACCCAGTTGGGTACGTGAGCAAGAACGCCAGCAAGCGACTGGCCGCTGTTACAAAACTGGCGTTCGACGTGATTCCGCAAGATCCTGCGCGGCTCGAGTACCGCCAGGGCAGCACCCTCGGCGGCGAGTTCAAGCACTGGTTCCGAGCGAAGTTCTTCCAGCAGTATCGGTTGTTCTTCCGCTACCACGCGACAAGCAGAGTGATTGTGCTCGTCTGGGTCAACGATGAGGACGCCAAGCGTGCCTACTACAGCAGCGATGATGCCTATCGCGTGTTTCGCAAGATGCTCGAGAGCGGGCATCCGCCCGACGACTGGTGTCAATTGCTGGCGGAGGTTCGCAACGAAGGGGAGCGGTTGAAGCAGTTCGCTGCTGGCGTCAATTTGTAAGCTCACAACAATGGCGCCAAGTAGCATGCGCGATAAATGAGCGGATCGGAATGCGGCTGATGCCCGCGCTCGGATGGCGCCTCGGAGTGGGCCGTAAAAATGGGGTGGAGGGCCTTTTTGAGTGAACAGTGAACAAGCAGAACCTGAGGTGATTCCATCCATGGAATGCTTTCACCCTGCATGACTGCCGCGAAGGCGCTGTTTGCATCCGGATGTTGCAGATTCTCTGCTTTTCTGTATATTGAATCTATGCAAATGACCCTCTCTGTTTCTGGCCGTGGCCTCATTGCCCTCCCCGCAGCCATGCGGCAAGCCGCGGGGATTCGCCCCCAAGACAGTCTCATCGCCGAGACTACCTCTGAGGGTATTCTTTTGCGGCCTGCCGTCACGCTTCCGGTGGAAATATATTCACAAGAACGAATTGCTGAATTTGATGCCGCCGAATCCGAACTGTCACAGGCTTTGGAGTTGGGGCAATGCTTCAAAAAATAAAGGCGCATGCGGGTTTTCCTTGATGCAAACATCCTTTTCTCCGCGGGAAAAAGCGCCGGCGCCATGCGGGGCTTTTTGGAGGTCTTGAAGTCCAGCGGCCAGACTCTGGTGGCCGATGCCTATGTTGTTGAGGAAGCCCGCCGGAACTCGGAGGCGAAGTTTCCCGGGTCCCTGCAGGATTTTGAGGGTTTGCTCAATCAAATCGAATTCTCTGCGACGCTCCGTTGTTTCCTTCCGCCCGGGATCGCCCCGGAAATGCCTGAAAAAGACCGCCCCGTGTTGGCCGCTGCCATCCAACGCAGGTGTGATGTTCTGTTGACCGGCGACAAGACACAATTCGGTCCGTTCTACGGGAAAAGTCTGGAATGCCTCACGATCCACTCTCCTGCCAGTCTGGCGACGCAAATGGGTGGCGAATCGAACGATTCCGCATCCGCCTCTTCCTGATTTTCTCTGCTTTCCCAGTGGAAATGGAGGGAGGCCGTTTGACAGCATCGGCAAGAAGCTGGCGGCTACAGCATGTGCGCCAGCAGGAGCGCAAACAGGCTGCTATTTTTGCGCGAGTGCCGCTTTAAACCCGAACTCCTAAATTAAAAAGCATCGTTCTGTGGGGAACAATTTGTTTGAAAGTGAGTTACCACACGCACTTCAAAACAACCGCTCACACAAAACGATGCACTCAAGTTTTCGCCCTGTTTTTG
>JBILKY010000272.1:0-4989 GCA_044376395.1 Chthoniobacteraceae bacterium | reverse complement strand
TGGCCGAGCAGGGAGATGCACGGCGCTTTTCTTTGCCTCGAAGCATGCTGCACTCTGGCGACTATCAATTCTCATTCAGCGGCCTGAAGACCGCCGTGCGCTATTTGTTGCCCAAGCACGATCCCGTGCCCGTTGCGGACATTTGTGCGTCTTTCCAAGAGGCTGTGGTCGATGTGCTCTTGGAGAAAACGATGCGCGCTGTCAGGCTGTCGAGAGTCACGGCTCTTGCATTGAGTGGCGGGGTGAGCTGCAACGCGAGGCTGCGCGAGCGTTTCAAGCAAGCATGCGATGCTGCCGGCGTGCGGTTGCTTTTGGCGCCTCCTGCTCTTTGCACGGATAATGCGGCGATGATCGCTTACGTCGCGTTCCTGCGCCTTTGCAAAGGGGAGGCCGGGGATCTTGCCGCCGATGTGCATCCAAACTTCAGTGCAGCCGCTTGGCTTGCTGAGGTGCCACACTGAGTGCGGACTGAAGGGCGTCTTGAATTCTGAGCAGTGTGCAGGGTTCCCGCATTTGAGCGGGCCGGCGCGCACGGGATGGGCGAGCGCGTGTGAGGTCAGTACTCGCGGCTCAACAGGGAATTGGATATCTCTCGCACGATGTCGCCCCTCTTTCCAAAAGGTTTCAGGGCGGCGGTCGCCTTTTCAGTGAGCTCATGGGCGACCGCGCGCGCACGTTTCAAACCAAAGAGCGCGGGGTAAGTAGCCTTCGTGGCTGCGACGTCTTTGCCCGCAGTTTTTCCCAGCTTCTCGGTGGTTTGCGTCACGTCGAGGATGTCGTCGATAACCTGGAAGGCAAGGCCCAGTGCCTGCCCGAAGTCCGTGATGGCGCGAAGCTTGGCAGGGGTGGCGTTGGCGCTCATGGCGCCCAGTCGAAGCGCGCTGGTCAGAAGTGCGGCGGTCTTTGCCTGATGGATGAAACGGAGCTCAGACTTGGAAACAGCCGCACCCTCGCCTTCAAGGTCCATCACTTGCCCCGCGATGAGCCATTTGCTTCCGGCAGCATCGGCAAGTTCGCGAACCATCTGCGATGCGGGGTAGCGCTTGGACCCTTTGCTGCGGGCAATGATCTCAAACGCGATGGTCAGTAGGGCGTCGCCGGCCAGCACTGCGATGCCTTCGCCGAACACTTTGTGGCTGGTTGGGCGCCCGCGCCGGAGGTCGTCGTCGTCCATGCAAGGCAGGTCGTCGTGGACGAGCGAATACGTGTGGATGCATTCCACCGCGCAGGCCGCCGGTAGCGCATCACTCGCGGAACCCCCGCAGAGCTCGGCTGCGGCAAGCGAGAGGATTGGCCGGAGACGTTTTCCACCTGCGAACAGACTGTAACGCATCGCCTTGTGGATGGTGGCCGGCTTTGCCGAGGCCTTTGGTAGAAACCCGTCGAGTGCGCGGTCGACGGCGCTCATTCGAGAGCGCATGAATTCGGAGAGACTCATTTCGAGGGATGGGGTGACGGCGGCAGGTGACGGTGGCCTTGGAGCCGTGCAAAAATGAGGAACGGCTGGCGCAAGGCAAAGGCAAAAGAGGACGTTTTTAGCGAAAAAAACTCAAAATCTACCTTTTAGGAGTTCGCGAACAGAGGAATCTGTTGACACCCCTCCCCCCTTTGCTAGGTTGCGCCTCCGCTTTTTTGCTAAATTTCCAGAAGGTCCCTCGGGACTCTCAGGGGTTTGCAGACCGGCGAGCCTTGCGCGAGAGCAGCAAGTGCCTGGGTAGCTCAGTTGGTAGAGCACGTCCTTGGTAAGGACGAGGTCGCCGGTTCAATCCCGGTCCCAGGCTCCACTTGTTGTAGCGACCGCTTTAATTAACTGAACCTAAACCAAACAACCACTGACCTGACCCTATGGCCAAGGCGCAATTCGAACGCACGAAACCGCACGTCAACGTTGGCACTATTGGCCACGTCGACCACGGCAAGACCACCCTCACTGCTGCTATCACCACGATCCTTTCCAAAAAAGGATACGCGGAAGCGAAAAAGTACGATGAGATCGACGCAGCTCCCGAAGAAAAGGAGCGTGGCATCACCATCAACACCGCCCACGTTGAATACCAGACCGACAAGCGCCACTACGCGCACGTCGACTGCCCCGGCCATGCGGATTATGTCAAAAACATGATCACTGGTGCGGCTCAGATGGACGGCGCGATTCTGGTCTGCTCGGCAGCGGATGGTCCGATGCCCCAGACCCGTGAGCATATCCTTCTCGCTCGCCAGGTGGGTGTTCCTTCCATCGTGGTTTTTCTAAACAAGTGCGACATGGTGGATGACCCCGAGTTGCTCGAGTTGGTTGAAATGGAAGTTCGCGACCTGCTGTCTTCCTACGATTTCCCTGGCGATACCATCCCGATCGTCAAGGGTTCGGCTAAAGCCGCCCTTGAATCCGGCGACCCGAGCTCCGCTGCGGCGAAGTGCATCGCTGATCTGATGGACGCGGTTGACGAGTACATCCCGCTTCCTGAGCGTCCGGTCGACCAGCCTTTCCTCATGCCTGTTGAAGACGTCTTCAACATTGAAGGCCGTGGAACGGTTGCGACGGGCCGTGTGGAGCGTGGTATCCTCAAGAAGATGGAAGAAATTGAGATCATCGGTCTCAAAGACACCGTGAAGACCACGGTCACCGATATCGAAATGTTCCGCAAGCTTCTGGACGAAGCTCGTGCTGGCGACAACGTTGGCGTGTTGCTGCGCGGCATCAAAAAGGAAGACGTCGAGCGCGGTCAGGTTCTGGCCAAGCCCGGTTCGGTGAAGGCGTACAAAAAGTTCAAGGCTGAGGTGTATGTCCTCTCCAAGGATGAAGGTGGCCGTCACACTCCTTTCTTCAACAACTACCGTCCCCAGTTCTACTTCCGCACCACGGACGTGACGGGTTCCGTGACCCTTCCTGAGGGTGTTGAAATGGTGATGCCTGGTGACAACGTAAGCGTTTCGGTTGAACTGATCACGCCTATCGCCATGGAAAAAACCATGCGTTTCGCTATCCGCGAAGGTGGTAAAACCGTGGGTGCAGGCCGCGTCGCTGACATTGGCTAGCCTCGGGCTGTTGTGTTCGCGGTAAAGCGTCCTCGGGCGTGAATCGCGATGCTTAACAATCAATCGGAAATATTCCCCCGGTCGAAAGGCCGCGGGGAATTTTCACCCTCAGAAGATAGGAGTTTAGTTTCAGCTCAGAAAAAGAGCCGTTAAAAACGGCAGTAGCTCAATTGGTAGAGCAGCGGTCTCCAAAACCGCTTGTTGGGGGTTCAAGTCCCTCCTGCCGTGCTCCTGATTTTTTAATTACAAGTGGACTTCGGTCGACCGTTTCAAAAAAGCAGTCTCGCATTCCCCACACCCCCGTCTCCAGATGCTTGCTAAAACACGAACATTTTTCTCGGAAGTAAAAGCCGAACTCCAGAAGGCGTCTTGGCCTTGGGATCCGCAGGAACGCGGTGTGAAGAAGTATCGCGAACTGATTGACTCCACCACCGTCGTGATCGTCGCCATGCTTCTTTTGAGCGGCTTCGTGTCACTTTGGGACTTGGTGATGATGAGCTTGGTGGGCACCCTAACTAAGTAACCCATGACTGAAGAACAAAAGCGTAAGCAGTGGTTTGTCGTTCACGTCCTTTCCGGACAGGAACAAAAAGTGCGCGACAATCTCGTAAAGCGGATGAAGACCGAAGAGATGGGCGACTTCGTCTACGAGGTCATCCTTCCCACCGAACGCGTTTCCGAAGTCAAGCGCGGCAAGAAGACCGAATCTACGCGCAAGTTTTTCCCAGGATATTTGATCGTTAACATGTGGCTTTTTGACGATCCGACGGACTCCAAACGCGTAAACCTCGTGGATCGTACTTGGTACTTCATCAAGGACACGCCTGGCGTCATCGGATTTGCGGGCACGAAGGACCAGCCGATTCCGATGCGTGACTCGGAAGTCGCCGCTCTGCTGAATCAAGTCCGCGAACGGGAGGAAAGCGTCATTCCAAAGATTTCGTTCTCCGTTGGTGAAACGGTGAAAGTGGCCGATGGACCGTTTGAAAATCAAAGTGGCGTTGTGGAGGAAATCGATCCAGAACGCGGCAAACTGCGTGTTTCTGTGAGCATCTTCGGTCGCAACACGCTTGTGGATCTCGAATACTGGCAGGTGGAACGTGCGTGATTCAAAGCCCGCGCCCCGAGCCGAAAACACATTTTAAAAACAAGGAATAAAGCACCATGGCTAAAGAAATCGTAGCAACCATCAAACTGCAGATCCCTGCAGGATCCGCGAATCCAGCTCCTCCTATCGGCCCTGCTTTGGGTCAAAACGGGGTGAACATCATGGGTTTTTGTAAGGAGTTCAACGCCGCAACCCAAAAGCAGGCCGGCGAAATCCTTCCGGTGGTAATCACCGTCTACAAGGACAAGAGTTTCACCTTCATCACCAAGCAGCCACCAGCCGCAATTCTTATCAAGAAGGCGCTGAACATCGCGGCGGGTTCGAAAGAGCCTAACAAGACGAAGGTCGGCAAGCTGTCCAAGAAACAAATCTCTGAAATTGCCCAGCGCAAGATGAAAGATTTGAACGCTCGAACCGAGGCTGCTGCTGTTCGCATCATTGCCGGCACCGCGCGCCAGATGGGTGTCGAGGTCGAAGCATAACATCCAATCACGCTGGCATGGCGATTATTGACTGAACACGTGCCCGATTGATCGGAGTTGAGTTTGCGTGGGGCGCTTTCCGTTAAAGGCGGAGTGCGCCCCTTGTCTTTCTGGGAAATGCCGCGGCGCAATGGTGTAAGTTTGAATCCACTTTGTTGAGCTTTTGCTTTGGAGGTGCAAGGAGAGAACGGAAATGAAAAGTTTGATTCTGACCAATGAGTTTCCACCGAACATTTATGGTGGTGCCGGTGTGCACGTGGATTACCTCACGAGAGAGCTTTCCCAATTAATGGAGGTCGAGGTTCGCTGCTTCGGATCCTCGGGTCGCGATCTTCGAGTCAATGATCAGTCGCTGAAGGCGAC